>CAJQPL010000055.1 GCA_905480215.1 uncultured Woeseiaceae bacterium | reverse complement strand
GCTATCTCTCGCAGGTATTACAATCGATTATCACTGGAATCTGGAAGAAAAATTTGCGATACGATTTGAAGCTAGTTGCAGTCACTCTGGCGGCGATACTTTCGCTTATGCAGTCGGCTTCGGCGGATGACTGGCATTTCGATAACGTTGACCGTGTCGTCGCGATTGCGGATATTCACGGCGCCTATGACGCAATGACCGCGACTTTGCAAAGTGCAGGCGTCATCAACGCAGATTTGAAGTGGATAGGTGACGCGACGCATCTTGTGATCGTTGGTGACATTTTGGATCGCGGCCCTGACTCGCGACTGGCCATGGATTTTTTGATGCGGCTTGAAGGTGAAGCGGAAAGCGCCGGTGGCAAGGTGCATGTGTTAATTGGCAATCACGAGTCGATGCCAATGACGGGCGATCTCAGGTATGTCAGCGCCGCTGAATACCAGGCGTTCGCCGTGGATGAAGACCCTGACGAGCGGGCACGATGGCTTGAGCTATACGTTCAGCAACAAGCTGGCGATGCAGCGACAGTAACGGCTACTTTCGATGCGCAATTTCCAGTTGGCTATTTCGCGATGCGCAGAGCATTTCGAGCTGACGGGCGCTATGGCAAGTGGCTGTTGGAGAAAAACATCATAGTCGTTCTCAACGGAACAGCATTCGTGCACGGTGGTTTGTCGCCGCTGGTTGCTGAAGTGGGTTTGGACGGTATCAACCGCAAGCAAAAGAGCAAACTTGTTGATTACGTTGAGGCGCTCGACATTCTGACCGATGCAGAAATATTGCTGCCGACTGATAGTAACTTTGACTATAGGACGATTCTGATCAATTACATGCCGTCGCTGGATGCTGCAGCAGAGGCGCTCGCGGCCGTCAAAACCGCCATCTCACTGGATGGCCTGGAGCTTTTGAGCAGCAACGGCCCGCTTTGGTATCGTGGCAATGTTGCTTGCTCAGAGATGGTCGAAAGCCACCGCTTAAACGCAGCGCTTGCAGCAATCGATGCCGAACGAGTCGTTGTGGGCCATACGCCCACCCCGAATCTACAGGTCCTGCAGCGTTTCGACGGTCGTCTGCTCGAGATTGATACTGGCATGCTGCATTTCTACTACCAAGGCAGTGGCAATGCGCTGGTGCTTGAGGGCGACTCTGTTGCGGTGATCAATCAAGCGTCTGCTGCGACGGTGCCAATGGAACATCCAAGACGAGTGGGGCGCAGAGCGGGTGGATTGACGGCGGGCCAGATCGAAGCGGCGCTCGCACAGGGCGAAATTGTATCGATTGATAAAACCGACGCCGGCAGCGTGGCGCGCATCAAGCACAACGGGCAGTCCATTAGCGCCATATTCTCCAGGCGCAAGAGTCGTGGGGTTTATCCCGCCGTTGCGGCCTATCAGTTAGACAGATTGCTTGATCTGGATATGGTACCGGTAACTGTGGTGCGTGAAGTTGACGGTCGTGATGGCTCTTTGCAATTCCTGCCCATAAATATAAGCGATGAGAAGGAACGCGTGGCGACTGGTGGGGGCGGTGGCGCACACTGTTCAATCACGGAGCAGTGGCAGGCGATGTACATTTTTGACGCGCTGATCTACAACGAAGGGCGTACGACACAGCACATGCTCTACGATAAAGTATCTTGGCAGCTGATCTTAGGTGGCCATGAAAAGGCGTTCGCGAATAAAAAAGGCAGGCCACCGTACCTGGCGCAAATAGCTGTTGTTGTGAATCAGAGTTGGAAGGATGCATTGGCGACGATCACCGATGATTTGCTGCAGGAGCAGTTCGCTGACATTCTTGATAAGCGGCGCTTGACCGCGCTGGCATCCCGTCGCGACGCGCTGCTTAGCGCTGCGAATTAGGCTACTGGCTGACGAGAAGGGCAGATTCTGCTCCTGCGTTGCGGGCATTTGCAGATAGCAAACCTCACTATCGTTGTCGACTTCGACTTCGACTGCTGCGATTAGCAAGCTTGTCGCCAGCAGGAACAGCTGCTTCATTAAGAATCGTCCAGGTCGAGTCAGACAGGCTATGTCTATCTGTCGAATAGCTTCTTTTTGGTATGCGAGAGAAGTTAACACAGTATAATCAAAGCGCTGCGCGATTCTTGCGTGTGCATTGACGAGGGCGGTATGGGACGACTGAGCACACATATTCTTGATACGACTCAGGGTAAACCTGCCCACGGAGTTGCCATTCGCTTGTTTGCGCTTTCGGACGAGCGCGAAGCAATAGCGGCGGTAGTGAGCAATGCCGATGGCCGTACGGAATACCCGTTGCTGGAAGGATCAATGATGCGCACGGGCAGTTACGAGCTGGAATTTGATATCGGCGAGTATTTCCGATCGCAAGATCTGACATTGGGCGATCCGGCGTTTCTCGAGACCGTGGTTATCCGCTTCTCGGTTGATGGGGAGCAGAATTATCACGTCCCACTGCTGGTCTCACCGTGGTCCTACTCGACGTACCGGGGCAGTTGAGGAACGTGGGCGAAGCGACTGGAATTCGTTTTCTGCTCGACGGCGAGGTCGTCGAGTTGCGCGATGTTGATCCGACTCGCACGGTGCTGCAGTTTCTACGCGAAGACTTGCGCCGCAAGGGCACCAAGGAAGGCTGTGCTGAAGGTGATTGTGGCGCTTGCACGGTCGCCGTTTCTGAGCCCGTCGGTAACAGCGGCGAAACGCGACTCAAGGCCATCAATTCTTGTATTCAGTTCTTGCCCACGCTTGATGGCAAAGAATTGATAACGGTTGAGAGTCTTGCGACGGCCGATGAGTTGCACCCGGTACAAGCGGCCATGGTCAATAATCACGGTTCGCAATGCGGTTTTTGCACGCCGGGTTTTGTCATGTCGATGTACGTGCTGTACGAGACCAACCCGAATCCAGGGCGCCAGGATATCGACGACGCCCTCTCTGGAAATCTTTGTCGCTGTACCGGTTACAAACCTATAATTGCGGCCGCCAACGAAATGCTAAAAGCCGATCGTTCATTACTGCATAAGCGTGCGTCGGACTTTACAGCGCTGCGTCGCGAACGTTCATTGCAAGTAGAGCAAAATGGACGGCGATTTTTGGCACCTCTGGATGCTGACGAATTGGCAGAGTTGCTGGCCAAATATCCGCAAGCGACCATCCTGGCGGGTGGCACCGATGTGGGTCTATGGGTCACGAAACAACATCGGGAGTTGTCGACGGTCATTTATACGGGCCGCGTAGCGGAGCTTCAGGTCCTTGAAACGACTGATTCTCATATTGAAATTGGTGCCGCGGTAACCTTCAGCGATGCCGTGCCACTTATCGTAAAGCACTATCCTGGCCTCATCGAAATGTTCCGCCGTTTTGCGTCACCGCCAATACGAAATGCAGGGACACTGGGTGGAAATATCGCGAATGGCTCGCCAATTGGTGATTCGATGGCAGCGCTGATGGTTGTGGATACAACGCTGGTGCTTCGTTGCGGTGATGTTGAGCGCGAAATCGCACTTGGTGATTTTTATCACGACTACATGGTGAATGATTTGCAGCCCGCTGAGTTTGTGTCGCAGATCAGAGTGCCGCTGCCGACCGACAAGGTCATTGTCAGCTGCCATAAATGGTCGAAGCGTTTTGATCAGGATATATCCGCTGTGTGTAGCGCTTATCAGCTGCAATTGCAGGATGGCAAGGTAACTGCGTTTCGCATGGCTTGCGGTGGTTTGGCAGCGACTGTCAGACGCGCAAAATTGACGGAAGCTGCGTTGAACGCTCAGGACTGGAATGAAGCCAGTGTCGAGAATGCCTGCCAAAAGTTAGCGGAGGATTTCGCCCCTATCAGCGATATGCGAGCGTCGGCAGACGGACGTATGCGTGCTGCGCAAAATATGCTGCGCCGCTTTTTTGCGGAGACACAAAGCGAGCAATTGGAAACGGTATATACCTATGGCCGGTAAGCCTAACGTCATGCGAAATCGAAAGTCTGCTGTCGGCGCGTCGTTGCCGCACGATAGCGCACGCCTGCATGTGACGGGCCGTGCTTCGTATACCGATGATTTGCCGGAACCACGAGACTTGTTACATCTGGGCATCGGCATGAGCAGTATCGCCCATGGCGACTTGCAAAGCATTGACCTCGCGGACGTCCTGACAGCACCCGGCGTGGTTGACGTCTGTACTGCCGATGACATCGTCGGCGCGAATAATTTTGGTGCGATTGTCGCCGATGACCCGATTCTCGCTGAGGGTCAGGTGCACTATGTCGGCCAGGCGGTATTTGTCGTGGCTGCGAATAGCGTTGATGCGGCACGCAAGGCGACAAGACGCGCCGAGATTAAATACCATGAACTCGAAGCGATTCTCGATCCGCTGACAGCGGTGCAAAAAAACTCCTTTGTTCTACCGAGCGAGACGTTACTGCGCGGTGATCCGGATAAGGCATTGTCGGCAGCACCGCATCGACTTTCACGACGCGTTTTTCTCGGCGGGCAGGATCAATTTTATCTTGAGGGTCACGTCGCAATGGCGATTCCGCAAGATGACAACTGTTTGCTGATTTACAGTTCGACTCAGCATCCTGACGAGGTGCAGTCATTGGTTGCACACGCCACCAATCGATCCGCCAGCGACGTAACCGTTATCTGCCGGCGTATGGGTGGCGCTTTCGGCGGCAAGGAGACGCAGGCGGCCCTGATCGCGTGCATTGCAGCGGTTTCTGCGGACAAAACGGGCAGGCCCTGCAAGCTCCGTCTGGATCGTGACGATGACATGATGATGACCGGCAAGCGTCATGATTTTGTCATCGACTATGACGTTGGCTTTGATGAGACGGGCCGAATTCTCGGTATTGATTTCGAAATGGCATCACGATGTGGCATGTCCGCCGACCTTTCCGGACCCGTGAACGATCGGGCGATGTTTAGCAGCGACAACGCCTACTTTCTCGAGAACGTGCGTATCCTGTCACATCGCTGTAAGACCAATACCGTATCGAATACCGCATTTCGCGGCTTCGGTGGACCGCAGGGCATGTTCGCTATTGAGTATGCCATCGAAGACATCGCGCGAAGCCTGGGCAAAGACCCACTAGAAGTTCGGCGCAGAAATTTTTATGGCAAGACCGAGCGCAATGTTACCCAGTACTTGCAGATTGTTGAGGACAATATCCTCGACGAGCTATTCGACCAATTGCTCGCCAGCAGTGACTACGAACAGCGCCGCACGGAAATCAGGAAATTCAATGCTGGCAGTAAAATTCTAAAGCGCGGCATCGCAATTACGCCGGTCAAGTTTGGTATTTCGTTTACCAGCACTTTACTCAACCAGGCGGGTGCACTGGTGCACGTCTACAAAGACGGTACGGTGCAGCTCAATCATGGCGGCACCGAGATGGGCCAGGGCTTGAACATTAAAGTTGAGCAGGTGGTCGCGGAAGAATTTCAGATCGATATAGAACGCATTCGCACGATGGCGACGGATACCAGCAAGGTACCCAATGCATCGGCTACGGCGGCGTCAAGCGGTGCCGATATGAATGGCATGGCGGCAAAGAAGGCGGCGGCGAAAATTCGCGCGCGTTTAACGGAAGTTGCCGCGCGACATTTTTCTGTCGCGGAAGCGGAAGTAAAATTTTCGAATAACCAGGTTGTGGCTGGAGACAATTCGGTTTCGTTCACCGAACTCGTGCAGATGGCGTGGGCCGACCGCGTGTCCCTGTCAGCGACTGGCTTCTATAAAACACCCAAGATTAACTACGATCGCAGCACGTTCAGTGGCAGGCCGTTTTTCTACTTCGCATATGGTGCTGCCGTGACTGAAGTGGTGGTCGACGTGCTGACTGGCGAGAACCGTAGCTTACGTGTCGATATTCTCCACGATTGCGGTGACTCGCTGAATCCGGCTATTGATATTGGCCAGGTCGAAGGTGGCTATGTACAGGGTGTTGGTTGGTTGACCACGGAGGAGTTGCGGTGGAACGATCAAGGCGCACTTACTACGCATGCGCCCTCAACCTACAAGATTCCAACCTGTTCAGACTTGGCGCCGGATTTTCGTGTCGAGCTCATGCAAAGCGTCGCAAATGTCGAAGATACAATCTATCGCTCCAAAGCCGTTGGCGAGCCGCCATTAATGTTGGCGTTGTCGGCATTTCACGCAATCCGTGATGCTATCGCCAGCGATTCAGCCCCACTGCCTGACTTGCAGTCTCCGGCGACGCCGGAGGCGATTATGAATGCTCTGGAGGCAGCCCGGCATGAATGAATGGATCGACGAATTGTCGGATTTGGCTGCCGCCGGTGAACGTGCAGTTTTGGTAACTGTGGCAGGGATCCGTGGTTCGGCGCCACGCGAGATTGGCGCCAAGATGATCGTTACCGCGGACGAGACGATCGGCACCATCGGTGGTGGGCAGCTTGAATATCAAAGTACACGGGTCGCCGTTGAGATGCTGGATTCGATAGACAGCTCTCTACGCAGTTTCCCGCTGGGCTCGTCAATGGGTCAGTGTTGTGGTGGCGTCGTGGAAATTTTGTTTGAACCACTCGCCGATGGATTACTGCCGGACTGGCTGCGAGATCTTCGTGCGCTGCACGGGCAACGTGAGCCAGCTGTAATTGTGACCCGTATTTCTAAGTCGAATCCCGCCAAATTTGTGGCCACTGCAGAGCAAGTGTTCGGTGCAGGTGAAAGCGAAGTCGATGCTGCGTTGTTGGCCACTGCACGGCGGGTATTGCAGGCAGATCGGGTCACCACTCGAAACATTCAAGAACTCTATGAACCGATTGTTGCGCCGGATCTGAATATTGCGGTTTTTGGCGCTGGTCATGTCGGCTCCGCAGTAGTCGATGCGCTCGCGAACCTCGATTGCAATATTCGCTGGGTCGATAGCCGCCGAAAAATGTTCAAGCATGTACCAGTAAATGTGCGTCCAATCGAAGCCTCGGAGCCAGCACTAGAGGTCGCGGCAATGCCTGCGAATAGCTTTTACCTGGTCATGACGCACAGTCACGCGATGGATTTCGATATTTGCGACCGCATACTGAGACGAATCGACTCGCGCTACTGTGGACTCATCGGCTCGCTGTCCAAGCGGCGCCGATTCGAAAAACGCTATCGACAGCAGGGCATGACCGACGCTCTTATTGAGCAATTGATTTGCCCGATTGGCGTGAACGGAATTAGTGGCAAGAAACCGGCCGAGATAGCCGTTGCCGTCGCCGCGGAAGTGCTCAAGATTCAGGAACGTGCGCTGCAGCAAGCCGCTGCTGAGTTGCCCGCTAACGTACATCCGATGAGGCGTTAGCATGGAAGCATATCTATTCGATTGGTTGAATCTATTGGTGCGTTGGTTGCATTTGATCACCGGCATAGCGTGGATCGGTTCATCGTTGTATTTCATTTGGCTGGACAATCACCTTGAAGCGCCGCGTGATCCCGCGGACACCGATAAAGGTATTGCTGGCGAAGTCTGGTCCGTGCACGGCGGCGGGTTCTACCACGCGCAAAAATACAAGACTCACCCGGAGCTATTGCCGGCAAATCTGCACTGGTTCAAGTGGGAGGCCTACTGGACCTGGATGTCCGGAATTTTTCTGCTCGGCCTGATCTACTTCGTCGGCGCCGAGGTTTACCTGATTGATCGTTCTGTCGCGGATATGTCGGCGACTATGGCAATCACGATTTCGGTCGCCTTCATTATTGGCAGTTGGGTTGTTTATGATTTGCTGTGCAAATCACCGCTGGCAAAAGACACGCGTGTATTCGCAGTCATCTTACTGCTGCTGAGCACACTGCTGGCGTGGGGGCTTTGCAGTTTATTCAGCGGACGTGCCGCGTACATTTTGTTCGGCTCGGCACTCGGCACAATCATGGTCGCGAATGTTGCGCACGTCATAATCCCAGGCCAGAAAGCGATGTTGGTGGCTGCCGAACGTGGCGAATTGCCGGATCCGGCCCATGGCGCCAATGCCAAATTAAGGTCAGTTCACAATACCTATTTCACATTGCCGGTGTTGTTCGTCATGACGAGCAATCATTTTGCAATGACCTATAGCCATAAGTACAACTGGGCAATATTGATGGCTATCGCGATAGCCGGTGCGCTTATTCGTATCTATTTCGTCGCGCGACACAAAGGCAAGACGTCGCTGCTGCCGGTAGTGATCGCGGCCGCAATTTTGCTGGCGCTCGTGGCGTATATGGCGCCGCAAACCCAGCAAAGCGACAATGCAGCGGTGAGTTTTGCTCAGGTAGAAAACGTCATCAAAGCACGCTGTACCAGTTGCCACTCGGCTGCACCGGTACATCCGGCTTTTCCGGCAGCGCCGCTTGGCGTCATGTTTGATGATAGTGCGCAGATTCTTGCCGAGGCGGAGCGTATTTACCAACAAACGGTTGTTATGAAAGTGATGCCGATTGGTAACCTGACCGCGATTACCGATGAGGAACGACAAATTATCAATCGTTGGTATCAGTCGCTTAAGATTGGGCAATGACAGAGTATCCCAGAGATATGCTCGGCTACGGTCAGCAACCGCCGTCAGCGAACTGGCCGAACAAGGCGCGTACGGCTGTTCAGTTCGTGGTCAACTACGAAGAAGGTGGTGAGAACTGTGTATTGCACGGCGATGCCGCATCCGAAGCTTTCCTGTCAGAAATAGTCGGCGCTGCTGCCATAGAAGGTCAGCGCCATATGAACATGGAGTCGATCTATGAGTACGGCTCGCGGGCTGGCTTCTGGCGGCTGCATCGTCTATTTACCGAGCGCGATATGCCAGTCACGGTTTTCGCTGTCGCAATGGCGTTGCAGCGCAATTCAGATGTTGTTAGTGCGATGCAGGGATCGGCTTGGGAAATCGCCAGTCATGGATACCGTTGGCTGGACTATCAGTCCGTTGATGAAAAGACCGAACGCGATCATTTTGAAAAGGCTTTACAAATACATCGGCAGATCACTGGTGAGCGACCACAAGGCTGGTACCTGGGTCGATGCAGTCCGCAGAGCCATCGCATGGCGGCGGAGCATGGCGGTTTCGCATATAACGCCGACAGTTATGCTGACGACTTGCCCTACTGGGACTACAGTTTTCAGAAGCCGCAGCTAATGGTGCCGTACACGCTTGATGCCAACGACATGCGTTTCGCAACCCCACAGGGTTTTAATAGCGGCCAACAATTTTATGAGTACCTCAAAGATAGTTTCGATGTATTGCATGCCGAAGGCGGACGGATGATGTCGATTGGCTTGCATTGCCGCCTTGCCGGTCGGCCGGGGCGTGCTGCTGCAGTGGCGAAATTCCTGGACTATGTTCTCGCTCATGAAGACGCCTGGGTCGCAACTCGCCTCGAGATTGCCAAGCATTGGCGAGAGCAACATCCGGCAGAGGAACAGGGCTAGTGGATGCAACTGACTTTGTCGCAGCTTACGGCGGTGTGTACGAGCATTCGCCATGGGTTGCCGAGCGCGTGCATAAGCTTCTTGGTGAGCGGCAGGCGGATACTGATTTACTGACACATTTGATGGCGGACAGCGTCGACAATGCCTCGGTCGAGATGCAGCTGGAGCTTATTCGAGCGCATCCGGATTTGGCGGGCAAAGCGCAAGTTGCTGGTCAGCTAACGTTGGACTCAACAGAGGAACAGTCGCGAGCGGGCCTTGATCAATGCACGACCGAGGAGTTTGAGTTATTTCAAACACACAATTCGGCGTACAAGGAAAAATTCGGATTCCCTTTTATTAAAGCCGTGCGCGATAGTAATCGTGCCGAGATACTCGAAGCGTTTGCGAGCCGTTTGCAGAATGACTACGACGCAGAGTTCGAGACTGCGCTGCAGGAAATCCACAAGATTGCACGCTTGCGACTTGTGGCGATGGAGAACAGAAAATGAATCAGCCACATCCCTTTCGTCACTGGGTACAGTTGGAGCAACCTCGACTCGGCACGCGAGTGACATTCGCCACAGACGAATTTTTCGCGGCAAAAGAGCGCATTATCGATTCGGCAGAGCCGGTCTTTATCGACGGTAAGTACGATGACCACGGGAAATGGATGGACGGCTGGGAAAGCCGGCGAAAGCGCATTGAGGGGCATGATTATTGTGTGATTCGATTCGGCGTTCCGGGTGTTATCCGCGGCTTCGATATCGACACCAGTCACTTTACTGGCAACTACCCGCCACAAGTATCTATTGAGGCTTGTCACAGTGATCTCGAGACACCGGAAGAGGCCTGGACCGAGATTCTGGCAAAGACGGACATTGAGGGTGATGCACATCACTACATCAGTATTAGCAACGATACGGTCTGGACGCATATACGATTGCACATCTATCCGGATGGTGGCATAGCAAGGTTACGTGTTTACGGTCAGGTGCAAGCTAACTTTGCAGGTGTAGATGGCTATGTTGACCTGGCCGCCATAGAGAATGGTGGCCGGGCGATTGATTGCAGCGATGAGCACTACGGCAGCATGCACAATTTGAACGTTCCCGGTCGCGGCATAAATATGGGCGATGGCTGGGAAACTGCGCGACGCCGGGGTCCGGGCAATGACTGGATGATCTTGTCCCTTGCGCAAGCAGGCGTGATAGAGCGCGCCGAAGTTGATACCGCGCACTTCAAAGGAAATTATCCGGATCGAGTCGCATTAGCCGCAGCTAAATTCGACGCGGATGAGTTGGCGACGCCGGATTCAAAGCAGTGGCAAATACTCCTGCCTGAATCGAAGTTGAAAATGGATCAGCAACATTATTTCGAAGACCTGCAACCCATTGGCGAAGTTACACATGTTCGAATGTCCATTTATCCTGATGGCGGTATCAGTCGATTGCGGCTCTTTGGGCGCGTTGGAGGAGCTAAGTAATGATAACGACGCTCAAAGCCGAACTCCTTACAAAAGAACGTTTCGCGCCGTACGGCGAAGTCATCGAAACGTCACGCGACTCGGCCGAAGCAATGAACGCCGCTCGATTCGAGCGTTTTGACGATCTTTGCAATGTCGACATCGTTAATAACGGACATGTCGCTGTCAGCATTGCGCGCTGTCGCACGCCAACATCCTTGCCGCTGCAGCTCGAAATGATTGAGCGCCATCCGCTTGGTAGCCAGGCATTTATTCCGCTGAGTCCATGCAAGATGGTGGTCGTTGTCGCGCCGCCGAATGAGGGCGTCGATTTAAGTGAGTTGCGCGCCTTCGTCAGCAATGGGCGGCAGGGCTTCAACTACCGCCGCGGCACTTGGCACATGCCGCTTATTTCATTTGAGGCTGGTCAGGAGTATTTGATTATTGATCGTGGCGGAAACGAAGTGAACTGCGAACAGCATATGTTGGAAGGAAGTGTATTCGTTGAAGCTGATTGACCGTCATGCGTGAGGCCTATCGAGCATCCATTCTGCATTGCCTGTCAGATCCGGGCGCAAGCGGTGACACCGCAGCCGTTGAATTTTTCGATGACGGTTTGTTGTTGGTTGAAAATGGTGTGGTTGCTGAAGTTGGCAATGCGAATACCTTGTTGGCGCAGTGTGGTGATACGAAGGTCACGGATTTTCGCGACAAGATCATCGTTCCCGGCTTCATCGATTGTCACGTGCATTTTCCGCAACTGGACATCATTGCCTCGTATGGCACGCAGTTACTCGACTGGCTCAATCGCTACGCCTTTCCGGTAGAGGCGAAGTTTGCAGATCTGGCCTATGCGCAAGAACTGGCCAGCATTTTCCTGGATGAACTACTGCAAAATGGAACCACTACTGCGTTGGTTTTCGGCACCGTGCACGCGCATTCGGCCGACGCGCTTTTTGAGGCGGCGCAGCTCCGGGGCATGCGAGTCGTTGCCGGAAAAGTGCTCATGGATCGCATGTGTCCCGAGGAACTGCGCGATGATGCGGAAACCGCGTATCGTGACAGCAAGGCACTGATTGAGCGTTGGCACGGGCAGGACAGATTGGGTTATGCCATCACGCCACGCTTTGCCCTGACTTCCAGTGATGCGCAATTGGCGGCGGCAGGACGACTGGCGAGTGAGTATCCGGATGTCTGGATACATACGCACCTGTCGGAGAATCATGATGAAGTTGCCGCCGTCGCAGATTTGTTTCCGGACAGCCGCAGCTATCTGGATGTCTACGACCAGAGCGGACTACTTCGGGAGCGCGCGGTGTTTGCTCATTGTCTACATCTGGACAATGAAGATCGTGAATGCATGGCCGCCAAAGGTGGCGCGGCGGCGTTTTGCCCAACTTCAAATCTGTTTCTTGGCAGCGGTCTTTTTGACCTGCAAGCGATGCGATCTCGAAACATTCGCTGTGGTCTGGGATCCGACGTTGGTGGTGGTACCAGTTTGAGTATGCTCAGGACTGCCAGCGAAGCTTACAAAGTGTTGCAACTGCAAAATCAATCCCTGCCGCCAGCCAGGGTCCTTTATCTGGCGACATTGGGTGCCGCTGAAGCGCTGTATCTGGATGACAAAGTTGGCAATTTCGCGCGCGGCATGGAAGCAGACTTTGTTGTGTTGGACCCTGCCGGGTCGTCAATCTCGGCTCGTCGCACTGCCGCCGCAACATCGATCGAAGAGACACTCTTTGCGCTGACGATGTTGGGCGACGAACGACACATCGCCGCGACCTACGTTGCGGGTGAGCGTCACATCGCTAAGTCACGCCATTAAATAGCGTCGATAATTCCGTTCAAAGTTGGACTGGCACGCATCGCTGCGGTTGCCTTCGCATCGTCTGGACGGTAATAGCCGCCGATATCCACCGCTGCACCCTGAGCAGCCAGAAGCTCCGCGTTGATCGTATCTTCATTCTCAGCTAATGCCTGTGCCGTCTTTGCAAATCGCTCCGCTAAAGCGGGGTCGCTGCTGTTTGCCGCCAACGCCTCTGCCCAATACATCGCCAGATAGAAGTGGCTGCCGCGATTATCATGTTCGTTCACTTTTCGTGACGGCGACTTATTGCTAGTCAGGTACTTACTGTTAGCTTCATCGAGTGTGTTGGCGAGCAACAGCGCCGCTTTGTTGTTCGACTTGCCAGCAACATCTTCAATGGATACCGCAAGCGCGAGAAATTCACCGAGTGAGTCCCAGCGCAAATGACCTTCACTGACAAATTGCTGTACATGTTTCGGTGCTGAGCCTCCGGCTCCGGTTTCATAGAGGCCGCCGCCTGCAAGCAGTGGCACGATCGATAACATTTTCGCGCTGGTCCCCAATTCGAGGATTGGAAACAGATCGGTCAGATAGTCACGCAGTACATTTCCGGTAACCGAGATCGTGTCATCGCCATTCTTAACTCGTTCGAGAGTAGCTCGCATAGCTTCAACTGGAGAGAGGATGCGAATATCCAGACCATTGGTATCGTGATTTGGCAGGTATTGATTTACTTTTTCGATCAGGTTGCGGTCGTGTGCGCGTTGTTCGTCCAGCCAAAAGATAGCCGGTGTACCGGTTTGTCGCGCCCGACTGACAGCCAGCCTTACCCAGTCGCGGATCGGCAGATCGCGCGTTTGGCACATACGCCAAATGTCGCCTTCTTTGACGTCGTGCTCGAAGAGAATGTCACCGCTCGCATTGCTGACACGCACTGTACCTGTTCCGGCAATCTCGAAAGTCTTGTCATGGGAACCGTATTCTTCGGCTTTTTGTGCCATCAGACCGACGTTGCAGACATTCCCCATCGTTGTTACGTCGAAGGCACCGTTTAGCCGGCAGAAATCGATGATTTCTGCATAAATACCGGCGTAGCAGCGATCCGGAATCATGGCCTTGGTATCAGCCAGCTGCCCGTCGGGACCCCACATCTTGCCGGAGCTGCGAATTGCAGCGGGCATTGATGCATCAATAATGACGTCACTGGGGACATGCAGATTGGTGATGCCCTTGTCTGAATTGACCATCGCGAGAGCCGGTTGCTTCGCATACACTGCTGCAAGATCGGCCTCGATTACGCTGCGCTGTTCATCGTCGAGTTCGACTATTTTTGCGTGCAGGTCGCCGATTCCGTTGTTCGCGTCGACGCCGATCTGCTCCAGGATAGCGGCGTGTTTTTCGAATACGTCTTTGTAATAAACCTTTACCGCGTGGCCAAACATGATTGGGTCTGAGACCTTCATCATGGTCGCTTTGAGGTGCAGGGAAAGCAGTACACCTTGTTCTTTCGCGGCTGCGATTTCAGTTTCGAAAAAATCCTGCAACGCCATGCAATCCATTCGCGTCGCATCAACAAGCTCGTCCTTGGTGACCGCAACGCTTTCGCGTAAAACCGTTTCGCTACCATCATCTGCCGTAAACGTGATCTTTAAATCGCCGTCGCCTGCAACAACAGCCGACTGTTCGCTGCCATAGAAGTCACCGTCGCTCATGTGCGCGACATGCGTTTTTGAGTCGCTGCTCCAGGCACCCATTGAATGAGGATGCTGTTTTGCAAATGCCTTTACTGCAGCGGCAACGCGGCGGTCGGAGTTTCCTTCGCGCAATACCGGATTAACAGCGCTGCCAAGAACTTTCGCATAGCGTGAATGTGTTTCACGATCGTCGCCGGACTCTGCTTCTTCGGGGTAGTCGGGAATATTGAAACCCTGTGACTGCAACTCCTCGATCGCTTCTTGTAATTGTGGTACTGAAGCGCTGATATTCGGCAATTTGATGATGTTAGCAGCCGGTGTCTTGGCCAGTTCGCCCAATTCGGCCAACGCATCTGAATGGCGTTGATCGGCATCTAACCTGTCCGGAAAGCTGGCAAGAATGCGAGCGGCAAGCGAAATGTCGCGTGATTCGACGACGATACCAGCCGCACCTGTAAATGCATTTACGATTGGTAGTAACGAATATGTCGCTAACGCCGGAGCTTCATCAGTCTTGGTATAGATAATCTTCGCAGTAGTCATGCTTTTCCTTATCTTGCAAATCTAGGTCGCGTCACCGGCGGCATTATAAAGTGCACGGCCTGCGTTCGCTCGACTGATTTCAGCGATTCTCGTCGTCAGCGCTTATCAATATGGCGCGAATATCATTGACATTAGTCCGCGTTGGTCCGGTCATGATTAAATCGTCTATGGCCGCAAAAAAAGCATAGCTGTCATTGTTCTGCTGCGCTGCCGCGGCATCGGCGCCGGCCAGTTGGGCACGTTGCAATGAGTCGGGTGTAACCATGCAACCAGCATTGTCCCCGGAGCCGTCAATACCATCGGTATCGGCAGCGAGCGCATGAATCGATGGGTGACCGCGCAGCGCTATTGTCAGAGCCAATGCGTATTCACCGTTACGGCCACCGCGACCGCCGCCCGTTGTTTTAACAGTCGTTTCGCCACCTGAGATCAATACGCAGGGCGGCTGCAGTGGCCCGTTACCGGCCGCGATACTCAGGGCGAGGTCTGCGTGTTGTTTTGCAAGTTCCCGTGCGTCGCCAGCAAGATCACCCAGCGAATAAGGCGCAATGCCACGTTCGTCCGCCAAAGCCGCTGCGGCGAGTAAAGCATCGCCGCTGGTAGCAAGGACGCGCACATCGCCATCCGCTATCGTCACCGGCTCGCTATTCTCGATGACGGCGCGAATACGAGGTGCTATGTCAATCTCATATCGGTCAATAGTCTCTAAAGCGTCAACAAACGAACTCGAATCTTCGATTGTTGGGCCGGACGCGATGATCGAAATGTCATTGCCCGGTATATCTGAAATGGTCAGGGTGATAACGCGCGCTGGCGCACAGGCAGCTGCAAGTCGACCTCCCTTAATCGCAGAGAGTTTCCTGCGTACCGTATTGATCTCGTGAATGGCGGCACCCGAGCGCAGCAATTGCGAGTTGATCGCCTGCTTCTCCGCCAGACTGACTCCGTCGACCGGAACGCAGAGCAGCGCAGACCCACCCCCTGAAAGCAAGCAGACTACGGTGTCATCTGGCGTCAATCCGGCCACTGCATCAAGAATTTTTCGAGATGCCGCTACCCCAGTTTCATCCGGGACCGGATGGGCGGCTTCGACGACTTCGATCGATGTGCATGTCACAGCGTGGCCGTAAGGCACGATGACTATGCCCTGTATAGGGCCAGGCCACGATTCTTCGAGTTGCCTGGCCATACTCGCCGCGGCCTTGCCGGCACCAACAACAACAGTGCGTCCTGTGGGCCTCGGCGGCAACCAGTTTGCCATGCAGTGATGCGGGCTGGCACTCTCGACAGCCGCATCGAAAAGTGCGCGCAGAAATTGGCGTGGCGTAGCCATTATTGGCGCGAATCACCCTCGGATTTGACGTGTGGGGCAAGTCTGTCCACAAGAGATGACAGCTCTGGGCGATTTTGACGTAGCTCTTCTACTGAGAATCCAGATAGCTCGTACGGCAGTACCAGCCACTGCTTGGTTTCGTGAACGAAGTACTCCGGGGTGCGCAAAGTCTTTTCAGTGGGTCGATACCATACTGTTGCAACACGAATATCTTGCGGCAAGTTTCTCCGTGTCTTTCTAGCAAGCTGTTTAATTACGGCATTGACGCTGGAGCCGGTGCTGTAGACGTCATCGACGATCAGCATGGAATGGTGCGCGCTTAAGTTTTCGAGCAGGTATTGCAGACCATGGACTCGAATGGAATCCGCTTTGCTGACCATTTGTGAGTAGTCTGCGGCCCCCGTATATGAAGTGCGAATGGCAATGTGATCCGTTTTTACGCCCAAGTAGTCGAGGCCTTCCTGAACGGCGATACCAACAGCGCTGCCGCCGCGCCAAAGTCCCACCAGGAAGTCGGGCCTGAATCCCGCTTCGAAAATATTGGCGGCCAGCTGGAAAGAATCGTGAAGCAGGTCATCCGCGGCGATAAATCGCTCATTCATTATTGTTATTCCTGGGTCTTGCTGCGCTAGAATTGATGCCACGCATTATAGCGCTCGCCTCACGTCCGCACAGAAGAGAATAATAATGGGCAAAACCGTAATTTCCGCACAGGATTTGCTGCTCGATTCCATTGAGCTGGGCATAAACATTGTCGAGAGTGGCTTCGAGCCGACGCTCATTATCGCTATCTGGCGTGGCGGTACGCCGGTCGGTATGGCTCTGCAAGAAGCCATGAGCTATTGCGGCATTCACTCCGACCATATTGCCATTCGCACCTCGTCTTACTCAGGGATCGACGAACGCGGCAAGGTGGCGGTGCACGGCCTCAACTATATTATTAAGAAAATTCGTCATGATGACCGGGTGTTGATCGTTGATGACGTCTTCGATACTGGCAATACGATTGTCGCGGTTATCGGGGAGCTGACGCGTCGTGCACGCGGCAATACGCCTGAGGACATTCGGGTTGCCGTGCCATGGTTCAAGCCAAGCCGCAATGAGACGGATATCACGCCCGACTATTTTTTGCATGAAACAAGCGAATGGCTGGTTTTCCCTCATGAGTTGGATGCACTTACGGATGAGGAACTGCGAGAACGGAGGCCGGAGATTGCCGCGATCATGCAGGGTGCCAGAACTAAAGCCAAGACAGCCTGAGGCTTCTTCCGATGCCTAATATCTGCGTTTACTGTGGTTCGAGTAATGGCCGGCAGTCCGCTTATGAGATTGCCGCGCGTGATCTCGCATCGGTACTCGTCGAACACAATTTCGGTTTGGTTTATGGCGGTGCCGAAAAAGGCATCATGGGGGTAATCGCGGATGCGGTTCTTGCACATGGCGGTGAAGTCCACGGCGTCATGCCCACGGCTTTGAGTGACAAGGAGCTCGCACATCAGGGTTTGACCGAATTACACATCGTTTCGTCAATGCATGAACGAAAATCGAAGATGGCGAAGTTGTCCGACGGCTTCATCGCCATGCCGGGTGGTTTCGGTACGCTTGAAGAGATCATAGAGATCCTCACCTGGGGCCAATTACAGTTTCACCAAAAGCCCTGCGGCCTTCTGAACGTTGAGGGCTATTTCGATGACTTACTCAGGTATCTCGATCATGCCGTGGACGAGGAGTTTTTGCGTCCCGAAAACCGTCAGATGTTGCTCTGCGACGAAACACCACAGGGACTGCTGCAGCAGTTTCGCGAGTACAAGGCACCGAAGACGGAAAAGTGGATTGACTAAGAGTGCAGGCGGGTTGTTAGCGTTTGAATAACAGCCGCAATTGCCCTTTAGCCGGAGAGCGGAGATTCTGACCGTGTAGCGCGTATCGCACGCCGAAACGCTTGCCCTTAAGTTCGCGCCCAACACACGTTAGCAACGGCGAGCCGAATACCTCAATGGGTTCACCGACAGGAATATCGCCTACCTTGCTCGTAATCTGTATCGAGTTGTCTTTGAGGTTGACAGACGGGTACAGCGCGATTTCGTCAGGCGTGCGGTTTGAGTATCCGTCTTTGGTTGCTTTTTTTGGAAGTTGCTCAGCTACATAGAAGGCGTTGTGATTCGGTAGCGCCAGTGTCAGTGACGCGTCGATGATCGGTTCGTCACCTTGATTGTAGACTACCAATTGCAAAGGTTTGCCGTGCGTTGCGAATAGATAATGATCGTCCGCATCGCGATACTTCATTCGCAGTTGATCCATTTCAGCGAGAAGCTCATCAGGCGATCGATCCACATACGGGTCGTCCATGCCAAAAAGTCTGGCGTGAGTCAGGCGCGCCATCACGGTGGTCGATCCGGTGCTTCTGGAGTTATTTTGGATATCGATGAGCTGCCTGAGTTTCTTGCTAGCCTCCGCCGATGGCAGTCGAGATAAGTCAGAGCTCGCAATCGCCAGATCCTTGTGAATTATTTCACCGGGGAAGCCGATCTCCAGGTCGCCAGCTGAAACTGAGTCGCGAAACTTGCTGGCAAAGAGCTTGCCTAACTGTCGCCGCCCCATTTTCATGGTGCCGTTACTTGAGCGGATGTAAGCATCTCCGCGGCGCAGTGTTTCCGAGTAGTCGATACGCATCATGTACGGACGATCCTGGCAATCGGAGATCTCGTAGACCCCCACGCGCTTGCCGTCAACCGAGACCGGTTTGTAACGAATGCGGATTGGTGGCTCGATATACTCGTTCGCCAACGATTGATAAGAGGGTTTGCCGGCAAAATCATCTGCGTCGACCGCGTGCACAAGCTTGCGGCCGCGACTATCAAAGTCGGCGCCAACGACGATATACCGCGGTCCATCGACCGGTGCGTTCGCCATTGCAAGCACATCGCGCAGGAAGCTACGAATATCGCTGCTGCCATACTTCTGCTTGCGAAATTGAACACCCGTCTCCGAGGTCGCAGTTTTCGCTATTTTTAGTAAGCGGTCCATTAAGCCGAACATTCTGACCAATTATATTCAACAGATTGGGAACCAATCGACACTTCTGATAGTGGGGGCTCACATTAGTCAAAGAATCATGGACATGAGATGATTTCGCTGTGAATAACCTGCCGGACAGTCTTACAGGCGTTACCGCCCTGCCGCCGCAGATCGATATTCCGCGGGTGGCTGAAGCGGTGCTGCAGCAATTTGAACTGTCCGGTGAGTATCGCTTGCTGGTTAGTGAGCGTGACCAAAATTTTCGACTTACGTCAGAAGATGGGCGTCGATTCGTTGTTAAAATATCGGGTCTTGCAGAGCCGCTGGCCGAAGTAGACCTGCAACTCGAAGCATTATTACATCTGCAAAGGAAGGCGCTCGATTTCACGCCGCGTATCGTGCGCACAAGTGCGGGTTTAAGCAGCGGTAAGATTGCAGCTGGCAATGGCAAGAGTTTTCCGCTGCGCGTCGTTACCTGGCTTGATGGTCGCTTGCTCGCGGATTCAGTACTGAATGCTGACGTTGCCGGCAAGCTTGGTCGTCGCCTTGCAATGCTGGATATTGCATTGGCCGACTTCGCACACCCTGCCAGTGAAAGGGTCATGCTATGGGATACGCAAAAAGCAGCAATTTTACTTTCATTGACCGATAGCATTAGTGATGCGGACACACGCTCTACAGTTGAAGATGTACTGCAACACTTTTCAACTCAAGTGGAGCCGTTGCTGGCATCGCTGCCGCGTCAGATCATTCACAACGATGCCAACCCCGAGAACATCCTGCTAAACGAGCAGGCTTGCGTCACGGGCATCATAGATTTCGGCGATATGCTGCAGGCACCACGGATTATTGAGCTTGCAACAGCGGCCTCTTATCTGCGTTCGGCAAGCAATGATCCGCTACTTTTTATTGCTCCGCTGGTCGCGGCTTATCGATCCAGGTTGCCACTCCTGCAAGAAGAAGAGGCGCTGCTGTATCATCTCGTTCGAACTCGCCTCGCGATGACCTTAACGATTCTTTATTGGCGTCTCGCGGCTCGCGATGAAGATGACCCCTACCGGCAGAAGACCCTGAAGTCTGAGAGTAATGCCTTCGATTTCCTGCGAAATTTGTCGGTATTAGGCGAGAGCGGCTTCCGGGCGCGTACTTCTGAAGAAAATACAATAAATACAATTAGTTAAATCGAATTTTTCGGTCCCGCATGGTCATCAGCAAGCAAAATTTGTAAAAATATGACCACTCGTGGTCACTGCGGCACGCCAAAGCTGAGAAATAGCGCAGGGAATCAATCATTTGTTGCTCGTAAGATGGCTCTCAGTATTTCGTCAAATAGAGCCCGAGACATATGAGTTTGGACGTCGCGTTGTCCGCATTGCTGATTTTCAGCGCCGCATGCTATCTATCGCTGGGTGTGCGTCTAATGACCACTAAGCGTGAGATTGGTAGCTTGCCTATTGGTGTGCTGTTCGTCGTTGTCAGTGTTTGGGTGATGGGTGGAGCGATCGAACTTCTTTCCACCACTTTCGCAGGCTTTAGCCTGGGCCGAACGGCGCATTTCGTCGGTACCGGCATCACTCCGGTAGTGGCCTATGTTTGCTTCCGCGAGTACACCGGATCGGCAACGCCGTTGCGGACAATTTTTTTGATGCTGATTATCCCGCTATTAACCATTGGTCTGGCGGCGACCAATGCCTACCATGAAATCATGTGGTTCCTGCCATTTGCGAACGAAGCCGGCGAGTTCCTGACACGACCAGAGCGCTGGGGACCGTGGTTCCTGTTTGTACATTTGCCTTACAGCTATGCGGTGATCGGTGCAGCGATCTTGACGCTGATTGCGCATAGTACGGCAGTAGCACCCGCGCAACGACGTGGTTTGTTCTTACTTATAGCCGCGTGTATCGCACCTCTTTCATCGACGGCCACCTATGACCTGGGATTCGGGCCAGACACCATTTCTTACGTAGCACTAGTGCTCGTCGTCATGTTGCCGATCTATGCCTGGCTGGTTCTAGGCGAACAAATTATCGAGTTCACGCCGCTCGCCTACGAAACGGTGTTTCAGAACATGCAGGACCCAGTTGTCGTTATTGACGAGAATTGCCGTGTTATCGGCCTCAACCATACTGCGGAAACCATGCTTTCAATCGCTGAAGTCGATGCTTTACGAGTACCACTTGAGGATATTCTTGGTGAGGAGGCGCCAGAGGTATTCGAGGCGTTGAATTCGGGTGAGCCGCAAAAAATGTTGACGACTACCGGTCGTTTCCTGCATGTGCAGGTCTCGAGCATTACCTCGAAAAAAACGTCAAAATGCGGTGGGCAAGTGCTGATGTTTCGCGACGTAAGTGATGTCGAAAAAGCCCAATCTGAGGTTCGCAAGAGCGAGAAATTGCTACGCACTCTGGTTGACCACTCTGTGAATGGAATTATTCGCTTCCGTTGGATGCACGAAGACGGCGGGCGAAAAATACTGCGCAGCATTTTTGCGAATTCCGCTGCCGGACGTTTTCTCGGCGCAACCGCTGACGATCTCGCGGAATCTTCAGCGAATGAGGTGATTAGACTCACGACCAACGGCATGGACGAAGAAGAATCGGAGGCTATTCTCGATGCGTTTACCGCGGCTGCGGCTGGTGGCAAGAGCATGGACTTTGAGGCCAAGAACGAACACAAAGGAATCAACCGCTGGCTGCGCATGATTTGCGAACCGGTTGGCGACGATATCGCCGCGACTTTTGTGGATATCACTGATAGCAAAGCGAAAGAACGTCGCATGGAATCGATCGCGACCTCTGATCCGCTAACGGGCGTGCTTAACCGTCGCGGCTTTGAGCGTGCGGCAGCGCAGCGAATATCAAACAGTGCCGATGACGCGACCGGTGCGTTATTATTCATCGATCTCAACGACTTCAAGAAAATTAACGATATGTTTGGTCATGAGGTTGGCGATCAACTGTTAACGATCGCCTCTGAACGCCTGCGCAGAAGTCTTCGTACATGCGATATTATCGGCCGACCGGGTGGCGACGAATTCGTCGCACTGGTGCCAGACGTAGATGCCGACGCTGCGGACCAACTCGCCATACGACTCGCCGACTCGCTTGAAGAAAAATACATTATCGGACGGCAGGAGCTAAGTTGCTCTGCTAGCATCGGACTCGCCTTATACCCGAAAAACGCCAGCACGCTGACCGGACTGTTGCGCGAAGCGGATCAGGCAATGTATCGCGCCAAGGCCCGCTGTCGTGGTGTCACTAAAATTACCAGCATCGATCTTCTCGAAAAAGCCGGCTAACGCTCTACATTGGCGCGTATCAGTGGTCTAATTAACGGCCCGCAAAAATCGAGAGTCTCCTTTGCCGTCCGTAGAGCTTGCTAGTTCATCCAAAGCTAACAGCGTAATCCAACTCAAGGGTCTACAGCGCCGCTATGTCATGGGCACGGAATTTATTGATGCGCTGCGCTGCGTCGATCTTGAGATAGCGAAGAACGAATACCTGGCAATCATGGGGCAATCTGGTTCCGGCAAATCTACATTGATGAACGTTATTGGTTGTCTGGACCGGCCGACGGCTGGCGACTATTACCTGAACGGTGACAACGTTTCCATTATGAATGATCAGCAGTTGGCGCGAGCGCGTAATGAAGCTATTGGATTCGTATTTCAAACATTCAATCTGCTGCCGAGAATGACTGCGCTTGCCAATGTAGAGGTGCCTTTGATCTATGCAGGACTGAAGCGTAAACAACGCCAAGAGCGTGCCGAGAGTGTATTGGAAACGGTAGGACTCAGCGATCGCATGCAGCATCGCCCGTCGCAAATGTCGGGCGGCCAACGGCAACGCGTCGCGATTGCGAGAGCGCTAGTCACCAACCCCAGCATTTTGCTGGCTGATGAACCTACCGGTAACCTGGATTCGAGTACAGGTAAGGAGATAATGGAATTGTTTGATAGCCTGCATGAACAAGGTAATACGCTTATTGTTGTTACACATGAACAGGAGATCGCTGAACACGCAGATCGGATTGTCCGATTGAGCGACGGTGACGTTGTAAGCGATTCGGCCCTGGAGACTCACGAATGAATCGACCAATAAATCGACCAATAAATCGACTAATGACTGTTGCAATTGCTATCGGCCTGTCTGCTTGCGCGGAAAAGCAGGAAGAGGGTCCCTTATATGATACTGCAGCAGTCGAACGCCAGACGATAGAGGTCGCAGTGAGCTCCGCCGGTATTGTTGAACCACTGGCAACGGTCGAAGTAAAGTCAAAGGCATCCGGCGAAGTGCTTGACGTGTTAGTTGAAACCGGTGACCAGATCGAGGTAGGTACGCTGATGGTTAGCATCGATCCGCGCACCGTTCGAAATCGACTGGATCAAGCCGATGCTGAACTTAAAGCGGCAAATTCACGTCGCGAGATCGCCAAGACACAAAATGCTCGCGTCGAATCTCTGGTAATTGCTGGCACGCTGACGCAGTCGGACCTCGAGAAGACGGAACTCGACCTCGCCAATGCCGAGGCGCAGGTGGTGACAGCACGCGTTAGCGTTGAGAATGCGCGCATCGCTGTTGATGATACGGACATTCGCGCGCCTATCGCCGGCACGGTCATATTCAAGCCCGTCGAAATTGGTCAGGTCATTTCGTCGCCGACGCAGGATTTCTCCGGCGGCACGATGCTGTTGCAGATGGCGGACCTGAGCGCAGTGCAGATCCGCTCATTGGTTGACGAAACCGATATTGGCAAGATTCGGCCGGGCATGATGGCGCGGGTGCTGGTTGCCGCCTATCCGAATCAGCCGTTTCCAGGCGAGGTGACCAAAATTGAACCGCAAGCGGTCGTGGAACAAAATGTCACCATGTTCGCCGTTCTGGTCGCCATCCAGAACCCGCAGGGCTTGTTGATGCCCGGAATGAACGCCGAAGTTGATATATCAATTGCCAGGGCGGACAACGCAATGACGATTCCGGTGATGGCATTGCGTACCAACCGCGATCTGGAGTCGACTGCTGCAATTCTTGGCCGCGCCGATACCGAAATTCGCGAAGCGCTGCGAGAGAAAGACACTGCTGCCAGCCCGGCGGTCGGTGGTGTAGAAACCATCGAGATGCGCGGCAAGACCTTTACGCTTCCCAAGGGCGTTAGCGCTGCGGACGCACGAAAGATTATGAAAAAACGTGCTGATGGTGGGTCGCTCTCAGCCGAAGAAGAGAAGCTGATGCGGTCGATATTTCGCAGCGGTGGAACAGCAGCCGATAAATCGCCGGGTAAGTCCGTCGATTATCGTTTCGGTGGTGATTTTTGGGTTGTCATTGATTCCGAGCGGCAGGAGATCCGCAAAGTACGTACCGGTGTGACCGATTTGAGCCGCGTTGAAGTCGTTAGTGGTCTAGACGAGGATGAACGAGTATTGATTTTGCCCAGCAGCCATCTGCTGGAAACACAGCAAGATCTGCAAAACTTTATCAATCGCCGCGTCGGCGGCGTCCCTGGTATTAATTAACGACGATGCTTATCGCAGAGACAATTCAGATTTCACTGGCATCGATTCGCGGCAATCTATTTCGAGCGCTATTAACCATGCTGGGTATTATCATCGGCGTCGGCGCAGTCATAACGATGGTGGCACTGGGTACGGGTGCACAGCGCGCGATCGATGAACAAATGTCGGCGTTGGGCGGTGATATTTTGACATTGCAATCGTCCTCCTGGTTCAGTCGTGGTGTCGCACGAGATCAGCAGACGCTGACCACCGATGACGCGATGGCGTTGGCGTTGAACGCAAAGCATCTGGAGGCCGTCGTTGCCGAAACTAATGCCCGTTTTCAGGTCAAATTTGGCAACAAGAATTTCAACCTGACCACGATTGGCACAACGCCAAACTATGTTTCGGTGCACGGTTTCACCGTCGCTCATGGCGACTTTATATCTGCAGCCGATGAAGCCGCGCGCAAGCGGGTCGTAGTACTCGGCGCGGAAATACCGGTAATGTTGGAAACTGACGCGGCTGCATTGGTCGGGCAAAAATTGCAGATCAGAGCATTGAACTTTGAGATCATCGGCGTGCTCGAATCGAAAGGCGGATCCGGTTGGCGCAACCCTGACGACGATATCTGGATACCCTTATCGACCGCGCAGTATCGTGTTACTGGAAACGACTTCGTGCAAACGATTAGCGCCCAAGTCAGTTCCGCATCAACAGTGCCAATGGCAATGCTCGACATTGAGCGCGTAATGCGCCGTGAGCACGGCATCCTGCCAGGTAACGATAATGATTTCGCAATCCAGGATCGCAAGCAGTTTGCTGAGTCCCGACAGGCGGCAACCGAGGTATTTACTTATCTTCTAGCCGGTATTGCAGGCGTGAGTTTAGTCGTCGGCGGCATTGGTATCATGAATATCATGTTAGTCACCGTCACTGAGCGAACCCGTGAAATTGGCGTGCGAAAAGCTTTAGGGGCGACGCGGGCTAATATCCTGCTGCAGTTCCTGGTCGAGTCTATGATTCTTTGTGTGCTTGGCGGTTTAGTAGGTATCGCTCTTGGAGTCTCAGTGTCGTCCTTGTTGGCGAAATACGCGGGCTGGCAAACCGTCGTCACTCCGTCGTCGGCCTTGATGGCTTTCGGTTTTAGCGCTGTGATAGGCCTGATTTTTGGTATCTGGCCGGCGAAGCGGGCGGCGAGCCTGGACCCCATCGATGCGCTACGTCACGAATAGCTGAAATAATTACGGGTAGACTGCGGTCTTTTATTGATTCACATAGGAAAGAAAGCCATGAATCTACGCCCTTATACCCACGTCGCGCTGGTCGCGCTCTTCGGCGTAGCTGTTGTGTGCAGCGTCGTTCTTCAAGCGGGACATGCAGATGTGCCGGTCGCCGAATCAGCAGAGTTGGTCAAGCCGCTTCGCAGTGGCGACAGTGCGCCACGTTTTATCGTCGAAACCGTTGCTGGCGAACCCTTCGATTTTGACCCGGCAAAACTGCAGCGACCGGTGGTGATATTGACGTTTCGAGGCGGTTGGTGCCCGTACTGCAACATGTATTTGTCGGAAATGCGTAATGCAATCCCGGAGATACAAGCAATGGGTATCGACGTGCTGTTTCTTAGCGGTGATCGGCCAGATCAGCTGTTTGCGAGTTTGAGTCAGGAGACGCAAGAGGATATAGCGGGCCTTGATTACACGTTGTTATCCGATGCCGATGTGCAGGCGGCACGCGCGCTGGGTATTGCGTTCAAAGCTCCCGATCGCCTCATCAATAGTCTGGGCGAAAAAGGCAAAGATATTGAGGCGTCGTCTATTACTAGGCACGGTGTTCTTCCCGTGCCGGCAGTATTCGCTATCGACCGAGAGGGCATCATTCAATTCGCTTTCACTAACGCTGACTACAAGGTTCGATTGCCCGCTGCCGAGCTACTGCAAGCGGCCAAACTGATTGCAGCTGCAGATTGACGCCTGCTAGTGATAGTCTTTGTGAACAGGTAACCGTGCACGGCTAATCACACGGAGAGGCAAGGTGGGGCTGAAGAATTCAAGCGAACAATTCGGAACAGTTGCAAAATATCTACATTGGCTGGTCGCTGCCGGCATTTTGATTCTTCTTTTCCTCGGTATTGAACAATCCGATATGGAGCGCGGCGACGCGAGAACTTATATTCGTTTCATCCACGCTTCCTTAGCGACGGTCGTTTTCATGTTAATGACTGCGCGGCTTGTTTGGCGATTCGTGAGCCCGCCGCCAGGACACCCCGATGGCATTCCAGGCTGGCAGCGTATGAGCACATCGCTTGTGCACTGGGGCTTATATATCTGCGTATTTGTGCAGCTTAGCGCCGGAGCGATGCTTACAGCGACAGGGGGTAAAGGTTTGCCGATGTTCGGCTTTTTCTCGATATGGCTGCCTGTCGAAGAAGATCATGACAAGCATGAGTGGTGGGAAGGAATTCACGGCTTCATGTGGCGGCCACTGGCGGCACTTATCACGTTGCACGTACTCGCTGCGTTATACAATCACTTCGTGATCAAGAATGATGTCCTGCGGCGTATGACGATTGGCACAAAGTAATTAGCGCCAGTCGCACTATATGAAAAATAAAACGCCAAGCTATGAAACACAGCAACTACGAGAGTTCGCTGAAATTTTACGTGGCCGTCGGACAATCGAGCTTTTTTTGCAAACCAGTGTGCCCGGAGAGTTGCTCAAAGATGCAATTGAGGCGGCAACCTGGGCGCCTAACCATCGCTTGACAGAACCCTGGCACTTCTATGTTTTGGGCGAACAGAGCATCACCCGTTGTCTGGACCTTTGTCGCTCTATCGTCAGCGCGAAAAAAGGCAGCAAGGCGGCAGATTTCAAACGTGAAAAATGGTCGGAAAAACCGGGCTGGCTAGTGGTCACTTGTCGTCGCTCTGAGGACGAATTGCTGCAACAGGAAGATTACGCGGCGTGCTCTGCTGCTGTACAAAATCTCATGCTGTATTTGTGGAAAGCCGGCGTAGGCTGCAAGTGGACTACGGGCGATATTATCCGCGATACTCGGTTTGGCGATATTGTTGGTTTTGCTGAGAAAGAGGAATTCGTCGTCGGCTTGTTTTGGTACGGCTATCCGAAGTTGACGCCGACACAGTCGCGCAAAGAGTTGTCATACGTACTGACAAACACGCCTTAGCAAGGCTTTCCTGATTACCCATGATTGAGTAATGAATGAGGATTGACTGCCAGTTTGGTAGAGGAGTATTACGGCTATGAAGATTATTGGAGTAGGCGTTGGGCGTACCGGTACCCACTCGCTCAAAACCGCGATTAATAAGCTCGGATTTGGCCCTTGTCACCACATGGAGGAAGTTCTCCAGAATATGCCTTCGCAAGTGCCGCTCTGGTCTGCAGCTGAAAAAGGAAACGCGGATTGGCGGGCGATTTACAGTGGCTACAAGAGCGCTGTTGACTGGCCCACTGCGGGCTTTTTTAGCGAATTGCTTAAGGAATATCCGACTGCAAAGTTTGTCTTGACGGAACGCAGCCCAGAGAATTGGGCAGACAGCTTTGGGTCCACGATATACAAGCTGCTAGCCGGCAAGGATCAGGCGCCGCCCGAAATGCACGCTTGGCTTGATATGGCTAATGCTGTTATTAGCAAAACAGGTTTTCCGGTCGACCTCGATCGAGACGGTCTAATTAAAGCTTTTGTCGCCCACAACGAAATAGTCAAAGAGACAATTCCGGCCAGTCAATTACTCGTATTTTCGGTAAAAGAAGGATGAGAACCCCTGTGTGCATTCCTTGATGAACCCATACCGGATGAACCTTTTCCGCATACCAATGACAGGGAAGAGTTCTGGGACCTTGTGAATGCCGGCGTTTGATACCCTGAGGTTCAAATCGCGAATGACTGCTAATGGCCGCGTGGTCCTGAGAGGCTGTTACTGACCCTTAGTGGACATTGTGGCCCGAATACCGGGGTACAAAACATGATACTGCGTCGAATTACCGAACATGTTAGAAGCCAGAACTGGTTTGCGGTCAGCCTCGATCTGATCGTCGTTGTTGTGGGAATCTATATCGGCTTACAGGCGGATGCCTGGATGTCATTGAAACAAGACCGCAATCTCGAGCTGGAGTATCTTGAACGTTTGCTTTCCGACATGGATGACTCGATTGTCGCGCAGCAAGACAACATCCGGACCTTCGATGAATCCACAGCCTCGATAGATTATATCGCCCAGCTAATTCGGTCCGGAACGTTTGATGACCGTGACGAAGATAGGCTCATTCAAGGTCTAAACGCGGTGGGCTGGGTGGCTCCGCCGGCGACCAATATGATTACGGTCCGCGAACTGCAATCGACAGGCAACATCGCACTGATTCGCGATGTGTCCGTTCGCGTGGCGATCGGACAATTTGAGCGCTCCTATTCCAATGCACAATTCAGTGCCTCTCAGAATCTGGGTTTTATGGTCGCCAGCGCTCCCGAGGTAATGACGTGGTCATTCATGGCTCCCAAAGTACCCGGCGAGCACCATTCTGTAACTATAGCTGAGGATAATTCCTTCGGTTATGTTCATCAGTACGATATTGAACGCATGCTGAGAAATCCCGATGCTGCGAATATTACGTCCTGGATATCCGGCTGGTCGAAATACCACGGCGCCGTGTTGATGCAGCACCACGAGGACACAGTCGCATTTCGCGATCTGTTGAAGGGAAAGCTTGCAGACTTCAGATAACGGTCGGAGTTGTTCAATGCCCAGATCGCTTGGTGACGTCCGCTGCTGGTCGCAAGCAGCCGGTGGACTCATCAACTAGCGACTGACTGCTTATGACCTAAAGCGAATATTCGCTTCAGTCGCGGGCAAGCTCGTCGGGGTGGTGCACGAGCGGCCCCGTGATAATCAACGGCCGTAAGAAGAATATTGCGGCTGTCAGTGTTCCCGAAACGCCAAGAATGATCGTGGCATTGCGCACCGATCCGTCGTAAATCAGCGCGCCGAGCAATGCCCCGAAGCCGCCGATCAGATTCTGTGATGTACCGATAATTGACGACGCGAAGCCGGCAATTTTTGGTAATGGGTCGAGGGTTAACACCGTTGCATTGGACTGAAAAATTGCCATGGTAAACATGTTCATGCAGACGCAGGTCCAGAGCCACCAAAACGGCGCGTCATTCAGCCAGGCAATAATCAGTAATTGCACGCTGGCAATGAGGATAATGACGACGTCAGCCATTAGTATTTGCATTATCGTGAAGCGTGTAACCAGCCAACGATTAGTGGCGGCGCCAGCGAGGATTGACAGTCCGGCACAGGCGAAGATCAGGGCGTATTGAGCCAGTGAAAAGCCGTAAATATCGACTGCCAATGCAGATGAGACTGCAATTATCGATAGGTAGCCGGCCGGAGGCACTACCATGACTAACAGCCCGAAGACGCTCTGTCGGTGAGAAAAGAACTCACCAAAACTTGATTTCAACTGTCGTAAGGGATGCTGTTCTGCATTCGGCACATGGGTCTCAACCAAGTACACTCGGGTGGCGAATAGCAGCAGGGCACCGCAACCCGCAATGACAATAAAGGGTGCTCGCCAATGCCATTGCGTGACGAGGATCGCGCCGAATGATGGGGCAATCACAGGTGCCGCGGTAAAAATCATCGTTAAAAGCGACATGATTTTTGCGGCATCCGCGCCGCTGGCGATATCGCGGACGACGGCGCGCGCAACGACAATGGATGCGGCGGCGCCGAAGCCTTGTACGAACCGCGCTCCGAGCAATATATTAACGTCCGTTGCGACCGCAGTTACAATTGCCGAGACTACAAAGATGCACATGCCGACAAAGAGTATCGGCAGACGCCCAAATCGATCGGAGGCCAGTCCGGCCGGTATCTGCCCAAGTGCCATGCCGAGCAGAAAAATACCGACAATCTGTTGGCCTTGGGATAGCGTTGAGTCGAGTGCCTCGGCCATTGCTGGAATCGCCGGCAAACTCAGATCCACAGTCAACGCGGCCACAGCCGTCAACAGGCCTAGCGTAATGATGAAACTGCGGGAATTGGCGAGGTGCGCGTTCAAGGACGCGTAGTTTGCCCACTTGTCAGTAGATCTGCCAGTTGTGGTGTTCCCAACCAGTAGGCGAGTTCCCGCGGATGGCTTAGGTCCCACATAGCGATGTCTGCCCGTTTGCCAACTTCCAGCGTGCCACGGTCGTGTAGAAGTCCGAGTGCGCGGGCCGCTTCGCGGGTGGTCCCGGCGAGACACTCTTCCGGCGTGAGTTTGAATATGCGGCTTGCCAGCATCATCGCGATGCGCAACGAACAAATGGGCGAACTGCCAGGATTGCAATCGGTGGCCACGGCAATAGGGACCTTCTTTGAGCGCAAGGCTTCGATCGGCGGTGCCTGTGTCTCAGATAAGGTCAAAAATGCGCCCGGTAATAAAACCGCAACAGAAGATGAAGCCGCCATGGCGTCGACGCCTGCGCTTGAGGTGTATTCGAGATGATCTGCTGACAAGGCGTTAAATCGTGCCGCGAGTTCGGCGCCGCCGCTATCGCTGAGCTGATCGGCGTGCAGTTTTACGGCTAAGCCCAACTGCGTGGCCTTCGCAAATACTCTTTCGACCTGAGCTGCACTAAAGCCGATAGTTTCGCAAAAGGCGTCAACTGCATCGGCGAGCCCTCTTTTTGCTACCAACGGCAAAATTTCATCACAGACCAAGTCGATATAGGCATCAGCATCGTCCTTGAACTCCGGAGGAACGGTGTGTGCGGCCAGCAAAGTAGTACGTACATCGACGGGCGTCGCATCCTGCAAGCGGCGTGCGACCTCCAGCATGCGAACCTCTGTCTCGAGATCCAGGCCGTATCCGGATTTGATTTCGACCGTTGCAACGCCCTCACGGGCCAGCGCCTGGACTCGTGGCAAGGCTGCCGCGAACAACTCCTCGGCGGTGGCTGCCCGAGTCGCGCTCACCGTAGACACGATGCCACCACCCGAAAGCGCAATTTCTTCGTAACTTGCTCCTTTCAGTCGTTGCTCAAATTCCGCGGCGCGGTCGCCGCCGAAGATCAGATGCGTATGGCAATCAATGAGCGCCGGTGTGAGCCAGCGGCCGTTCATCGAGCGCTGTTCGATCGCCGTATGTGCGGGCAGTTGCGATTGCTCGCCGAGCCACTCGATACGGCCGTCGTTGATCGCAATTGCTGCCGATTCGCTGATAATTCCGTAATCCGGCAGGTCGGCTCGCATCGTGGCAATACGTGCGTCGGTGAGTAACAGATCCCAATCGGGCATATCTATGAAAGCCTTGTGGTGTGAGGTTTGGCGCCGTAGAAGTTGCAAGCGACGTTAGCATGGTCTAGCCTGTATATACAACCTACACGAGAGCGGTATGAAGAAGGTATTTGCGAAAAAGGCGTTGCTGGCATCCGGCTGGGTTGACGATGTGCGGCTGGAGGTCGTCGACGGTCAAATAACGGCTGTGACCAGCGCTGCGACAGCGGACGCAGATGACATGTCGGTGGGATTCGTTATTCCGGGGCTTTGCAATGCGCATAGCCATGCTTTCCAACGGGCGTTGGCGGGCCATACAGAGCAGCGCTCTCCAGCGGGGCGCGACAACTTCTGGACGTGGCGCGAACGTATGTACGATTTGGCTGGACGCGTCGATGCTGAAATTTTGAGCGCGATTGCGCGGCAAGCGTATAGCGAAATGTTGGCCAGTGGTTACACATCAGTTGCCGAGTTTCACTATTTGCATCATGACCCGAAGAACGCCGCTGGCGTTGATACGATGTTCGAGGCGATTTCCGCAGCAGCGTCTGCAACTGGTATTCGTCTGAGCTATGTACCGGTGCACTACGAACGTGCCGGCTTTGATGATCCGCGTCCACTTGCACATCAACAAAGTTTCGCGCAAACACTCGATGAGTTTTTGCAACACCATGAGCGTGCAACTGCTGCTGCCAGCGCACAAGTGAATGTTGGCATTGGCGTTCACAGTTTGCGCGCCGTCAGGCAGGAGTCTTTACGCGCAATCTCCAAAATTGCGAACGACTCGTTTGTGCCGATGCATTTGCATATTGCAGAGCAACAACTCGAAGTCGAGCAGTGTCTGGCAGCTTATGGACAACGCCCCGTAAAATGGCTGCTGGAGAATTTTGAAGTTGGCAGCAACTGGTGCCTGGTGCATGCCACCCATATGGACGCCGACGAAATAACATCACTGGCGGCGTCCGAAGCAGTCGTTGCGCTTTGCCCAAGTACCGAGGCCAACCTTGGCGACGGTTTGTTCCCACTGCATGATTTCTTATCGCAAGGGGGCAGAATCGCAATCGGCTCTGACAGTCACGTATCGATTAACCCTTTCGAGGAGCTGCGCTGGTTGGAATACGGCCAACGGCTGGTGACTCAGTCTCGAAACGTCGTATCGTTTTCGAAAAGTCATGTAGGCAGCGAACTATTCGAGCGCACGCTCGTGGGTGGTGCGGCTGCAAGCGGGCAGGGACGTCCGCATCTTGAGGTAGGTGCAGCGGCAGATCTGCTTGTGCTCAATGATGAGGATCCAATGCTTACGGGGCATAGCGATGAAACGCGTCTCGATGCTTTGGTATTTTCAGGTTATCCGCTGCCAGTTGAGCGCGTGATGGTGAACGGCAACTGGCGGGTAGTCGATGCAATGCATGTTGAGCGGGATGAGGCACGCAGTGGGTATGCCGACGCGATCAAGAAACTCGGTGCAGCACAATGAGTGTTAACAAACCGCGCTACCAGGAACTCAAAGACTTCATCATCGAGAAGATCTCCAGTGGCGAATTAAAACCCACCGATCGCGTGCCGTCGGAAAACGAATTGGTCGAGTCTAAGAACGTATCGCGCATGACGGCGAATCGAGCCTTACGCGAGCTAGACGATGAAGGCTATGTTGAGCGCGTTGCCGGCCGCGGCACGTTCGTTTCCGACTTTCTTGCACGTTCAGATTTGCTCGAAGTGCAAAATATTGCGGATGAAATCGCGCAGCGCGGCAATACACATAGTAGTCGGGTAGTACGCCAATCCTTGCAACATGCCAGGGGCGAAGTCGCGGAGGCCTTACATATAGAGCAGGGCACCGATGTATTTCATTTATTGTTGGTGCATGCAGAAAATGCTTTGCCGATCCAGGTTGAAGATCGATACGTGCTGGCAAGTTTTGCACCGGACTGCCTGCTGCAGGATTTTAGCCGCATGACGCCGAGCGCGTATTTGACATCGGTCGCACCACTGCAGGAAGCCGAGCAGGCAGTGCGCGCGAAGCTGCCGAGTCTCGCCATTCGCGACTATCTCGATATGGGCGCGGAAGAAGCGAGTTTGGTGGTTATTCGCCGTACCTGGTCCAAGGGCCATCCAGTCACATTTTCGCGCTTGCACCATCCTGGCAGCCGTTACGAACTAACAGGACATTACACCCCCCCGGGAACATTACGAACAGCGTCAGCCGACGTTGTGCAATTGGAGAATTTACGCCGATGACCAGAGTTATTAAATCGCCAACCGGTACAAAACTAACCGCCAAAAGCTGGCTCACCGAAGCACCCATGCGGATGCTAATGAACAATCTCGATCCCGAAGTCGCAGAGCGCCCCGAGGATCTGGTCGTTTACGGTGGCATCGGCAAAGCCGCGCGCAATTGGGAATGTTTTGACGCGATTGTTGAGGCCTTAAAGGAACTTGAGTCCGATGAGACCTTGTTAGTGCAATCAGGAAAACCAGTGGGTGTGTTTCGCACCCATGCGGACGCGCCGCGAGTCTTGATCGCGAATTCAAATCTGGTGCCGGCCTGGGCGAACTGGGAACACTTTCGTGAGCTAGATAGGAAAGGGCTGATGATGTTCGGCCAGATGACGGCTGGTTCGTGGATTTATATTGGCAGCCAGGGGATCGTGCAAGGCACCTATGAGACCTTCGTCGAGATGGGCCGTCAGCATTTTAACGGCGACCTCACGGGCCGCTGGATATTGACAGCGGGCCTGGGTGGCATGGGCGGCGCGCAACCGCTTGCGGCAACCATGGCGGGTGCATCGATGCTGGCGATCGAGTGTCAGTCAGATCGTATCGATATGCGATTGGAAACCGGTTATCTCGATACGCGAGCCGAATCCTTGTCGGAAGCTGTCGCGCTCATCGAAGGCGCGGCGCGTGAGAAGAAGAGCGTGTCGGTCGGCTTGCTGGGCAATGCAGCTGAAATTCTGCCGCAGATGATCGAGCTGGGCATCAAACCGGATGCTGTAACCGATCAGACCTCGGCACATGACCCTGCGAACGGCTATCTCCCGGCCGGTTGGACGGTAGCGCAATGGCTTGAGAAACGCGAAAGCGACCCGGATGCAGTGGCGGCCGCTTCCGTGAAATCGATGGCGATTCACGTACAGGCAATGCTTGATTTTCAGAAGCAGGGCATTCCGACCTTCGACTATGGCAACAATATACGCCAGGTTGCGCTGGATGAAGGCGTAACGCATGCCTTCGATTTCCCCGGCTTCGTTCCCGCGTATGTTCGACCATTATTCTGTCGCGGCGTTGGACCATTTCGCTGGGTCGCGCTATCCGGTGATCCTGAAGACATCTATAAAACTGACGCCAAGGTCAAGGAGATGATTCCGGATGACGCACATCTGCACAAATGGCTGGACGAGGCACAAAAGCGCATTCAGTTTCAGGGCTTGCCTGCACGTATATGCTGGGTTGGTTTGGGGCAGCGCCATCGTCTCGGCCTGGCTTTTAACGAAATGGTTCGCAACGGTGAATTGAGCGCGCCGGTTGTCATTGGGCGCGATCATCTGGATAGCGGTTCGGTCGCGAGTCCAAATCGTGAGACAGAAAGTATGCTTGATGGCAGTGATGCCGTTTCTGACTGGCCGCTGTTGAATGCTCTTCTTAGTACGGCGGGCGGTGCAACCTGGGTATCGCTTCATCATGGTGGTGGCGTCGGCATGGGTTACTCCCAGCACGCTGGCATTGTCATTGTTTGCGATGGCAGCGAAGACGCCGATCGGCGCATCGAAAGAGTCCTGTGGAACGATCCGGCAACCGGAGTCATGCGACATGCCGATGCGGGTTATGAGATTGCCATTGATTGTGCTGAAGAATTCGATCTCAATCTGCCGATGATCAACGGTGTCGGTGCGAAGTGAAACTCGTAATTGACAATCAGATGGTCGGACTGGATGTGCTGCGACGCGCATGGCAAGGGTCGGTCACGGTATCACTCGGAGACAATGCCAAATTACGTATCGCCGAGTCGAATGAGCTAATCAATGAAGTTGTTGCCAGCGGCGAGCAGGTTTATGGGGTTAATACCGGATTTGGACAGTTGGCCCACGTTCGTATTGATACCGATCAACTCGCTAAATTGCAGGAAAATCTGGTGTGTTCGCACGCCGTTGGTGTCGGCGAAGATCTAGACGATGACATCGTGCGTTTGATCATGTTGATGAAAATAGTTGCTCTGGCGGAAGGTTTCTCCGGCGTACAGTTGACGCTTGTCGAAGCACTTTGCGAGCTACTTAATCACAATATTTATCCACGAATTCCGTCGCGCGGTTCGGTTGGTGCATCGGGTGATCTTGCACCGCTGGCGCATATGGCCGGTGCATTGCTCGGCATTGGTGAAGTGCGGGTTGCAGGCGAAATTTTGTCCGCGGCCACGGCATTGCAACAAGCCGGGCTTAAGCCCGTCGTGCTTGGACCGAAGGAAGGACTGGCTTTGCTAAACGGTACGCAGGTGTCGACAGCCTTGACGCTTGCTGCGGCGTATCGAACGGAAAACCTGATGGCGGCCGCTTTGGTGGCAGGCGCGATGTCATCTGATGCGATTCAAGGCAGCGATACGCCCTTTGATAAGCGTATTCAGAGCGTACGCGGGCACGGTGGCCAGATAGCGGTAGCAGGTGTGCTGCGTGACCTGACGAAGGGCAGCGAAATACGCGCTTCGCATGTCGATTGCGATCGAGTTCAGGACCCGTATTCAATTCGTTGCCAGCCACAGGTGATGGGGGCCTGTCTGGACGTTCTGCGACATGTCTGTTCGGTCTTGCAGACCGAAGCCAATGCGGTCACCGATAATCCACTGGTGTTTACGGATTCGAAGTCTGTGTTGTCAGGCGGCAATTTTCATGCAGAGCCAGTGGCTTTGGCAGCCGATTATCTGGCGCTCGCGGTTGCTGAGATAGGCTCTTTGTCTGAGCGTCGTATCGCCTTGCTGATTGACTCGCACCTGAGCGGATTGCCTGCATTCCTGGTAAAAGACGGCGGCTTGAATAGCGGTTTCATGATGGCGCAGGTGACAGCGGCGGCGTTGGTATCGGAAAACAAGTCGCACGCCCATCCCGCGAGCGTGGACAGTATTCCGACATCCGCCAATCAGGAAGATCATGTCAGCATGGCAACCTATGCGGGACGTCGCTTGCACACGATGCTGGATAACATCGCCAATGTCATCGCCATCGAACTACTGGCGGCAGCGCAAGGTATCGAGTTCCGCGAGCCGCGCAAAAGTTCGCCAGTAATTAAAGACGTGATAGCAGGACTGCGCAAATTGTCGCCCGCGTACGAGGAGGATCGTTCCTTGTCTGGTGATATTCAGCGCGTCGCTGCGCGCGCCGATGAGGGGGGCTATGTAGATTTCGCTGCAACAGTACTGCCCAGCCTCAACGCGTGAGTAACGTGTATCAATTTTCGCTGGGCGATGCGCCACTGTTGATCAGTGTGCCGCACGACGGTCGGGATATACCCGAGGATATTGAACTGCGAATGACCGATGCGGGCCGACAGATCCCGGATACCGACTGGCATGTAGCGAAGCTATACGATTTCGCGTCCTCAATGGGCGCGAGCGTAATCGTCGCGAATTACTCGCGCTATGTTGTGGATCTGAATCGATCGGCGAAAGACGAAAATTTGTATCCCGGTCAGGTTGCGACGGGCCTGTGTCCGGAACAAACGTTTGACGGCGCGGCGATTTACCTCGCGGATGGCACGGACGCGGATGAGCGAGCCGCGCGTATCGAAAACTACTGGCGCCCCTATCACGATAAAATCCAAATCACTCTGACTGCAATGTGCGATCAACATGGCTACGCCCTGTTGTGGGATGCGCATTCAATTCCGAGTCTGGTGCCAAGACTATTCGAGGGCGAGTTACCGGTTCTCAATCTGGGCAGCAACAATTCAGCCAGCTGTTCAGCGGGCGCCGAAGCAGCTGTCGCTAAGGCCCTGTCGCGCAGCCCCTATAGCAATGTCGTCAATGGCCGCTTCAAAGGCGGGCACATTACCCGCCACTTTGGTGATCCGCAGAACAACGTTCATGCGCTGCAACTCGAGATAGCACAACGTGCCTACATGGACGAAGCAACGGGTATGTATGACGATGACAAGGCTGCCAAACTTCGCGATACGCTGACAGACTTGCTGAAAACTTATCTGAGTGCCGTTAAAGCATGAGTGAAGAAAAAGGTGTACATGAGCTATACGCAGTGGATCCTGAGAAGGCGGACGAGCTGGTCTGGGGTCGCAAAAGCGACAAACTATCGCGCCGTGGTTTTGTAAAGGGATCCGGGCTGGCCGCCATGACGGCGGTATTGGGCGCGAGTATCCCGTTCGCAAAATACATGCCAGGCGGACTGATTCCTGCGGCTGTTGCACAGTCAAACGAAGCATTCACGATACAGGGTAAATCCGGTCTGACAATCTTGAATGACAGACCGATCAATGCAGAAACGCCGGCACATTTGTTGGACGATGCTATTACGCCCGCATCGCGAATGTTCGTACGAAATAATGGCATTCCACCGTCGACTTCAGGCATTGATCCGTTGCAGTGGGAAATTCATATCGAAGGGGAATCTTGCGAGCGGCCGCAGGTATTTACGCTTGGTGAAATTCAACAGCGTTTCAAACACCATACGTTGCAATTGCAACTTGAATGCGGCGGCAACGGCCGGTCAGAATTTTATCCTCCCGCAAAAGGTAATCAATGGACTACAGGCGCGATCGCGTGTCCGAACTGGACCGGGGTTCGATTGAAAGACTTGCTTGCGGAATGCGGAGTTGCGGACAGCGCCGTCTATGTAGCCTACGAGGCTGCCGACTCGCACTTGTCCGGCGACCCAACGAAGCAGCCAATCTCACGCGGAGTGCCAATTCACAAGGCGCTCGAGAACGAGTCGATGATCGTTTGGGCTATGAACGGCGAGCCCTTGCCGGAGTTGCATGGTTTTCCTGTTCGCATGTTGTGCGCTGGCTGGCCTGCATCCGTCAGTGGCAAGTGGTTGACTCGCATCTTGGTGCGTGACCGTGTCCACGACGGAGCGAAGATGATGGGGCAGTCTTATCGCGTGCCGTGTGAGCCGGTGCTACCGGGCGCTAGCGTGGCCGACGAAGATATGCGTATTATCGAATCGATGCCGGTGAAATCACTAATTACATTTCCGAAGTCGGGTCTCGAACTTAGTGGCGATGCGCGACTCCATATGCGTGGGCATGCATGGGCCGGTGACGCACGGGTTAAAGTGGTGGAAACCTCAATAGATTTTGGCGCCAGCTGGCAAAAGGCGAAGCTCAAAAAACCAGCGAACCGACTTGCCTGGCAGCATTGGGCAGCGAATCTGGAATTTCCGCAGCTCGGCTATTATGAAGTTTGGGCCCGGGCCACCGATGAGGCTGGTCGATCACAGCCGATGGTTTTACCTGAGTGGAATCCGCGCGGCTACTTGAACAACGCCTGTCACCGAATTGCGGTCATGGTCACCGCATGAAGCTTGCACTGGCCCTTGTATTGTTGCTCTCGGCCTCGGCGTTGGCTGTCGAGATAGATGAAGTGACGGGATTGATCAAGAACCCAGGGTGGGAGCATGTCCGCGCCAACTGTGGGGGCTGTCATTCACTCGCATTGGTTACGCAACAGCGTGCGGACCGCAAAACCTGGCTCGATACCATACGCTGGATGCAGGCAACCCAGAATCTATGGCAATTTGAGCCTGAAATCGAAGCGCAAATCCTTGATTACCTTGCTGCAAGTTACCCACCGTCACCAGATCAGCGTCGTGCACCGATACCGCAGAGCCTGCTGCCGAAGAAAGAAAGTCCGGTTCAGTAAAGGTTCAGGCGTCTGCGGTTAATCTGTGGTGACATTTTTAAGTTATCATTGCCGACTATCAACGCTAGTCGCTTGGCATGCTGCCTAAACTACAGGAAATCAGACAATGAAGAATTACCAAACTACACTTCGATCAGCCGCTGCGCTTGTTGTCATTTTGTTTGCGAGCTCTGTTTTGGCCGCGTCAGCTGACAAGATCGATCGCGATTCGAACGCAGCGCTGGAGGTATTCAGAGAGGAAGTTAAAGGCGCCGATGTATTCCTGTCTCAGGCAGCCGGCTACTTGATCTTTCCACGCGTCATCAAAGTCGGTATCGGCATCGGTGCTGAGACCGGCGAGGGTGTGCTGCGAGTAGGCGGTGGCACTGTCGACTATTATCGAACCACGTCAGGTTCAATCGGTTTGCAGCTTGGTGCTCAAGCAAAGTCCATGGTGATTGTATTCATGACCAAGGATTCCCTGAAGAAATTCAGAAACTCCAAAGGCTGGAAGGTTGGCGTTGATGGTTCCGTTGCTTTAATCGACATAGGCGCCGGCAAAACAATTGACAGTCAAAACATCAAAGATCCTGTGGTCGGTTTTATCTACGGGGCAAAAGGATTGATGTATAACCTGACGCTGGAAGGTTCAAAGTTTTCGAAACTTGATAAGTCTTGATCCGACCGCTTTGACCTTGTCGTCCTGAACAAGAAGTCCCTATCAGAGCGCGTAGAGGAAGGTGCTCGCGCGCTGCCGGCAAAATCCCATGGTTGGTTCCGAATCTGGTTTCGCAAGGTCTGGAACTTGCGCGGCGGCGGCCTCTATGCCTGCGGATTCGCCGTTACATTTGTGGTGTTGGAGGCAAGCTCGATTGTCGACGACGTGCAGGATGTCAGCATGATAGTCGACGGTCAGGCAATACGTTTTGGTTTGAATTTCTTGATCGACTCATTCATCAATACGGGCAAGTCTTTCGTCTGGCCCGCTTATGTGGTCCAGTTTGCTGCGCCTTGGGGCGCGATCGGCCTGGGTGCAGCGTTCGTATTTTTTCCCAAGACCTTAAAGAAACCCATCGAGAAATGGTTGTTTGGCGACGACGCGGACAGCCAGGAGAAAACCTCCGCGGCCAGCAGCGAGTAACAAGAAGCGCTACGGCTATGACGGCTCAGCGATACGCCCTTGTTGATCAGCGCGACTTGCAAACTCTTCCTGCCAGCTTGAACGATGCGATGCCGGTGCGATCTGAACGGCTGTTACTTTGTATTCGGGACAGTTTGTAGCCCAGTCGCTGAACTCCGTAGTGACCACATTAGCCCCGGTTTCCGGATTGTGGAAAGTCGTGTACACCACACCCGGCTTGACGCGAGTCGTGATGTTCGCGCGTAAAGTGATGTCGCCTTTGCGGCTGGCGAGTGAAACCAGCTCACCGTCACGTATACCACGCATTTCGGCATCGCTCGGATGAACTTCAAGAACGTCTTCTGAATGCCAGGTGTTGTTTTTGGTGCGCCTGGTCTGTGCGCCGACATTGTATTGCGAGAGGATTCGCCCGGTCGTCAGGAGAAGCGGGAACTTACGGTTGGTTTTTTCTTCGGTCGGAACGTAGTCTGTCTCGACAAACAATCCCTTGCCACGCACAAATTGTTCAATGTGCATGACCGGGGTACCAGTTGGCGCAGCTTCGTTGCAAGGCCATTGCACGCTGCCAATATCGTCGAGCAACTTGAAACTGACATTCTTAAAGCTGGGTGTCAGCTCCGCGATTTCATCCATGATGGCGGCAGATGTGTCGTAGTGCATGTCGTAGCCCATCGCCTGGGCAAGCTCTGACGTTATCTGATGCTCATCTTTGCCTTGTTGCGCGGGCATCACTGGGCGAACGCGGTTGATGCGCCGCTCTGCATTCGTAAAGGTGCCATCTTTCTCAAGGAATGAGGTGCCCGGCAAGAAGACATGCGCGAATTTCGCAGTTTCATTGAGAAACAGATCTTGCACAACGATGCATTCCATATTGCCCAAAGCCGCTTCGACGTGATGTGTGTTGGGATCGGACTGCGCCAGATCCTCTCCCTGGATATACATACCCATGAACTCGCCAGCGATCGCTGCGTCGAACATATTCGGAATGCGATGTCCGGGCTCGGGGTCAATGCTAATACCCCAGTGCTTCTCGAAACTTGTGCGGCTTTCTTGTTCTGAAACGGGTTGATAACCAGGCAGCTCATGCGGAAACGAACCCATGTCACAAGAGCCCTGCACATTATTCTGACCGCGCAGAGGATTAACGCCGACGCCGGAGCGACCGATATTACCTGTTGCCATTGCCAGGTTCGCCATGCCCATAACCATGGTCGAACCCTGACTATGTTCCGTAACGCCGAGCCCATAGTAAATTGAAGCATTGTCTGCGTTGGCATACAGACGTGCGGCTGCACGGATGGTTTCAGCATCGACACCCGCGATTTCAGCCACGACGCCGGGCGAATTTTCCGGCTTCAGGATCATGGCCTTCCAGGCCTCGAATGAATCGGTATCGCAGCGCTGCAGTACGTAGGCGTCGTCGACAAGCCCTTCACTGACGATGACATGCGCGAGTGCGTTGACGACTGGCACGTTGGTTCCGGGCGATAGTGCCAGGTGGTGCTCAGCCTGAATGTGCGCGGACCGAACCAGGCCTATTTTTCGTGGATCAATAACGATCAGCTTGGCACCTTCGCGCAGACGGCGTTTCATCTGCGATGCGAAAACCGGATGCGCTGCAGTCGGATTTGCACCGATAACAATCATGACGTCGGTATCCATGACACTGTCGAACGGTTGTGTTCCGGCTGACGTACCCAGCGTTGTTTTCAGACCGTAACCGGTTGGCGAATGACACACACGTGCGCAGGTATCGACGTTGTTATTGCCCATCGCGGCGCGTACAAATTTTTGCACGACGTAGACTTCTTCATTAGTGCAGCGCGATGATGTGATGCCGCCGATCGATTTGCGTCCGTACTTCGCCTGAATTTCTTTGAAGCGCTTAGCGCTGTATTGGATCGCTTCATCCCAGCTCACTTCACGCCATGGATCATTCGTGTTTTCACGAATCATCGGATTCATTACGCGGTCACGATGTGAGGCATAGCCCCAGGCGAAACGCCCTTTGACACAACTGTGACCGTGATTCGCTTCGCCATCTTTATACGGTGTCATGCGGACCACCTGATCGCCTTTCATCTCGGCCTGGAATGAACAACCGACGCCGCAATAGGCGCAGGTGGTCACAACACTGTGATCGGGTTGGCCGTGATCGACGATGCTCTTTTCCATCAATGTTGCGGTTGGGCATGCCTGCACGCAGGCACCACAGGAAACGCACTCCGAACCGAGGAAGCCTTCATCGATTCCAGCGGAAACTTTGGATTGAAAACCACGCCCCTGAATGGTTAGTGCAAAAGTGCCCTGAACTTCGTCGCAGGCACGAACGCATCGCGAGCAGACGATGCATTTGCTGGCGTCGAACTGAAAGTAAGGGTTGCTGGTATCAACGGGTGCTTGCAGGTGATTTTCACCGTCAAAGCCGTAGCGAACATCGCGTAGTCCAACGGCACCCGCCATGTCTTGAAGTTCGCAATCGCCATTCGCGGAACATGTCAGGCAGTCGAGCGGATGATCCGAAATATATAGTTCCATGACGTTGCGTCGAATCTTCGACAGCTCGCTCGTCTGGGTACGGATCTTCATGCCATCTTGGACTGGCGTGGTGCAGGATGCCGGGTAGCCTCTGCGACCCTCGACCTCAACCAGACACATGCGGCAGGAGCCAAACGGCTGCAGACTGTCTGTAGCGCACAGCTTCGGGATATCGACGCCTGTCTCACGAGCGGCACGCAGGATGCTTGAGCCTGCGTTGACGGTGGCTGGCATGCCGTCAATTTCGACGCTCACAGTAGCAACGTCTTTGCTGGCGGGAGTTCCAAGGTCGGCTTGACGGACTTTATTCATTTTTAGGCTCTTCGGAAGACGCGAAGTCTTCGGCAAAGTGGTTTAGAACGCTTCTCACGGGATAGGGTGTCATACCGCCCATCGCACATAAAGAGGCGTCTTCCATTGTGTCGCATAAATCTACAAGAAGGTCGTAATTTTCGTCACAGTTTTGACCACTGATCATCTTGTCGATGACCTCAACACCCCGTGTTGACCCAATCCTGCAGGGGGTACACTTGCCGCAGGACTCGATCGCGCAAAATTCCATAGCAAAGCGGGCCAGCTCCGCCATATCCGCATTATCGTCGAATACCACGATACCGCCATGACCAATCATCGCCCCAATGCCAGTGAAGGCCTCATAATCCATCGGCGTATCAAACTGTGATGCGGGAATATAGGCGCCTAGCGGACCGCCCACCTGAACCGCTTTAACAGGTCTGCCGGTGGCAGTACCGCCACCCCAGTCCTCAATGAGTTCACGCAGCGTTACACCAAAGGATTTCTCGACCAGGCCGCCGCGCTTGATATTGCCAGCGAGTTGGAATGCGAGTGTTCCTTTGGAACGATTCACGCCCATGCCCGCGTAACGTTCGCCGCCAAGATTAATGATATTCGCGACCGAGGCGAGCGTAACAACATTGTTTACGACGGTCGGTTTACCGAACAAGCCTTCGTGTGCGGGTAGCGGCGGTTTGAAACGGACGATGCCTTTCTTACCTTCGAGGCTTTCCAGCATTGCAGTCTCTTCGCCGCAAACGTAACTTCCGGCGCCGATGTGTAATTCGATGTCGAAACTGAAACCTGAGCCTTGAATATCGTCACCAAGCCACCCGGCTTCGCGTGCTGTGTCTATAGCGCGTGACAAGATTGAGTGTGTCAGCGGATATTCAGAGCGAAGGTAGATATAGCCTTTGCTTGCAGCCACTGCGAATCCTGCGATTGCCATTCCTTCGATCAGGCCGAGCGGATCGCCTTCCATCAATATTCGATCAGAGAACGTACCACTGTCACCCTCATCAGCATTGCAGGTGATGTATTTTTGCTCGCCCACAGCGTCGGCCACGGTGCGCCACTTGATGCCGGTTGGAAAGCCGGCGCCACCGCGACCACGTAAGCCCGAGTCGGCCACCGTCTGCAATACCGCTTCGCTGCCATCGGCAAATGCTTTCGTCAGCGCCTGGAAGCCCTGATGCAGTTCAAAATCCGGCAGAGATAATGGATTTATCAGGCCGCAGCGCGAGAAGGTCCAACGATCCTGATTGACCAGATAAGGGATTTCCATGGTCGGTCCGAGGCAACGCTCATGTGCGCCACCGTTGACCAGATCTGCGGCGAACATTGCTGCGACATCCGCAGCGGCGACGTTGCCGTAAGCGATGCGAGTACCATCGACTTCCACTTCGACTAACGGCTCCAGAAAGCTAGCTCCCCAGGATCCATTGCGTATGAGTTCAATATCGATACCGGATTTCTTGGCGGTCTGCGCGATTGCCAGTGCGACTTCGTCCGCACCAACTGATACTGCGGCTGTTTCTCTGGGAACGTAAATCTTAGTGCGAGACATCAGGCCTTTCCTCGCAAGTCGTCCATAATCGCATTAAAGCGTTTTTCGTCGACACGACCGAAGGTTTTGCCATTCGCCATTATCGCCGGTGAACAGGCGCAATTGCCGAGGCAGTAAACAGGCTCGAGCGTGATGTCGTTCTCTGTGTCATGCATGCTCATGGCCAGCGTCTTTTCGGCGTAGTCTGTTAATGCCTTACTGCCCATTGCCTGGCAGGCTTCTGCCTGACAAATCTTGATGATGTGCTTACCGGGCTCTTCGGTTCGAAAATCATGGTAGTACTCAACAACGCCGTGGACGTCCGCACGCGACAGGTTAAGTTCCGTAGCGAGTTGCCGAATTGTGTCCTCGGGTACCCAGCCAAAACGGTTCACAATAGTGGCCATAATTTGCACTAATAGTTCGGGTTTGCCACCAAATTTGGCGACGATTGCGCTAGTTGTGTCTTTATCGATCCTGGCCATTAGTTGATACGTTCCCGGGCAGAGTAAATATTGAATGTATCCCCACGTAGAAAACCGACCAGGGAAACATTGAATTCATTGGCTAATTGTACGGCGAGACTTGATGGTGCACTGACCGCCGCGAGCAACGGAATTTCAGCCATCAGCGTTTTCTGCATCAGCTCAAAACTCGCTCGGCCCGAGACTATCAGGCCGAGGTCATTTGCGGGCAGCCTTTCGCTGCTAAGCAAGTCGCCAATCACCTTGTCGACGGCATTATGGCGGCCGACATCTTCATGGACTACGGCGATTTCACCCTGTGAATTGAACGCAGCGGCGGCGTGCAAGCCACCAGTTTGACTAAACGTCTGTTGGTGTTCACGCAGTGCTGTCGGCATAGCTATCAGTGTCTTGCGACTGAAGCGGATATCGTCGTTGCGTAAAACGCTTGCACCTGTCACTCGCAATGCATCAAGCGACGACTTACCGCAAACCCCACAACTTGACGTGGTGTAAAAGTGTCGTTGTAAACGCCCCAGATCAACTTTGACGTGCGGGGCAAGATCGACGCGAATGATATTGCGATTACCACTGTCGGGGGCCGCCGGCCCGCAGTGTTCAACATTGGAAATATCAGTCGCGTTTCGAACGATTGACTCGGAATACAAAAAACCACAGGCGAGCGCTGCATCATCACCTGGCGTTCGCATGGTGATTGAAATGCTGGTCGCGGTCCGCCCTTCAGGCGTTGAATAGCCAAGTCGAATTTCCAGCGGTTCTTCTACAGCAACGTGGTCTGCGAACGAATCTGCCGAATCGCCGGCAATTTTGCTGACGTTAATTTCGAGGCTGCTGACGGACATTAGGGCTACGATTTGCAGAAATGGCTACGCAGTATATCCCAACAATCGCGAGCTGTAGACCGCAATGAGAATCGTTTACCAACTGGTTGTGCTGACGTTCAGGAAAGTACGCTAGACTAGCGAGCGAAATACATTAGACTAGTGTTCGCCGGGGATAGCCTGGCGCACAACACAAGACCTTAAGGAGACTCCATTGAGCACGATTGATCGCCGCAAGTTTTTTCAACTGTCAGCTGTTGCCGCTGCCGGTTACCTGGCAATACCCAGCCGCGAAGCACAAGCTGACGACTTACCGCATTTGACGGCAGATGATCCCATGGGCGCTGCCATGAAATATACGGACGATGCGTCAAGCGTTGATCCGGCAACCAGGAACAATCCAGCCGCAGACCAAGACTGCGCCAACTGCGCTCTGATTCAGGGCAACGATGGCGACGAGTGGCGACCCTGCCAGATCTTTCCAGGCAAGACCGTAAATGCGGCAGGCTGGTGTTCAGTCTGGGCACCAAAAGCCTAACTACCAGTCGCTATTGGAAACTTGAAACGCCGGCCTTTGAGCCGGCGTTTTTGTGTGTACAATGCGCAAATATTGTCCTCAAGATTGTTCCACACTCGGAGAAGTTCCTTGTTTGAGTCGCTACAAACCGCAACGGCGGATGCCATTCTCGCGCTCATTGCCCAGTATCGCGATGATCCACGGCCGCAAAAAATAGATTTAGGCATTGGCGTCTATCGGACGGCGAGCGGCGACACGCCGGTGCTCGGTGTCGTGAAACAGGCCGAGCAAATTCTCATCGACGAGCAATCGAGCAAGGCTTATTTGGGAACAGCCGGAGCAGCCGACTTCAACGCGGCAATGCAGGCGCTCATCTTTGGTGACGTTGCTGACGAATCGCGACTGACAACTATCCAGACTCCTGGTGGTTCGGGGTCGCTGCGTGTGGCGGCGGGCATGCTCATGCGCGCGGCACCAAATACGACAGTGTGGGCGAGTGAGCCGACCTGGGCGAATCACGTACCGTTGCTCGGCAGCGCTGGGCTGGAACTAAAATCCTATCCTTACTACGACAGCAAAAACCACGTACTGGAAATCGCTGCGATGCTGGAAATGTTGCGTGCCGCGACACCTGGGGATGTCGTGCTGTTACATGGTTGTTGCCACAATCCTTCTGGCCTCGACCCATCGGTCGACGACTGGGCGGCGATAACTGACGTCATTGTTGAAAAAGGTCTAATCCCCTTTATCGACATGGCTTACCAGGGTTTTGCGAACGGTCTTAGTGAAGATGCACATGCGGTGCGCCACCTGCTCAAGTATGTGCCGGAAATGATCGTTTCGACCTCGTGTTCGAAGAATTTTGGCTTGTACCGTGATCGAGTAGGTACCTTGTCGATATTGTCCGCGGACGCGGCTACCAACAGCATCGTCGATAGTCAGGTCAACAGCTTGGTTCGTACTATTTATTCAATGCCGCCGGACCACGGTGCGGCGGTGGTCAGCCTCATACTGAATGATGCAACGATGCGTGCTGAGTGGATAGCTGAGGTGGCACAGATGCGTGAGCGCCTGCGTAATATGCGGGTCTTGTTAGCTGACGCGCTGGCCGAGAAAGCACCGGGACAGGATTTCTCGCATCTTGTTCGTGCAACCGGCATGTTTTGTTTTCTGGGATTGACAGCGCAGCAGATTTCGCGACTCAAGGCCGAATTTGGTATCTATATGGTTGATTCGAGCCGTATAAATGTTGCCGGCATTACCGTAGAAAACGTCGACTATCTCGCTGACTCGATCG
>CAJQPL010000054.1 GCA_905480215.1 uncultured Woeseiaceae bacterium | reverse complement strand
GACAGTGACGATAACCCGCTCCATTGGCATGTCTAACTTTTTCGCTGCCGCCTTAATGATTCGCAAATTTGCCTGATGCGGCACAAACCAGTCGATATCGCTTATATCGCCATCCAGATCGGCAATAGTTTCTCTGGCAATCTTGTCAAACGTGGCGACAGCACGTTTGAAAACAGCATTACCGTTCATTTCGATGAAGGCATTGCCTGCTCGAGTCTGATCGTAGCCTAGCGACACACCACTTCGAACGTGTAACAGTTCTTCATACTCGCCATCGGCGTGTATATGCGTGGCGATAATGCCCGGCTCGTCACTCGCTTGCAGCACCGCGCAGCCCGCACCATCACCGAACAGCACGGCTGTGCCTCGATCTTCCCAATTGGTAATCCGTGACAAGGTTTCAGCACCGATGACCAATACGGTTTTGGCACCACCCGTCTTGATAAATCGGTTAGCAACATCGAGCCCGTAGACGAACCCGCTACACGCTGCCTGCAAATCCATCGCCGGGACTCCCTTGATACCGAGCTTGCGCTGGATAATGCAGGCAGTGGACGGAAAAACCTTGTCAGGCGTGGTCGTGCCAACGAGTATCAGGTCAATATCTTCAGCGCTCACTCCGGCGGCCTGCATCGCACGCTCGGCCGCTATTACACTAATACTCGATGTGGTCTCGTCGTCGGCCACGATATGTCGGCGCTCGATCCCGGTGCGATCGCGGATCCATTCATCCGATGTGTCGATTGTTTTTTCGAGATCTTTATTGCTAACGATATTTTCCGGCAGATAGCTGCCAACTCCCGCGATACGCGCGTATATCATGCTGATTCCTTCATAAAGGCCGCGATCTCTCGTAGCGTCGGGTAGTCAAACAGGTCACTAATATCCAGCTTGCCGGGATACTTCTCATCAATTGCGAGCACGATTTCGGTCAACGTCAGCGAACTTACGCCCACCTCAAACAAATTGTCGTCAGCACCAATGACTCGCTCTTTCGCGAACTCCCGGCAAATTTGTTCTAGCTCCTGAATCAAAGGATCGGCATCAAAAGCGCCTGCTATCGATTCCTCAGGCTGTAACTGCGCCACTACCGCGTCAAATTCACCGCTGAAGTAACTCTGCAGGAGCTTGGCACGCTGAACCTTGCCACTGGTGGTTTTCGGGATACGAGCAACCGGAATAACTCTGTCGACCTCAAGCCCGGTTTGCTCACCAATCAGGTCGCGAACCGGAGCCACCATTGGCAGGAAGTCTTCAACTGATTTCCGATGCAGAATGAAGACGATTATTTCCTCGGTCTGACCACCCTTCGGCGTCGCGCCGGCGACCGCGACTTTGTTCAGGTCGAGGCCATCAAGCCGCGCAACGATCTCTTCGATATCATGTGGGTAATAATTTTGCCCATTGACAATAATGATGTCTTTTTGTCTGCCCGTAATGACCAGCTGGCCGTCAGCGAACACGCCGCAATCTCCAGTACGTAACCATCCATCGCTGGTAAACAATTCGGCAGTTGCCGCCTCGTCACCGTAAATCTCCTCGGTTACGCTGTCACCGAATAATTGAATATTGCCAACCGTTTGCTCCGGCAATGGCTGATCGTTGTCATCGCTAATGCGAATCTGGACATCACGTATTGCTTTGCCGACGCGAACGAAACTCACCGCATCCGGGTGCTCGCTCGCAAGCTCCCGATACGATTCACCCACTCGAATACTGTGTCGGTCAACTATGATGCGACTGTATTCATCCCCGGGTTGCGACAAAGACACGCCGACCGTCGCCTCGGCCAAACCGTAAACCGGGAACATCGCTGTTCTTGGCAGCCGATGCGGAGCAAGCGCGTTGAGAAAATCCTCGCACAGACCCCAGGAAATGGGCTCTGCACCATTCAGAATCAGTTTGACGCAGGACAGGTCTATATCCGGCAAGCCTTTGCGCTCAAACAGCTTGAGAAAATGCTTGTAGCCGAAGTTGGGAGAACATAATTGCGTTGCCCGCAGTTCGCTGGCCTTGCTCATCCACAATAGCGGTCGCCTGACAAACACGTTGGTATCCATGACTGCGTGATTCATGCCAACACCAAGCACACTCAAGTGATAGCCAATCAGACCCATATCGTGCGTGAGCGGCATCCAACTCAGGCTCTGGTCGTCCTCGGTCCAATGACAGCCCTCAACAATGGCGCGGATATTCGTACACAGATTTTTATGCGATAGAACCACGCCCTTTGGATCGCTCGTTGAGCCCGACGAATACTGGATGAATGCCGTGTCATCAGGCGTCGACTCATGAATCTCGCCACTTAGTGACGACTCCGAGTCTGAGATAAGAGCTGTTTTTGATTCCAGCAGAGCCGTAATGTCGTCGAGGTCGCGCTTGCGGGAAAACTCCAGCAGCCGCTCGAGCAAATCCGCCTCTGTAAAGAGCGTTGCACGCTGCAGCTGCGACAGGATTCTGAATAACTTCAAACGATGTTCGTCGCTAATGCCTACGTTAACCGGCACCGGAACAATCCCACCCAGAACGGCTGCCCAGAACGCGATGACGAAACTCTCGTTCGACTTACTGAAAATGATCAGCTCGTCGCCCGGCTGCATGCCGCGGGCCTGCAATGAACCCAGCAATTTACTTGCCCGATCCCACAATTCGGCAAAACTTACGGTGCTCTCATCCTTTTCACCATCGATGAAGCGAATTTCGCGATCTTTACCACGCGCCTCGCGCAATAAGTCTGTCAGTGTGTTGTAGAGCTGCATACTTTTGTTAACGTTCCTGTGGTTGCAAAAATATATCTTCGGCCGATCTTAGATTAATACCGAGATCCAGATCCGGTTCTTTATCGCTAGTACTCAGCATCCGAAACTTCGGTAGCAACAGGCCTAGATGGACTTTCATTTCCATAAACGAAAAATACTCCCCCACACAGCGTCTTGGCCCCAATGAAAATGGAAAAAACGGACGATCCTTCTTCGGTTTCTCGCTGAGTTCGAATCGATCGGGGTCGAAGCGATCCGGGTCTGGCCAATAATGCTCCGTGCGTTGCAGAACGAATGGCGACAAGTAGATATCGGTACCAGGGGGCACGTCGAAATTCTCCAGTTCGTCCATTTCATTGCAACGCCGGGTAAACAGCCAGACCGGAGGGTACAGGCGTAAAGTCTCCTCAAGTACCTGCTGCGTATATGTCATCGCCGCCAGGGCATCGGTATTGATAGTCGTTACGTCTGGCATATGTTCTGTAGCCTCGGCAATCAATCTGGCTTCAACATGCGGGTGTTTTGAAATCAGGTGCCAGACCCAGCTCAAGGTATTTGCAGAGGTTTCAAAGCCGGCGACAATCAGCGTCATTAACTCGTCGAGCAACTGCTTATTGCTAAAGCCTTGGCCATCTTTGTCCTCTGCCTGCAGATACATGGACAGGAAATCGAATTGATCTGCAGACTTACCGGCGCGCCGCTCTTCGATAATACTCGTCAGCAACTCGCGCAGGTGTCGAACTTTCATTACAACACTCAGGTCACGTGTCGAATCCCGGCTCAGAAAAGCGAACGGATTATCGCCCTCCGTGAGAATTCGTGATTCGTAATCGGGGCCGAAGATACTGATCAGAATCAGTTCCAGAGCGAAATCAGAGGTTTCTGCGGTGATATTGCAGTCTTCGTTGTTCGCCGCCAGTGTCTGCCAATGATCCGCCCGACGCTCGCTGCAAGCCACCATCACTTCTAACAGACCGTGAATATTCTGCCGACCAAACGCCGGTTGAATCATTCGCCGTGAGCGTCGCCAGACGTCGCCATCGCTAACAATCAGCCCATTACCCAATAACATTTTTACGCGCTCAAAACCTGGCCCTTTACGGTACTTCGCATGGCGCCTGGCAAGAATTCTTTGCACCTCAGCGGCATCATTTATGAAATAGGCAAGACGCCCGTTTGGCTGTGTCAGACTCACCATATCGCCGTATTGCTGCTGCAGTTCCTGCAAGGTCTGTAGGGTTTGCGGGTCAATACCAAGCGCGACCGGTTCCTTGGGACCCGGCGGTAGCCTGTAGCTTGCTTGGGGAGATGTCATTTAGAGCAGGACAGCCCTGTATCGTATTGATAAATCACGGGCAATATTACATTGACCAGCACAGATTCGATACTGCAAACTCGGACGCCACTCCTGCATCATCGATCACAAGACGGACTTAATCTTGAGCGACAAGCCACAAAAAGACTTCGATTCTGTAGACTCACGGCGCAGTACTTCGTCATTGCGTCGAATGACCACGGCACGGCGGATCTACTACGCTTTGAGTGTCCCGGTGTTAGGCGGCATCATTCGAATGCTATCGGCCACCTATCGGATTGAACGAGTCATCGGGGCCGAACATATTCAGCCATTCCTGGAATCAAACAGGCTTTGTGCGCCCTGCTACTGGCACCAGCATCACATCGTAGGCTCAACTTTGATGCGTACCTGGGTACAGAAGGGATTTAAGGCCTGTTTTCTCGTCTCCGCTTCGGTTGACGGCGAGGTTCCAGAACGTATTGCTCGTGCTTGGGGTGCTGAGGTCATTCGCGGCTCAGCCAATCAAAGTGGTGCCCTCGCACTTCGCGACATGCAACGCATGATGAAAAACGGCTATTCAATCGTAACGACCGCCGATGGGCCGCGCGGACCCAAATATGAGTTCAAGATGGGGGCCATTCTCATGGCCAGAATCGCGGGAATTCCGATCATTCCGATTGCCTGCGCCGCCGATCGCGCCTGGTATCTAAATCGATGGGATAACTTCATGATTCCAAAGCCATTTTCTAGGATAGTGCTGGCAATCGGAGCACCTTATCCGATACCCAGGGACGCGCCCTTGGATGGCTTAGAGCCACATCGTGCCAACGTTCAGGCGGCAGTCATGTCTCTCATGTCAGACTCTGAAGCTGCTTTAGAGGACGCTAGCTGACAATGACGAAGGTTATGTTGCGAAAAATAGCGGTTCTAGCGACGATGATGTTAATGAATCAAGCTCAGGCCGATGCCCCCTTGATCCCGCACCAGGCGGAGTACAAGGTCAGGATCTCTGTGGTCTCTGGTCGACTGAATACCATGCTACGGCGAACCGAGACCGGGTACGTCGCGAATCACGTCATACGCCCGACGGGCTTTTCCAAGATTCTCGTCAACGGCTCGATGGAGGTGACCTCAGACTTCGCGATTGAATCTGATGGCGTGAGGCCAGATCACTATATTGCGATCGACACGATCCGTGACGACCCAAAAATTGATCTGACTTTTGACTGGGATAGCAATGAAGTAGCCGGCACAGTTGGCGATGAAGATGTCGCTTTGCAACTGGGCGGTATTGCCTATGATCCGGTTTCTATTCAGTACGCACTGATGCACGACCTGCTGAACCAGAAGGTAAACAAAGAGTACCTACTCTTTGATGTCGATAAAATGCGCGTCGCGAACGTTAGTGATGTCGGCAGCAAACAGATAAAAACCAAGGCTGGAGAATTTGCGGCTATTGGAGTGCGACACCAAAAGAAAGGATCGTCCCGGGTAACGACGCTATGGTGCGTTGAAGAGCTAGGTTACCTGCCGGTAATCATCGAGCAACACAGGAATGGCAAACTGAATTTTCGCGCAACGCTCGTAAGCTACTCAGCTGGCGAAGAAGCATCGTTAGCTGCATCGACAGCAACTTCAGCGCAGTAAGCAAGACCAGCGGGCCAGAAGCTTGCGCCCCGGCGGGCCAGCGTATCTCTATGTGCAAACCTTGCAAACACAGGGATAGCAGATAATACGGCGCGCTTTGCATGCCGGTCTGCGCGTGTCCTGGGTTCGCGACGCGCTGCCCTAAAGCTCACGCTCTTTTGCAACCGGCCGAACTATTGCCGATCGAAAGTTTGCCGCTGGCGAAAGATTTCCTGCTCGTCATTGCTGATTCGAATATCACGCACTAAAACCTGATTATCACTCTTCAGCTGCCATGTCTCAGCCAACATCGAATTGTTGTCATCGAGCGTCTCAATGACAAACGTATTGCCTTCCCAACCCGATACTCGCATCGCTTCAATCGGCCCGACCGTGACCAGACGGTTCTCGCCAAAACGAAACTCCTCGACAATGGATCGGTCATAACTAATGAAGATGCCGAAGTCGGTTTGCGTAATTTTGAGCGATTGTCCGTATTCGAGAAACACGCGCGCGGCAGAACCCGAGCCTTTCGACGGTTTACGAGATCGCCGCGATCCGTTTCCTGTTTGAATTTCGATGCCATCGTCGTCAGCGCCGCTTGTTGGCCTGGCCGACTTCTGACCATCGCTAAGCAACCAACGGCCGGATAAATCGACGCCGACTGGAACGGCTGCGCTTTTCGCAAGCAAGGTCGGCTTGGCCGTACACGCGACAAGCGTCAAAAAGCCGATAAAAGCGAGGCAACGGAGAATTCTTGTAAAATGTACTACAGAAAAACGAGCAACCATGGGTCAACCAAAAGCTGATGGATTCGTTGCTATAGTATCGCGGTATTACTGGAGAGATCACACATGCGAGTAATTAAGACAATCTTATTGATATCTGGACTGGCCTTGCTGCCACTCATAGTGACGGCCCAATCCATCGAAGATCTGCAACAAATGCCGATGGAAGATAGGCGCGCCTTACGAGAAGGCATGAGCGACGAAGAATTCGCAGAAAAGCGCAAACAATGGCGCAGCGAGTTCGAAAGCCTGTCCGAAGAGGAAAAGCAGGCCATTCGTGAAAAACGCTCAGCAAATCGTGGCGAAAACAGGAAGCTCGCGCGCGAACGATGGGACTCAATGAGCGAGGAAGAACGCGCTGCAGCCCGTGAGAAGTATCAAGGCAAGGGCAAAAAGGGTGCCCGTAAGGGGCACGGAAAAGGCGGCAAGAATAAGGGCGAAAAGCCGCTCGAGACAGATGCGGCAACCGACACCGATCAATCGTCGGAATAAACCAGGCTTGCAGACAACGGTTTTTCTAAGAAACGCGGGCTAACGTCTTTTCAAAGGCGTTAGCCTTTTTTATGTGTATCTCGTC
>CAJQPL010000053.1 GCA_905480215.1 uncultured Woeseiaceae bacterium | reverse complement strand
TAAGGTCGAACCGGAGCGTGGCAACCCGACTATGAAAATAGGATCTGGGGCAGGGTGGCCATGCGTTGAGTTAGTTTGCATTAATGCCACATCGCATACCGCAATCTGCGCATCGACTTCTTTCGTAACCAGATCGCTATGATAAGCAAGCTCAGTCTGCTTCAAACGATTGCCGCGATCGTAGTATTCAAACGATAAAGAAAAGTCACGCCGGTCTTCGAATGCCTTGCCTAGCGCGAAGCATAAGTGGATTCGATCAATCGGTGTAGTTTGTTGCGCAGCCTCGCTACGCTGTGCAATCGCCAGTTCGTCGTCGCTTAAGCTATAGGTTTTTAAATTCGCCAGACTCCAGAAGGCATCGCCGTAGTCGGGCTTTGCTGTGTAGCAGCGGCGATAATAGTCAATGCCTTCCTCGATTCGGCCGATAGTTTTCGCCGCGTGGCCGCACATCAACAGGATCTGTGGATTTTCCCGGTCTACCGCTAATACCTTGTTATAGAATTCAATCGCTTCAGCATGCCGGCCAACGTTGAGACAGGAGTTCGCATACAGGCGTTGAAAGTTGAGGTCGTCAGGCCGTGCTTCTTTTAGGTGGCGCGCGTGTTCGAATGCAGCTTCAAATTTTTGTCGCTTTTGTAGCACGCCGACATAATCGAATCTGCCGAGATGAAAGCCGGGGTCGATCTCCAGTGCGGATTTCAATAATTGCTCGGCATCATCGGTGATTCCCATTTCAAAGCCGATCTCAGCCAGTAAACGCATCGCCTCTACGTTATGTGGATCTTGCTGAAGAAATTTACGACATAGCGGCTCTGCTTTATCAAAGCGCTTTTCATTGATGAGACTCGAAATGTTCAGCAGTTCTTGTGGAAGCTCCTGCAGTCTCTCGGCATGAGCTTTTGCGGTGCCTGCACCTACAGGATTGTTGGCCATGGCATGCAAGCCGATTAACGCCTTCCAGCTGATAATTAAAGCAGGATCACAGGCAACAGCCTTTTCAAAAGCGTCAATTGACGGTTGAAGCTCTTTTTTAGCCATCTTGTGATGACCCTTTTCCTGATAGCCCCGGCCATGCTGTGGGTCGATTGCGTGCAGGGCGTCGAGTGCTTGTTGTGCGTCTTCTGGCTGGTTTTGTAGGCGTTTGATCACCGCTTTGGTAAACAAGGCTTCTACGTGTTTGGGCTGTGACTGAAGCAGTAGATCGATAGCCATATCAGCTTCACTGAATTTTTGCTGGCTAATTAGACGTTGTGCGTCGTGCAGTGATTGTTCGAGGTCCATTTTTTCGTCTAAGGCTTATTGTCTAAAGATTGTACAAAAGAAAAAGGGAAGTGGCGTTGCGGCCACTTCCCTCTGGTTTCATTTCAGCAATCGAAAACCGATGTGGATCAGTAATCGTACCTGAATCGCAGACCAATTGATCGTGGTCGCGTTACGAATTGCTGCGGCGTCGAGCCAGAGGTTCGAATGAATCGAATGATGCGCTCGTCAGTGATGTTGTCAATGAAGAGTTCAACGCCGTAGTTTTCCTTGTTAAATCCAAGGGTGGCATCCCATGAATCGTAGCTAGGAATTTCTGCCTGGTTGTTCGTGAGCACCGAATTGTTGCTCTTATCCGCGTGTTGCATTGCGAGTTGTACATGAGCGCCGTACTCACCAGCTTCCCATGCGTATCTACCACGCAGCGTATATTGGAACTCGGGTGAGAACGCCAGCGGGCTTCCGACCGGAAGGATATTAGACGGAGCGAAAATGTCGTTCGAAATCGACGTAATCTTGGTATCGTTCCACGCAAAGGATGCGAACAGCGTGAGGTTATCGGTCGCCGCAAACACGAGATCGGAGTCGATTCCGGTAACTTCGGCTGAGCCAAGGTTGGTCGTAAACGTCAGATTCGATACCGCGAAATCTTGCACCGATAACTGAAGCTCATCCCAATCTACTTTATAGAAAGTACCATTCCATCGAAGACGATTGTCCAGGAGTTCGACCTTCCAGCCGAGCTCAATGTTTTCAACCGTATCGGATACGTAGCCAAAGGGAAGATCGATAGTCGGGTCGACGGGACTTGGTCCACCGCTGCGATTGAATCCACCAGGGCGGAAGCCTTCAGAGTAAGTCACATAGAATAATGAATCGTCACCTGGTGTCCACGACACATTGGCCTTAATGATGGTGTCGCTTTCTGTTGCAGGCGATATGCCTTCAAGACGCGCATCGATGTTATAACCTGTATTGCCCTGTTCACTTGTAAAGTCAGGCGGCCTTGGCACAGCTTCAAAGAAGAGATTTGTTGAACCGGCCAAACCGACTTCTTGTTCGTAGTAGCGCGCACCTAATGTCGCCGTTAGTGTGTCCGGTAAAATGTCGAATGAGAGTTCACCGAATACCGCTGATTGCTTTTCAAAACGCGTAATATCGTTGACGAAGTTGACGCCTTGCGGGCGCGGATTCGGGTTGAACTGTGTCGCGCCGGGGAACGGAAGTTGCTGCGCGGTAACGCCATTCTGGACTTGGCTGGGAGAGGTGAAATCGGTTGTAGCACCGAGGTCCGCATCGTCAATGAACACACCACCGATAAAGCGCAATCTGTTTTCTTGCGAAGTCGCAACGCGCAATTCATGCGTTGTACGTTCGGTCTCAACCGTAAATCGCACGCCGTAAACGGGGTCATAACATTCCGCGGCATTACACAGATAACCGATTACGAATCGTCCATTCTCAAGATAAGCATTATCACTGATCGATTGATCAACCGCTCGATCCAGGTATCCGCCGGTATAAGTAAGTTCCAGATCGCCAATTTGACCATTGGCTGTCCATGCAAACTGTGTGAATTCGTCGTTGTTGAAATCAGGAAAGAATGTCGTGATTTCAAGGTCACCGACGGATGGGTTCTGGGCGAAAGTGCCTTTGCCGTTTAGTTCCTGTTGCATCACTTGTAACAGGAAATCCCAATTGTCGTTGGCCTCAAACTTCAATGCACTACGAATACCCTGGTAGTCAGCATCGTTAAAATCATCCTCGGCCAACGTTGTATTGTAGGCCGGTACCGTAACGGCATCAGGGAATCTCCCAATACGTGAGGCATTGGTCAGTAGCGGGTCTTCAGATCCCTGCTTGTTATTAATGAAGCCGCCCTGATTAGCGGAATAGACGACGGTACGCCATGCCAGCTTATCTTCTATGAGTGGAATATTAATATAACCTTCGACCGAGGTACTCATTTCGCCGTCTTTGGTATCGGATACGCTGAATTTCGCACCTGTTTGAAATTCATCAATCACAGGTTTCTTGGTGATCAGGCGAACGGTGCCGGCCTGCGAGCTAGCTCCGAATAAGGTGCCTTGCGGACCCGCCAGAACCTCGATGCGTTCCATGTCAGTAATGTAGACATCCAGGTTTCGACCAATGGTTTGAATAGGCTGCTCGTCGAGATACAGCGCGACGTTTGGTGAATTACCTGCGGCCTCGACAGCGCTTAGAGTTACCGAATCGGTTGCCATGCCGCGGATGTAGTAGGTGGTATTACCTGGTCCACGACCTGCGGCTGTCAAATTAGGTTGATGACGAACGTAGTCATCGAAATTAGTGATTCCTACGTCATTGATCGTTTGTGAATCGAGTGCGATGACCGACACTGCCACGTCTTGCAAACTTTCGGCTCGTTTTGATGCTGTAACGATAATTTCTTCAAGCTGTGCACTTGCGACGCTTGGCAATGCGCCTATCAACATAGCCGTTGTAGCAGCGTGAACGGCAGTGGCTAATGGTTTACGTACTGGTCTATTTTTTACTTCAGACCCTGTTATCGATGTCATGATCTTTACCCCACCTTATAAATTCTTAGTGATAAATTATTTGACAGTCGCTGGGATGTAAAAGCCGGTCCCCCCCCCGTCAGTTTGTGTGGAATGCTTAAGGCAGTTGACCCATGGCAATGCGCACGTGTGCAATGTAGCAATTAGCATACAACGTTTCAAGTATGGCCTTAAAAGACAAGTAAATTCAACGTCAACCGCATCGAGCAGGCCTGCGCATTCAGCGGCTTATCATGTAGATCGACGCGCTAATAGTCTCCTCGTTACTGAGTGGCTTGGGCGGTGTGCTCTAGAAGGAGCCTTGTTTTAGTGTATTCGTGGGTTAAAGTCACCATAGAGGGTATCGGGAACTCTTTTGGTCCATTTTGTCGTCTAAGGCTTCTTATTTAAAGATTGTGCAAAAAGAAAAAGGGAAGTGGCATTTCTGCCACTTCCCTTTGGTTTCGCTTTATTTCTCGAAAACCGGTTCTGATCAATAGTCGTAGCTAAATCGCATTCCGATTGATCGCGGACGCGTTACGAACTGCTCAGGCGTTGCGCCACCGGCACGAACGTATCGAATGATGCGCTCGTCTGTGATGTTGTCGATGAAGAATTCGACGCCGTAATTATCCTTACTGAAGCCAATCGTCGCGTCCCATGAATCCCAACTCGGGATATCTGCGACCTGCGACAAGATGATCGAATTATCGCTTTCATCGGCGTGCTGTAATGCAACTTGTATGTGGGCATCATAACTACCTGCTTCCCATACGTATCGGCCACGCAGGGTATATTGAAATTCTGGTGCAAATGCCAGAGAACTGCCGACTGGTGCGATATTTGAAGGAGCGAAAATGTCATTCGAAATCGAGGTCATTTCCGTATCGTTCCAGGCGAAGGATGCAAACAACGTGAAGTTGTCAGTCGCAGAAAACGCAATATCCGAGTCGATTCCGGTAACTTCAGCCTCGCCAAGATTGGTCGTAAAGGTCAGGTTCGATACTGTGAAATCGGTCACCGTTAACTGCACATCACTCCAGTCGACACTGTAGAAAGTTCCATTCCAGCGTAGACGATTGTCGAGGAGATTAACTTTCCAACCGAACTCGAGGTTTTCAACCGTATCGGTCGTGTAGCCAAAGGGAACGAAGACGTCTGGGTCTGCACTGCCTGGGCCGCCGCGGCGATTGAATCCACCTGGGCGGAAGCCTTCTGAGTACGTCGCGTAAAATAGCGAGTCCTCATTGGGTGTCCACGCCACATTGAGCTTGATAATCGTATCGTCTTCTTTTCCAGGTGATATGCCAGCAAGGTTTTCGTCAATGTTGATGCCGAAATCACGATCGGTATCAGTAGTTGCGAAAAAGAAGTTGGTAGATCCTGCCAAACTAACTTCCTGCTCGTAGTAGCGGGCTCCAATTGTCGCTGTCAGAGTATCCTCCATGAGTTCGTAAGTGAGCTCGCCGAATACAGCCGTCTGCTTTTCGTTACGTGTGATGTCGTTGACGAAATTAACGCCCTGTGCTCGGGGGTTGGGATTGAATATCGTGGTTCCCGGTAACGGCAGCTGTTGTGCTGTGATTCCATTCGCAATTTGGCCAGGCGATGTAAAGTCAATGCTGGCACCCAAGTCAGCATCGTCAAAATACACTCCACCGATAAAGCGCAGTCTGTTCTCTTGCGAGGTTGAAACACGTATCTCGTGCGTCATACGCTCTGTTTCAACAGTGAATCGCTCGCCATAAACCGGATCAAAACACTGTGCGGCGTTGCAAAGGTAGAATGGAATGAATCCGCCTACTTCAAGATAGGCATTGTCACTGGTTGACTGATCGACCTCTCGATCCAGGAATGCGCCGGTATAAATAACATCCAGGTTGCCGATTTGACCATTGGCTGTCCAGGCAATCTGCGAGAACTCGTCGTTTTGGAAGTCAGGGAAGAATGTCGAAACCTGAAGGTCACCGACGGTTGGATCCATGGCAAAAGTGCCCTGCGTGTTAAGTTCTTGTTGCATTACCTGCAGCAGAAAATCCCATTCGTCATTAGCCTGATATGCCAATGCGGTGCGTATGCCCTTGTAGTTGGCATCGTTAAAATCTTTCTCTGCCAAGGTCGTATTAACCGCCGGTATTGTTACAGCGTCCGGCAGGGAATTAACGCGAGCCGCGTTGGTGAGTAACGGATCATCCGATCCTTGCACATTGTCAATGAAGCCGCCCTGATTGGCGGAATAGACGACCGTGCGCCATGCCAGCTTATCTTCTATGAGTGGAAGGTTAATGTAACCTTCGGCCGCGGTACTCATCTCGCCGCTCTTCGTGTCCGAGACGCTTAATTTGGCGCCTGCTTGAAACTCATCGAGCACCGGTTTCTTGGTGATTAATCGAACGGTACCGGCCTGTGAGCTCGCTCCGAACAAGGTGCCTTGTGGACCTGCCAGAACTTCAATCCGTTCCATGTCGGCAATGTAGACATCCAGGTTACGACCGATCGTTTGAATCGGCTGCTCGTCGAGATACAGCGCGACGTTTGGCGAATTGCCCGCAGCTTCTACAGCGCTAAGAGTGGCCTGATCAGTCGCCATGCCGCGAATATAGAACGTCGTATTGCCCGGACCACGACCAGATGCGGTCAGGTTAGGTTGGTAGCGAACGTAGTCATCGAAATTAGTAATGCCGACGTCGTCCAAAGTTTGCGAATCGAGTGCGATGACGGATACCGCCACGTCTTGCAAATTTTCAGCGCGTTTTGATGCTGTGACTATTATTTCTTCAAGCTGGGCACTTGCGACGCTTGGCAATGCACCTATCAGCATAGCCGTCGTAGCTGCGTGGACCGCAGTGGCAAGTGGTGTCCGGACTGGGTTATGTTTTGCTTCAGATCTTATGCTCGTTGACATCTATTTCTCCGATCGAAATATTCTATGAAGAGGTTTGTCTTGAATAGGGAAGCGTCAAGATTTTCTCTTGGATGTCAACGCTCCCCCACGTTCGAGGAAGACACTACAGTAAGCATCTTGGCCCGTCTACATAACCGAAGTACCGTAGGGGAATATCACCCTTTATGGTGTTTTCGCGGCCGCGATATTTAGCCAGTCGAGAACGTATTGAAGGTAAGAACTGAAGACTGTCAGTACAAATGTGGGGGAGTTATCGAGGCAAACCAATTGCACGGTGGTTTTTGCAAATCCGGTACGTGCGCTCGAGCCGACAGGGAATGCTCTTGGGTGTAAATCGAGACTTATGCCTTGTACCAAGACCTCTCGTGCTTCACTACCTGATAGCTGAACGCGTTCGTACAGATCCGAGACGTCGACAAATGAGTGCGATATGTCAGCAACAGCGAGTTCAAGGCCTTCCAGAACCTCGGTCTCAAGACCGCCGGGTAGCTGCAATAGCCAATGGTCCGAACTAATGCAATGTACGAGTCTATCGTCTGCGGTGGAGACCAGGGTGTTCGCGACTGTGGGCAGAGTTATATCCAGATATGCGCAACATTTCTCTCGCACAGCCTCGCCGCCGCGCAGATCCAGGAAACCACATCGGGGTAAGCTTTCAATTGAAACTTCATAGCCCGCCATATTAATCTCTCATTCTCTCGCCGTCCGGATCGACAAATACCGGTTCGCAGACCGTGGCGGGAACCACTCTTTCCTTAGTATAAATTGCGACGGTCTCGCCAATACGCGATCGCCCGTTGGCAAGCTGTGCCAGAGCGATTGAGTGCTCCAGATTCGGACTATGAAAACCGATGGTAACCATGCCAATCATCTCATTATTGTCTTGCGCAGAATCGTCCCCTGGAGAATCAATGATGGGTGCTCCCTTCGGCGGCACGAAATTTGAATCTTTGGGCAGCAATCCTATGACCTCAGGTCGGGGTCCACCATTATTCAGGTCACGCGTCGTTGAGCGCTTACCGATAAAGTCGCCTTTATTTTTGGGAACCACCCAACCCATGCCGACGTCGTAGATGTTGGCGTAGCCGTCACCCTCGAGTCCTGCGGCGATAAACGCTTTCTCAGTGCGCAACAGCATACTGGTGTCGGATCCAACCGGGGTGATGTCGTAGTCCTTACCAGCGGCGAGCAA
>CAJQPL010000052.1 GCA_905480215.1 uncultured Woeseiaceae bacterium | reverse complement strand
AATGCTCATTAGCTGATTTGGAGTCCGCAGCTTTCTTGATCAAGTCAGTCGCGCTCAGGAGCGATCGAGCCATGAAGATGAACTCAAAATTGAGCCTTCCCCATGTCTCGTCCTTAAGCAATCCCACACAAACCAGCGATTGAAGGTCTTCGCGTGGTTTCACGCCGAGTTCCTCATCGAATTCGATTTCAATTCCTCGAAAAACTGAGCCGTCGCTGGGTTTTAGTCGGCCAGCCGGAACTACATGACGTAGAGTTCCCCAGTCAACTCTCGGACTTCGCACACCAACCAAAACAAACCCATCAGCCGAGACAGTAACCGCTAATACACCAATCGCTCTTCGTCTAAACGCTTCCGGAATCGTTGGGTCAGACGTTGATCCCATGAACGTCTTGTAATCTGTTACACCACATTTCAACCTTACTTGCCCGGCTTTTTGTACAACAGATACCGGGCTCAAGAGCGGGCCAGAAAAAAGGTCCGGATTTAACTTCAACTCCGATTCCCAATGCAGATCGATTTGCTCGACGAGATTATCGGGAAGAGTAGGAAGGTCAACAATTTCCAGATGGATATCCTTCTCGGAGACATCGCCGGTAAATACTATTGATACTGGGTAATCGATCACAATTTGCCTCGCACGATCGCATCTTCCCGAATATGGTACTGCCGGACTGACGCATTTCATACCTCTTGATCAGCCTATTGGGTGTCGAGTTCGAACCGGCGGCACTAGCAGTAAGGAAATGAGCCTATCCAGATGCCTGCAGGTGTTTGCCCGACCTTGCTCCGAAAAGCCTCCAGGATTTCGGCAACCCACCCCGCCTTGTCATAGCGTCGTCGCAGCCGATTTTCGTTAATGTTAGTCTGGCTAACGAATCTTCTGGCGGGAGAGTGTAATGAGAAGCACGGTTATCGCAGTCCTTTGGGGCTTGCTTGCGGCAAATCAAAGCTTCGCGGGAGGATTCGATAAAGAATTGTTCGAGGCTTGGCTGGATATGCGCACCGGTGGCGGCGAGACGGACGTTTATTGGTATTCCGAAGGCTTGATCAAAGATTTTCCCGAGGGAAACACCACTGCCAAAATGATCGGTTTCGATACTGCTCGTTTGCTGCGCGATCCAAACAATCCCAATAAAGCGATCCAACTTTCCAGGAAAATATTCTATTTCTTTGACCCGAAGACCGGTGAACGCTTGGATCGAGCGCCCATCGCCTATCCCCATCAGATGAAAACTTATGAGCTCAAAGGTGATGAGATTGTCTACACCGTTGAGTCAAACAATGGCAGCTCGGTGTATACCCTCGGGCCCATGGAGAATTACGCAGCTCAACGCATTGATGGGTTGCTGTGGTTTAACTATTCGGTGTTTATTCAGCGCGGCAGTGGCAAATTCGAGAACTCGGATTTCTATGTCCGCCCTGGCGAGGGTTTGAGCGAAAAGGAACGTTACCAGCAAACCTGGGTGTCCTACGGTGTGGGGCCCATCATGTCTAGCGCTGTGGCATGGAGGTACTCCGATTTTGAGTCTATGCCCGACGTCATTACCGCAATAGTTCGCGAGGAAGCCCCACTGTGGCTTGAGCCACCTCAAGATCTAGCTGAGATCGAGCAGCTGCGGGCCAAAGTTGGCGACTAATTCTGAGGAAAAAGAGAAAAGGCGTCGAACCGAATAAATTGCTATCGGTTAATTCGGTTCGACGCCTTTTTTCTTCTCTTGTTTGAGAGAGGAAGATTTTTGTCTGGCGCCGGTTTTTCGGCGCAATTCAATTTCATAGCCGCGGCGTGGCTCCCAGTGAGACTTGCCATGTTCCACTGGCCAGTCAGAAGCCGCAGCGAGCTCAAAGCCGTTTGCAAGTTGCAGAATAAATGCCTGGCAAAAACGCTGGGTCAGATAGGCACCCAAGCAGTTGTGCCTAAACAAACCAAAGGGTGAATACTCCACATTCGAATAATTACGCTCCTTAAAGCGGTTCGGATCGAACGAATCCGGCTGTGCAAAGACTTCCGGGTCCCTGTTTCCCTCGCGTATACAAATCCTGATCGACCAGTTCTTCGGAATCAGGAACCCCTCAAACTCAATGTCCCGGGTGCTCTTGCGCAACAGGAATTCGATCTGTTGCAACCGCAGTGTTTCTTTGACGATGCGCTCCGCAGCCTGTTCACTGTCAGAATCCGCCGTGTTCCCGGCGCTTGCCCCGGGTTGCAGCAGTAGATCGAGCCACGTGGGATGCTGCATAAGCATTTTGAGAATCCAGCGGATCAGGTTAGGCGTGTCGTTTAGACCTCCCAGCTCAATCATGTAAATCAGGTTGCCCAGGATTGTCTTATCCTGGGCGGCGCTGGAATCTGCCGCAACCATTTTCTGCAAAATGCAGTGCGGCATATCTTCCTGTTGCTCCGATTCTTGTGTGTAAAACACCGCTTGTCGCCTTATTAGCTCGATCAACTTTTCTGTCGCCCGGCGCTTTTTCCTGTCGGTGCCACACCAGTTTCGTCGGCTATCGATAATCTTGTAAAGTGACTGGATCTCAGGAAACAAGGGATCGTTGCGTTGTATGCCAAAGAACATAGGCACAAAGGCTAAAAACAACATATCGCGAAGATAATGATCCGGATCAACCTTGCCAGTCGGTGAGTGCCCGCAGTCCACGGCCACCTGATGCAGCGTTTGCCGAATGTTGCTCTCAAGATACGGCAGCCACTCGTCGATCGTTTGTGATGACATGCCCGCCAAGAATAGTATTCTATAATCCGTGTGGATGGCGGGATCCATGTAGCGCAGAAACCCCTTCGGAATGAGGCGACTAAATGGCATCGCAATGCCGCGTAAGGACTCATCATTTTCCTTGAGAAACCGAAGCCCGCGTTCGTGGCCATATAGACAGATATAAGGGTGGAAGTCCCGGCTCGTTTTGAAAACCGGTCCGTACGTTTTTATTTGCTTCTCGATAAAGCAGGCATCGCGCATGATGCCGCCCGGGACCAGCCCCAGTGACCCAGGCGGTAGTCTCCGTGAACGTCCATAAGCCGGCCGTGCGCGCCAGCGCTCCCAGACTAAAAATGAGCCGGCCGCAACAGCAGAAACGTGCAGAGCACTTGGCAAGTAAAAGGCAGCCAACGCCAGAATGAGCGTGTAAGCAATCAACAATCCAATGCGAAGTAACACCTTGCACGGACTGCGGCGGCGATACGGCGCATGACCCAGTTGCCTCAATAGCGGCCATGCAGCAAACAGTGACAACGCCAGTTCGAATGCCAAAAGGATAACGAAGCAATTTTCCATCATGAATTCATGCAAACCCATACTTCGTCTGGAACCTCGAATAAGCGTGCTGATCGCCATGGCGAATCAATGCACGCCAAGAGTATGGACGCCAAACGATCGCGCGAAAAGTATGCCGAAGCCAAAACTGACAATCTGCCCATCTGTCAGTTGCAGCGTGTCGGCGATGATTTTTCGCTCTACTTCCATCGCTATGGGACAACAGGCGTGAGTGAATTAAGCGCTGCGCTATCAACCGTTCAAGCCTTTCGAACTGCCCGGGCGCATTTTTTCCGGAACCAACCGTGGAGTTGGTAAAGTCCTTTTCCGATCAACGGGGCCGGATCAGAAAGACGATAGGGATTACCAAAACGCTTGCCGCGCAGCTCGCGGACAATTTGCGCGGGTAAGTCAGATCGAGACTCCCCTGAAAATGCGGCGGTCGCGATCGCAGGTGCATACGTGACTGGATTCCAATACTTAATGCCCGCATGGAATTCTGGCGCCATCGCTTCAGGCAACTTCTCCCCCAGCGCAGCTTTACAGGCGAGCAAGGGTAGATTCACTCCACAGCTAATAGCAAAACCCACTGCGCCGGAAAAACGACCATTAACCTCGATCAGCCATGCATCGCCGGTTCTGGAATCTATCTTGAATTCTATGTCGGCTGGTCCCTGCCATCCCAAGCGTGCAAACAGAGGTGTAACCAATGCCAACAGGTCGGGTCGATGAACACTAACGGCTGCTGCCGCATTACCGACACGAGAAGGTCGTAGTCTAGTCTTCTGCATCGAAAAGTAGCCGACCGGCCTGCTGGTACGATCAAAAACTACCTGCAAAGCGATATTATTGGAGTCAGGGCCGGGAATGAATTCCTGGATCAGCGTCTCGCCAAATTGCCTCTCTACATCGGTCACCACCTGTTCCAACACGCTTGCATCAGAGATAATCGATACTCCCACGCCGCCGCCGAGATTGCGTTGCGGTTTTACAACAACCGCCTCGATCAGACTGTTTTTAAACGCGTGCTTAGCTTGTTCGAGATTCAGCAATCCGGGGATCGGAATGCTGTATTGCTTACAGCTATCGATGATCAGGCACTTATCGTTAATTGCACTAAACGTGTCAAAATCTGGAATCAAAAGGTTCGTAGTCCGACACAGCAATTCTTTTCCCCGGCTGATCGGAAGCGTCGTCGTACCGAATGGCAATAGCACATCGGGTTCGTGCTTGTTGATGATGGCGACCAATTCATCGACAAATTCATCAGTGTCCGCGCTGCTAATTGTCTCATACGGTGGTGCGCAGCGACTGTGCAGACCAAGCGGTAGCCGGCGATCGTCTACACCAACAATCTCAAAGCCTTCGCTGTGAAGCGAGCGCATCGCGGTAAGACTGGAGTTATGCGTACAATTTGTGACAAGTACTTTCATGTATGGGCGGATGACCCCCAATTAAGGATGGCAAGAAATTTTCTTAAAAACACAATTATGTGCGTCGCAACGATAGGGCACATCACTAGTACCAGAGGGTCCTGCCTAACTCTACGAAAAGCCACGCGCCAATAATGTCACAACCACACCG
>CAJQPL010000051.1 GCA_905480215.1 uncultured Woeseiaceae bacterium | reverse complement strand
AGCTGCAGGCGTTCGATAATGATCGGCGGTCCCGGATTTACCTTGAGCTCAAGGACAGGCTGGTCCTTGGAATTGCGGCTGATACGACCATTGATCTCGGCCGCGTAAAAGCCGTATGGCCGCAATGCGACCTGTGCTTTTTTAATCGTCTCTGCGAGGACGCGATCGAAGTCCCTATCGGCCAGACGCACCCGCGGACCAAGTTGCACGACATCTACATGACTTAGGATATTCGACTTGAGCGGATCCTCGACGCCACGGATAACATAGACCAGGTCTGCCGCCGCGCTGCCTGACGCTGCAACGAGCATTATTGCAAAAAATGCGCGAATCGCCTTCAAGCGATTCATCCGGAACGATTAGTAATTGAATGACGCATCATTTCGCAAATCAAACTAAAACGTAAAAGTGCCGACTCTTAGTTGGAACTTATCGTCCAAGATAGTCGAGACCTGCTCATTGCTTTCTCCGGCAGAGGTTCCGGAGAATGCGAGCAACAGCGTCGCAAGAAAAAATCTATGTTCATTACTCAAGTACATACAGTAGCTGCAATATGCTCAAAAAACAGGATTCTGGTTGGCGTCATCAGAATCGATATGTTGCGCCCATAAAGACTGCAAAGCCACCACGATTTCTCATGTCGCCCTTCATGCCGATGCGTGGCGTAATATTTAACGTCGTGACGGTGGCGTCAATGATATCAACATCTGTCCAGATATAGTTAGGCTACAATTAGCATAAGCGTTTTAGATCAATTAGCACGGAGCTGATTCTTGTAATGCGTTCCGGCCGGTCGCCAGCGACCTTGGAATATTTCACGGGTGCTGGGCAATGGACGCTACCGCATACTACAGTGAAAACGGGGCAGGAGGATCAATGGCATTAGCGCGAATTATTAACAGTAAGCGATCAACCAAGTTCGCGGTCCTTGCATTTATCCCGGCGGCTTTCGCATTGGGCTGCGCAACCGTCTCTTTCGACCAGCCCAAGTCAGAATCCACCTATATCCTCGACACGACACAGACAGAGCTGGGCAAGTGGTCGACTCAGTGGGTCGACGCACACGACGGTGCATCCGGCTTTTATCCGCTCGCCGGAGGTATGGACGCATTGGCGGTCAGGCTCGCACTAGCCGAACGGGCTGAGAAAAGTATCGACCTGCAGTACTTTCTTATGAAGGACGACAAGGCAGGGCGCGTGATGTCGAAGTCTCTGCTGTTAGCTGCAGATCGCGGCGTACGGGTTCGATTATTGCTGGACGACATCTTTACGTCAGCGTCCGATCGCAAGCTGGTTCTTCTGCATGAGCATCCGAATATTGAAGTGCGACTCTTCAACCCCGTGTCCCGCAGCGGGTTGTCCTCGCTCAATTTCTTGTTCGACTTCCGCCGTGCCAATCGACGCATGCACAACAAGTCGTTTAGTGTCGACAACGCCGCGAGCATCGTTGGCGGACGCAATATTGGTGAAGAATATTTCGAGCTGAAGGACGGTGCAGTATTTGTCGATTTTGACGTATTGACATTCGGGCCCGTCGTATCCGAAATTTCCGAATCATTCGACGATTTCTGGAATCATTCTCGTGCATTACCGATCGACTACGTCGCAAAGCCAAGCAAGGGCGAAACACTCGAAAGCTATCGCGCCACCACCGGCAGGGATCTCCGCAAGCTATACGATGACGTTTACGCCGGGGCTTTTAAGAATGACCTGTTACAGGACATTCTCATGGAGCGCCGCTTACTGATTCCCGCATCAGCAAGAGTTATCGCGGACTCGCCAGATAAGTTAGAGGCTAAAGTTGGACCCGAGCACCAGTTACTCCTGAACGAACTGCGCGAATTATTTCTCAGCGCGGAACATGAACTGCTGTTTGTATCGCCGTACTATGTTCCGCTCGACAACGGCATCCAGTTTGCCCGCGATGCAATGTCGAGAGGCATCAAGGTGATCATGGTTACTAACTCCCTGGCGTCGAACAACCATATAGCCGTTCACTCAGCGTATGCCAAATACCGTCGGGATTTAATTCGCGCCGGAATGCAGCTCTATGAAACGCGCGCCAATGCAGGCCAGTCAATGGTCGACGACGAGGAAGGTAGCGAGCAAATGACGCTGCACACCAAACTGATCATAGTCGACCGACGCTACCTGGTCATTGGATCGCCCAATATGGACCCGCGGTCACTCGAAATTAATGCGGAAAAAGGCCTGATCATTGACTCCGAACCGCTTGCTCGGGGCATTGCCGAGCGCGTTGACGAATTGCTTCCGGAGATCGCTTATCGCGTTGTCGAAAACGAGTCCGGCAAACTCGAGTGGCAGGGCAGCATTGATGGCCAGGACGTGATTGAGACGAGCGAACCATTAGCGAGTCGCTGGCTTAGATTCAAGGCGTGGTTCTTCAAAATTGTGCCGGACCGGCAACTTTGATCAGAAAACCGTAGCGGTCAAAAGCGGAAATTAAATCCGGCCATTGGCCCGTTGTATTCGAATTCCTGGTCCAGTCCGGTATTTTTGAATTCCGCTTGCTTGTACTGGTAGCCGAAAAGGATGCGGTTTTGCTGCCGTTTTCCTACTGTATAGGCGAACAGGCCCTGAACGAGTGCGGTGCCATCAGAATCACCGAAACTAAGGTCAGCGCGAGTCAGGAGACCCCAGCGCTCCGAAAAGTCAAAGCGGTAGCGGATGCCGACCAGCGCGTCGAAGTATTCCGTGTCTGAGCGCCGCTCAACGCGGGGATCGACGTCGAGTGAGAACTCGTAACGATTATCGGTACCCGTGTAGCGCACACCACCGTAGAAATTCAATTGCGAGCCAACACCCTGCGGCCAGTATGCGACAACACCATCAAGGAAGATCTGCTTGCTGCTGGTTCCAATCGTCAACGAAGGCCGCTCAATCGTGTCCGATGTTTCCAGCAGCGTGAAATCGACGAAGCTACTCCACTTGCCCTTGCCACCCTCAATGTGAATCTGAAACGCCGTGTCGAGGATATCAAGCAGGTCACCAAACGGAATTTCCACGCCAGCATTAATGTCGGGGTCTTTGACCGTCAGGTCGAGCGAGGTATCTGATGCCCAAATATAAGGCGTGACAGACCATGCGATCTTGTCACTTTC
>CAJQPL010000050.1 GCA_905480215.1 uncultured Woeseiaceae bacterium | reverse complement strand
TCGTTCGGCGCCGTAGTCGACAAACGCGGCCTCGAGACTGGGCTCGACGCGCGTTATTTTACCTTTGTATATGTTGGCTTTTTTGCGTTCGCTAGCCGGTGCTTCGATATTGAGGTCGTACAGGAGTTGGCCGTCGACCATCGCCATGCGCAACTCTTCTTCTTGAGTTGCATTGATTAGCATTCTTTTCATGTTGCCCTACTTGAGTAATGGAGGGCAGCAAAACGGGGTGTGGCGCCAGGCGGGCGCAGGGGGTGTCACGCAAAGGAACCCAGCGCCGAATTGCGCCGTCGAATTGTTTCGTTAGTTCAGTTTGGGTCTGACACAAAATTGTCAGTACCCACAAAAAAATCAGCATGATTTCCCTGCGGCTTTGCCGCTGCGGCGAGCACCGGAATCCGGTATTGCTGCCTTCTGAAATCAGGTCTCGCAGATAGCGGGACCAAAAAAGTGGTTTGATGTGCGCGCTCGGGTATCTTAAGAGCGCCACTCGGCGGTAATATAACACACCCTAAGTCGACTTCAAGTGATTGATCATGCAAGAAAAGCCTCCGCAAGGAGCAACAGGTCCGGATTCAGCAGAATACACTGCCACGAAAGTGCGCAAGGTCGATATTGACAGCGAGCGCTCGGGACAGAGAATCGACAATTTCCTGCGAACTGAGCTTCCGGGCGTGCCTAAAGGGCGCATTTATAACTTGCTGCGCCGTGGAGAGGTGCGTGTTAACGGTGGCCGTATTAAGGCCGAGTACAAGCTCCAGGATGGCGATATGGTCCGCATACCACCGGTTCGGATTCGCGAGGAGGGCGCGCCACCGTCAGGTAAAAAAGCGAGCGCGATGCTCGAGCATGTCATCTTTGAAGACAAGCGCTTGCTGGTGATCAATAAACCAACCGGCGTCGCGGTGCACGGTGGCAGTGGCATCAGTCATGGCGTTATCGAGCTTCTGCGCCACGCTCGTTCTGACCTGAAAGACCTGGCGTTGGTGCATCGTATCGATCGCGAGACATCGGGTTGTCTGGTTATGGCCAAGCGCCGCAGCGCATTGCGCGAGTTGCATGAGCGGTTTCGTGAGGGTCGGGTTGAAAAAAACTACATGGCGTTGGTGGTTGGTAAATGGCAGCTCGGCGAGCAGTTGATCGATGCGCCATTATGGGTGCAGAACCGAGAAAACGGCGAGCGCCATGTTGTCGTCAATAGCAAGAATGGCAAATCTGCGCAGACTGAAGTTTCGTTATCGCGCCTCTATGGTGATTACAGCTTAATGCAGTGTGCGCCGCGTACCGGGCGCACACATCAGATACGTGTGCATCTGGATCATCTTGAGTTTCCGATACTGGGTGACTATCGTTACGGTGATGACGAGGCGAACGACAAAGCGAAAAAACTCGGTTTGCGGCGCTTGTTCCTGCACGCGCAGTCCATAGCGTTTCCCGATGAAAGTGGCAATGAGCATCACTTTACGGCGCCGCTTGCCGAGGACCTGGATAAGTTTCTCGGACAATGCGTGAAGCGAAAACGACGCAGTCGATAGCGAGCAGTGAGGCGACAGCTGCTGCCAGTAACATGCTGTGATTTTTCGGCTGACACTACTGCGGTGTGGCCGTGCTTAGGTCAACAAATACCCGAGCTGCAATAGTCGATCAGCGACCCAGATCATCGGCAGCCCGATCAATGCCGTTGGATCGTCCGTGGTCACGGAATCAAACAGTACAAATCCCGCGCCTTCTAATTTGAAGCTGCCCGCACAATCGTAGGGTTCATCGTGGCGTAAGTAAGCTTCTGCCAAACGACGATCAAATTGCCGGAAGTGAACGGTGGTAGTGTCGGTATGCTCGTATCGCGTGCGCTCGATCGGGTCGAGCACGCAGACGGCGGTAAGAAATTTTACCGATTTACCGGATGCGGCGAGGAGCTGTTCAATCGCCTTTTGGTGATCCCCGGGCTTTCCCAGTACCTGGTCATCGAGAACGGCCAATTGGTCTGCGCCTATGACGAGCGCTTGGCGGGCATTGGTGGCAACTGCCTCCGCTTTCTTGCGGGCCAACTGGGTTGCGAGCTGCTCAGGAGGCAAGCGGTCGATATTTGATTCGTCAACGTCTGGTGAGACGGTTTCGTACTGCGTTAAGAAGCGGTCCAGAAGACCACGCCGATACGGCGACGATGAGGCCAGAAAGATCGTTGGCGCGGAAGGGTTTTGCATAAAAAAATCAGTCTGTTATGAGAATCCTGTGAAAGTTTACCCGGTTTGCTGGCTATTGCGATCAGAATTCTTCGCAATGGCGCAGATGAGTCTTTGACAGCAAGCGCCGGGGTCCTTATCATGCGCGCGCCATGGGCAATCCGCTGCAAGATCTTCGTACCGCCGTTGAATTTGCGTCGGTCCGACAAGTTATTGAAATTAGTGAGAAAATTAGCTCTTTCGATAAGCTGTCTGAGATTGTCGAGGCTGATCTTGCTGCGCTTGAGGCGGATAAAATTCCATCATCATGGCGTGATTCTATTGTTTGCGGTGAGCTACAATTCGGCTTTATCGTGGAAGCAGACGGAATTCCCACAGTAACGGGAAGCGCCAGTACCACGGTGGATGCGGTTTGTCAGCGGTGCCTGGAGCCGTTCCGGCAAGCGCTGAGTATTGAGCCGAAACTGTTGCTGGTAGGGCAACAAGAGGCGGTGGATGAGTTCGAAGACTATGAAGTCTGGGAGCTCCAGGAAGAAGCTCTGCGACCGCAAGATATCGTAGAGGAATTGTTGATCATGGCGCTGCCGTTTTCGGCAACGCACGATAATATTGCAGATTGCAAAACGTTTGCGTCATATGACGATAGCGCAACTGATTTGAGACGACCGTTTGCGGCGCTAGCATCGCAAATGAAACGAAATAAAAAGGACCTGGATGAATAGGCAGGTCTTAAGGAGAAGATAATGGCAGTTCAAAAAAGCCGCAGGACACCATCTACACGCGGCGGACGTCGTTCACACGACAAGCTTAAGAGCGCAGCACTTTCTGTTGACCCGACTTCGGGTGAAACGCATCTGCGTCATCGTTTAACGCCGGACGGGTTTTACCGTGGCGTACAGGTTGTCAAGCAACCTGAAATCGTAGACGACGACGAGTAAGCATTCCTGATAAGACCGAAATATAAGTTTCGGTCTTATTTTTCGTGGGAACAAACTCAACCATCTCTCTGGATGCGATGAGCGGCGACCTCGGCGCTGAGGTTGTTGTGCGCGCGGCTGCCGCGACGCTTGAAAAACATTCCGATATAAATCTTCTGCTAGTCGGTGATCAGGCCGAACTCGATGATCTCGTGTCACGAATCATCGGCGACAACGGGCGACTACGCATTGTGCACGCATCCGAAGTCGTGGCCATGTCTGAGCCGCCCGCAGAGGCGCTGCGGCGCAAGAAGGACTCGTCGATGCGAGTCGCTATCGATCTTATAAAAAACGGCGAGGCTGACGGCTGCGTTAGCTCTGGTAATACCGGCGCGTTGATGGCGACGGCGAAGTTTGTCCTCAAAACACAACCGGGTATTGATCGCCCTGCATTCATCGCGGAACTTCCAGCGATCGGTGGCTCGCTGCACATGCTCGATTTGGGCGCTAATGCACAGGCAAGCGCTGAGCAACTCTTTCAGTTCGCGATGATGGGTTCGATCGTGCGTTCAGATTTTCAGGGAGTCGAGCGGCCTCGTGTTGCGCTGCTAAATATTGGTTCCGAGGATATCAAGGGCAACGACACGGTTCGCGAGGCGGCGAAGATGCTGCAGGACAGTACTCTAAACTATGTTGGCTTCATTGAAGGGAACGATCTTTTTTCCGGCAAAGCCGACGTCGTAGTAACGGATGGATTCACAGGCAATGTGGCACTAAAGACCATCGAGGGCGCAGTCGATCTGGTACGGCATTTTCTCAGGCAGTCGTTCACGCGGAGCTGGTTTTCCAAGCTGCAGGCGATGCTCGCCAGTTCGGTCCTAAGAAGACTGTCGGTAGAAATGGATTCCCGCAACTACAATGGTGCGACTCTGGTTGGCCTAAATGGTATTGTTATTAAAAGCCACGGTGGCGCGGATTCGGTCGGTTTTCAACATGCGATCGATACTGCAATTGTTGAAGTCAGGAATCAGTTGCCACAGCAGATCGGAAGTTTGCTGCAGAAGGAAGCGTCATGAAATATTCGCGCATTGCCGGGACAGGGAGGTACCTCCCGGAAAAAGTAATGACGAATGCCGATCTTGAAAAGATCGTCGATACCAGTGACGAATGGATTCGCACTCGCACCGGTGTTGAGCGGCGGCACGTGTGTACAGAAGATCAAGCGGTTTCTGACATGTGTATCGAGGCGGCTAAGATCGCGATCGAAGATGCCGGTATAGACGTTACTGACATCGACATGGTGATCACAGGAACAACAACCCCAGATTTTATTTTCCCGAATGTGTCGACGATTGTTCAACACAAACTTGGCATCCCGGCTTGCGCCGCATTCAGCCTCGAAGCAGCGTGTACCGGATTTATCTACGCGTTAAGCACCGCAGATAAATTTATCAAGGCCGGTGAAGCAAAGTGCGTATTGGTCTTGGGTGCAGAGTGCATTACGAAGCTACTGGACTGGAATGATCGCAATACCTGCGTGTTGTTCGGTGATGGGGCTGGCGCCGTCATTCTTAAGCCATCGGACGAACCCGGAATTATTTCCTGTCATCTCGGTGCTGACGGACAATACAAAGACTTGTTGCACTATCCGTATGGCGCGTCCAACAATCTGGCGTTAGCAGGAACGGAATCAGGAAAAATTTTGATGACGGGCAACGAAGTATTTAAGGTTGCAGTTAAGACGCTCGGTAATATTGCAGCGAAGACTTTGGAGGATGCGGGCATTACCCATGAAGAGCTTGATTGGCTGGTTCCACATCAAGCGAACATTCGTATTATTCAGGCGATGGCAAAACGCCTCAACATGCCCATGGAAAAAGTCATCGTTACGGTACAAGACCACGGCAACACGTCTGCTGCCTCAGTGCCGATGGCACTTGACGTTGGCATACGCGATGGCCGCATCAAGAAAGGCCAGCTGGTTTTGGCGGAAGCTTTTGGCGGCGGCTTTACCTGGGGTACGGTGTTAATGCGACTGTAAGATGAAAGCGATACTCACCATCGGCAACAAGAATTATTCGTCATGGTCGTTACGCGCCTGGTTACTGTTGCGTGAGTCGAGTATCGATTTCGAAGAGCACCGTATTGCGCTGGATACACCGACCACACAGCGCGAACTACTCGATGTTTCCGCGGCGGGTCGTGTACCTGTATTAAGGCTTGGTGACCTGACAGTCTGGGACACAATGGCGATCGCGGAGACCATCGCAGAGCGCTGGCCTGAGAAAGCTTTATGGCCGGTGGATGCCGCTTCCCGAGCGCATGCCCGATCGATTTGTGCCGAAATGCACTCAGGATTCGCAGCGCTGCGAAGCGCCATGCCAATGAATTGTCGTGCGATGGGGCGTAAGGTCGAAGTGGCGGATGAGCTCGGCGATGATATCCGCCGCATAATTGCGATTTGGACTGACTGCCAGCGCCAGTATAGTGAGCACGGCGATTGGCTATTTGGCGATTTCTCGATTGCAGATGCGATGTTTGCGCCAGTAGTATTACGTTTCAGGACCTACGGCATTGATCTGCCTGAGTCCGCAAAACTTTATCCACGCCGTCTGTTGAAAAGTGACGCGATGCAGGCGTGGCTTTTGGCGGCAGAATCAGAAACTGAAGTTATCGAAGCAGAAGAGATAGGCCAGTGATGCGATATATCCCAATTATCTTTGTACTCCTATTCGCGGTACTTCCAGTACGCGCGGCGATTTATGATCTGCCGCCGGAAGGGCAGGACGTTATCGGTGAGATATCAACGGTTGTAGCAACCCACGAAGATACGCTGGTCGACATTGCTCGCCGCCACGGTCTGGGCTATCAGGATGTTGTTCGTGCAAATCCGGACGTCAATGTCTGGTTGCCGGGCGAGGGCACCGAGATTATTTTGCCGAACCGCTTTGTATTGCCGCCGGCGCCAAGAAAGGGTTTGGTCCTTAATCTTGCCGAGTACCGGATGTACTATTTTCCGGAAGCAAAGGCTGGTGAGACGGCGAAGGTGCACACCTATCCCATGAGCATTGGCCGTATGGACTGGGAAACACCCCTGGGACTCACGCAAATTGTTGCGATGGCGAAGGATCCAGCCTGGTATCCACCGCAGTCAGTGCGCGATGAACACGCAGCCGATGGTGATCCGCTACCACGCATCGTGCCGCCAGGCCCTGAGAATCCGCTGGGAACGCGCGCATTGCGATTAGGGTTGCCGGGCTATCTCATACATGGCACTAACCGGCCTGCGGGCGTTGGTATGCGCGTATCCCACGGTTGCATACGCATGTTTCCGGAAGACGTTGAATTTCTGTTTGAACGGGTCAGGGTTAAGACGGCTGTGCGTATCATCGACGCACCGGTAAAGATGGGCTGGGATGGTGAAGCGCTGGTCATAGAAGTGCACCCCTTACTCGAAGTGCCACAACGCTTGCCTGAAGAAACTCAAGAGCATATCGAAGCGCTCGATGCAGATGTCGCGCTGCCCGACGTAGAGTCGCTGAGTAAAGATCCACTGACACATGTCACCGAACAATTCATCGCCACTACAGCTGAGCGTGCCGGCGAGCTGGATTGGGATCAGGTGGAGGCGCTGGTGGAACGTGCCGATGGTATTCCCGAGACGGTTGGCGGAGCCATCGAGTCGATGAATATTGAGGCGCGCATAAAAAACGCCGCGACAAGCGCGGCGTTCGAATAGATGCTGTTAAGTAGTCGTACTACTTAGACATCGATTTCTGGAACATACGCTCCATGCTTTCGCGGTTTGCTTCGCAGCAAGCCTGTGCTTCTGTTGAAGCAGAAAGCGCTTGATCAGCGGTGCTTTGTGCAGCAGAAGCAGCCTGAGAAGCGCGATCAGCAGCAGCACGTGCAGTTTCTACAGAAGACGCTGCAGCAGCAGCGTCAGCAGCAGCACGTTCAGCCGTTGCTCTAACTTCGTCCAAACTTGCTTGTGATGCGCAGCCGGCGGCCAGTGCTAGGAGGAGTACGAGTCCGCTTGCTCTAAGTGCGGTCTTTTTCATTTGAAAGGTCCCTTGATAGTTAGCTAAATTAGCAGGCGCATTATTTCCCAATCTGACCATGGGTGCAATGTTGTGCTTGTTTTTATTCACTATTGTCTCTCCTGAGCGACACTGCCGCTTTTAATTAACCGCCATTGCAGCGGTGGATGCTCAGGCTGAACTATTCCGCCTGCGAGTGAAGGAATGCCTAGGCTTCTCTATCCATGGCGGTGATATGACGACCTGGTAATAGGAGCTTGCACTGAGCGAACTACTGTATATAATCCCAGCATACTGTGAATACATACAGGAACTGCTCAAATGCGCGAACTGACCCCTAGACAAAAACAAATTCTCGAATTAATTCAAGATGTTATCTACGAAACCGGCATGCCGCCGACGCGTGCAGAGATTGCCCGCGAGCTGGGTTTTAAATCCCCTAATGCCGCTGAGGAGCACTTACGTGCCTTGCAGCGCAAGGGTGTGCTGGACTTGGTGCCGGGCGCTTCGCGTGGTATTCAGCTAAAAGATTCTCTGCGCGATCAGATCGGTTTGCCGCTGGTGGGTCGGGTTGCCGCGGGCAATCCCATCCTCGCAGAGGAGCATATCGAGACACATTATCGTATTGATCCGCAACTTTTTAATCCTAAACCGCATTATCTATTACGAGTACAGGGCATGAGTATGCGCGATGCTGGCATACTCGATGGCGATCTCGTTGCGGTACATCGCACGCCAGAGGTTCGCAGTCGGCAGATCATTGTTGCGCGCCTTGATGACGAGGTAACGGTTAAACGTTACCGGCAAAATGGTTCGGTGGTGTCGTTGCTGCCAGAAAATACAGATTTTGAACCCATTGAAGTCGACTTAAGAGAGCAGAATCTGGTTATTGAGGGCGTGGTTGTTGGCGTTATTCGTGACGGCTTACCGCTGCATTGATGGGTCTTAAGGATGAGTTTGGAGAAACTACTGGAGAACCCGCGGGTTTGGCGGGGCAGCAGTCAGACCGATACTCGGGTTGGACTTACCAGTGGTTATCCCAAGCTTGATCGTTGCCTCCCCGGCGGTGGCTGGCCGCTACAGGCATTAACCGAAATTCTCATCGGACAGTACGGTATTGGTGAACTGCGTTTACTGATGCCGGCACTGGCACAACTGAGTGCTGAAGAATCCGAAAGCTACGCTGGCGAATACGCTGAACCGGGCTGGATTGCCTGGATCGCGCCACCGTTTCAACCCTACGCGCCTGCATTGCAACAATGCGGCATTGATTTATCGCGCATGCTGATCGTGCGGCCGAAAGACGACAGTGAATTGTTGTGGTCCGCTGAGCAGGCATTGTCGTCGGGTACTTGTGCCGCCGTATTGTTATGGCCCGATAAGCTCGACGATCAAGCGAGCCGACGATTACAGCTGGCGGCCGAGAAGGGGCATAGCTGGGCGATAGCATTTCGCCCGTTGAATGCGCGCCACCAGACATCTGCTGCTGCATTACGCCTGGAATTACAATCGACGGGTGAAGGCACTCGTGTTCATATTTTAAAAAGTCGTGGTGGTCGCCCGACTGTTTTAAACGATTTATTTTAACTGTGTCGCGGGCACGAAAATCTCCCGTCGCGGCGCGGGACACCGCCCCAACTTCCTCTGCAAAGCAGCAAACTTTACCGTTTGCGGAACCTGCGGTACCTGCCGCAGCGGTAAAACCACTGTCTATAACGCCAACTGCGGTGCAGCGTTTGTGGTTTTGTATCTACTTGCCCAATTTGCCTTTACAGGCTTGTCGCTCTTCTGCAGAAGCGCTGGCGATCGTTGAGGAACAGCACGGCATCTATAGAGTGCTGCAAACGGATGCGAAGGCAGCGGCAGCAGGCATCATGGCGGGTCAGTCAAGCAATGCGGCGCTAGCTTTGTTGCCAGCATTAACGCTGCAAGAACGCAATCCGCTGCGTGAACAGCAAGTACTTGAACGGCTGGCTACCTGGCTGGAGCGTTTTTCTTCTTTTGTCAGTATTGCAGGCAGGGATGTGCTGTTGCTGGAGATTGCTGGCAGCGTGCGCTTATTTGGTGGCTTGCCCACGCTGCGCCAGAAAATATCGGAGGGTTTGGCGGCAGAGGGCTTTTCGGCCGCGATGGCGATTGCGCCGACACCGCTGGCCGCGACCTGGTTGGCAAGAGCGGGTCGTCGCGTTTGCATTCGGGCGAAAGAAAATCTGCCCGCTGCAATACGCCAATTACCTCTGACTTGTTTGCACTGGTCAAACGGTCAGCGTGAGTCGCTGACAGGTATGGGCATTAACAACATTGGTGATTGTCTGCGTTTGCCGAGAGAAGGTTTTACGCGGCGTTTTGGTGCAGAACGTTTACTGGATCTTGATCGTGCGTTGGGCGATCTGCCGGACCCACGTGATTCATGGCGCGCAGCGGAGCGTTTTTGCGCTGATTTCGAAATGACAGAAGAACAATCGGACCGTGAATTATTGTTAAACATTTGTCGTGAGCTGCTGTTATCGCATGAGCAGTTTTTATTGGCACGTCAATTGGCTACGCAGCGATTACGCTTTAGTTTTTTCCATCTTAAAAGTGCGGCAAGCGAATTATCCCTGGGCTCGGCACTCGCTGATCGCTCGGCAACGCGTTGGTTCGATCTTTTAAAGATTCGCTTTGAGGCCTTACGCCTACCGGAGGCGGTTATTGCCGTACGCTTGCGCAGTGGTTTGTCACAGCCATTGCAGGCAGAGACTGCGCGCCTTAATTTTCATAGCAAAGACGGTAAGCAGGGGCGGCGTTACTCTATTGCGCAACTGGCGGAGCGCTTGACTGCGCGCATTGGTGATCAGTCGGTAAACGCGATGACGATGGTGGCGGAGCATCGGCCTGAGTACGCCTGGAGTACACAGGACCCGTTGTCAGACTGGGCTGTCAGCACGCTGGTGACAAATGACATACCACGACCATTGTGGATGTTGCCAAAACCAGCTTTGTTGACACTCGACTGTGGCTATCCTTCACACAGAGGCGGCCGCTTAATGTTGCTCGAAGGACCCGAGCGACTTGAGACGGGCTGGTGGGACGAGGACAGTATTTCCCGCGATTACTACACGGCGATGAACGCTGCGGGCATACGCTTATGGGTATTTCGCAACCGACAGCAAGCGCCAGATTGGTATCTGCATGGCATCTTCGGCTAATCGTTACGCCGAGTTACATGCACTGAGTAACTTTACATTCCTGCGCGGTGCGTCGCATCCGGAAGAGCTGGTTAGCAGGGCGATACAGCTTGGCTACGAGGCGCTCGCAATTACTGACGAGTGTTCAATGTCGGGGGTTGTACGTGCACATGCAGCGGCGAAACAGGCTGGACTAAAGAAGCTCATCATCGGTTCGGAGTTACGCCTGCGTAGCGGGCGGAAGCTGGTTGTACTGGTGCAAAATTGCCAGGGCTACGCGGCGCTGTGTGAACTCATCACCAATGCACGGCGTGCGGCTGAGAAGGGCAGCTATGAGCTGACGCGACTCGATTTCGAAGATGGTTTACCCGGTTGTCTTGTGTTGTGGGTACCCGACAAGGATTTGTCACTCGATGTTGAGGATCACTGGATACGCGAAACATTTCGTGACCGGCTGTGGATCGCAGTGGAGTTATTGGCCGATGGACGGCAGCGACAGCAGCTTGACAGGCTGCGTGCTGAAGGTGAGCGTTTAAAGCTGCCACTGGTGGCCTGTGGTGACGTGCATATGCATATTCGTGCACGCCGTATTCTACAGGATGCGCTCACCGCGATTCGTATTGGTACGACTGTCGATAAGGCCGGGTTTGCCTTGTATGCCAATGGCGAGCGTCACTTGCGCTCACTCGCCGTACTTGAACGCGTCTATCCGTCAGAACTGTTAGCTGAGTCAGTACGTATAGCCGACAGCATAAATTTTTCGCTGGATGATCTGCGCTACGAATACCCTAACGAGTTAGTGCCCGATGGTGAAACGGCAGGCGCTTATCTCAGGAAGCTCACCGAAGAAGGTATCTGTCGGCGCTGGCCAACGGGCGTACCAGCCAAGGTGCGGGCACTTGTCGAACACGAATTAAAGTTGATTGCCGAACTCAAATACGAATCCTATTTTTTGACGGTACAGGATATTGTCGCTTTTGCGCGTTCGCAGCATATTCTCTGTCAGGGCCGCGGCTCAGCGGCGAACTCTGCGGTGTGCTTCTGTTTGGGCATTACTGAGGTAGATCCGGATCGGATGCAGGTCTTGGTCGAACGCTTTATCTCCAAAGAGCGTAACGAACCCCCAGATATCGATGTGGATTTCGAACATGAGCGTCGTGAAGAGGTGATTCAATATATCTATGCTAAATACGGTCGGGAACGTGCTGCTTTGGCCGCTACCGTTATTAGCTATCGGCCGCGTAGTGCACTGCGTGATGTCGGCAAGCTGCTGGGCTTAAGTGACTTACAGATAAGTCGCTTGTCACGATCGATGCAGTGGTGGGATGGCCACAAAGTCGACGATAGCCGCATTCTGGAGGCTGGCATGGATCCCGATAGCCCGATTATCCGGCGACTTTTGTACCTGGTTCGCGAAATTATTGGTTTTCCTCGTCATCTCTCACAACACGTTGGTGGCTTTATCATCTCCGATGCACCACTGCATGAGTTAGTGCCCATAGAGAATGCAACGATGCCGAATCGTACCGTCATTCAATGGGAAAAAGATGACCTCGAAGAGATGGGACTGCTCAAAGTCGATGTACTGGGGCTCGGTATGTTGACTGCGATACGGCGTAGTTTCGATTTGATTCGCGACTTCGATGGTCGCGAGTACACGTTGGCAAGCGTACCGGCGGAGGACCCGCTGGTATACGACATGATTTGTGATGGCGACACTATGGGCGTGTTTCAAATTGAGTCGCGTGCGCAAATGGCTATGTTGCCGAGGCTTAAACCACGATGTTATTACGACCTTGTTATCGAAGTCGCGATTATTCGGCCGGGACCTATCCAAGGCGATATGGTGCATCCGTATCTACGGCGTAGAAACGGAGAGGAGGCTGTCGACTATCCCAGCGAAGAGGTTAAAGGTGTTTTGCAACGCACCTTGGGAGTGCCGATTTTTCAGGAACAGGTGATGCAACTTGCAGTGGTTGCCGCCGGTTTTACACCTGGAGAGGCTGATCAATTACGGCGCGCAATGGCTGCCTGGAAACGGCGCGGTGGTTTGGGACCGTTCGAAGACAAGTTAATTTCGGGTATGCGCGAGCGTGGCTATGATGAGGGTTTCGCGCGCCAGATATTTCGCCAGATTGAAGGTTTCGGCGAGTATGGTTTTCCCGAATCGCATTCGGCGAGCTTTGCGTTGCTGGTTTATGTTTCCTGTTGGTTGAAGTACCACACACCGGCAGCATTTGCCTGTGCGCTTATCAATAGCCAACCAATGGGTTTCTATTCTGCTTCGCAATTGGTGCAGGACGTACACCGTCATGGTGTGCAGGTAAATGCGGTTGATATTAATTGCAGTGACTGGGATTGCAGCCTTGAAACTGGTGAGGAGGGTGCAGCCGTTCTTCGCCTGGGGCTGCGATTGGTTAAGGGACTTTCTGAGGAGGCGGGAAGAAGAATTGTGAGTGAACGTGAGCGAGGTGAGTACCGGCAAGTACAAGGACTCCTCGAAAGAACTCAACTTGAACAACGCGAACTGGGATTGCTGGCAACAGCAGGAGCGCTGAAGGCGCTGTCAGGTGATCGACACCGTGCGCGGTGGGCAGTTGCTGGTACAGAAAAACCGTTGCCATTATTCAAGTCGATGCAACATTACGAAGCGTCACCACTTCTAAAGAAACCGACAGAAGGACAGGATATCGTCGCTGACTATCAAAGTACTGGCTTAACGTTGCGGCGCCATCCGATGTGTTTACTGCGCCGTCATCTGGACCGTTACAACTATGTTGCTGCGGAGCAGTTGCCGGCCAGCTTGAGTGGTCAGCCCATTAATGTGGCAGGGCTTGTTATTACCAGGCAGCGGCCAGGAACCGCAAGCGGCGTTACGTTTGTCACGCTGGAGGATGAGTCCGGTCAGATTAACGTGATTATCTGGAAGAAGATTGCTGAAGAATTCAGATCGGTACTTCTCAATGCTCGGCTGCTTGGAATTGCGGGAGAGTTGCAGGTCGAAGGGAAGGTTATTCACGTTATTGCACGGCGACTGTTTGATCACACCGAGATGCTCGGTGGTCTTAGTGTTCACTCCAGAGATTTTAGATAACGCCCGCTAGTCGTCATCCATTTTGATGTTAAAAGTCCCATCGAGATCGGCTTCTCGCTGTTGGCGAAGCTCTTCAAGTCGTCTTCGAATCTGGGCTTTTTCCGCAACCTCATCCATATCCGCAGAATCGACTTTAGCTTCAAGTTTCTCAACACTTAATACGGCGGCTAAATCACCAACCGTTTCGTCGAAATCAACAACGATGTCGCCATCAGCCAACGCTTCCGCAACATCATTCTCACTCTCGTTATATTCACTCTCGTTGTTCTCACTGCCGTTCTCGTCAGTGTTGTCTTTAACATCGCCGCTCATTATGTACCTCTATTTGGGAATACCTCACCAGACTAAAAACCTGATTAACGAATAAGGTTGTTGATCTCGAAAATAGGTAGCAGGATAGCCAGGACGATTAGCAGCACGATCCCACCCATAAATACGATGACCAACGGTTGCAATATACCAAGTAATGCAGCAATTAAGCCATTCACTTCCCGCTCCTGGCCAGCAGCCGCGCGGTCCAGCATTTCCTCAAGTTTGCCGCCGGCCTCACCGCTGGAAATCAAGTGAATCATCATAGGTGGAAACAATCGGCTGCTAGCAAGTGATTTACTGATCGAGCCACCTTCGCGAACTCGAACAGTAGCTTCCGAGACGGCATCTCGCATAGGCAGATTTTCGATGACTTCGGATGATATTTTTAATGCTTCGAGAATAGGCACGCCGCTGCCCGCCAAAATACTCAAGGTCCGCGTAAAGCGAGCCGTATTGATACCGCGCGTCAGGCGTCCGGAAATCGGCATCTTTAAGAGAATGCCGTGATAGCTGCGGCGTGGTCCTTCTTTCTGCAATACCCACCAAATTCCGTACGCCACCGCGGCTAAGCCGATACCGAGTAAAAACCAGTAATCGCGCAGGAAGTCACTGGTCGCGATCAAGCCACGCGTCAGTCCGGGCAGGTCTGCTCTGGTACTTTCAAAAACACTAACAATCTTTGGCACTACGGTCGCCAGCATGAAGCCAATAATACTGAGCGCCATGACAATCAATGCGATCGGATAAACCATCGCGTTGGTAATGTTCTGTCGCAGTTCTTGTCGTGACTCGGTGTAGTCAGCCAAACGTTCGAGCACAATGTCGAGGTGTCCTGATTGCTCGCCAGCTGCCACGGTCGCCCGATATAACTCCGGAAAGGCTTGCGGAAATTCACCGAAGCCGTCCGCCAGAGTATGTCCTTCCATAACTTTGGCGCGCACACCAAGAAGGATGCTCTTGGTGCGTGGATTGTCATTCTGTTCCGATACAGCTAGCAGGGCTTCCTCGAGCGGCATGCCCGATTGCGCCAATGAAGCCAGCTGCCGAGTAAGCAAGGCCAGCTCGGCGGATGAAATTCCTTTACGAAAAGAAAAGCTGCGTTGCCGGTCCGCTTCCTTGTTGGCTACTTCCGCAACACTAACCGGCATTAACTGCCTGTCACGAAGCAATTGACGGATATGCTTCGGCGTATCGCCCTCAAGCAAGCCCTTTCTCTGCTTGCCTGCCTGATCCATCGCGACGTACTCGAACGCTCCCATTAGTGTCTATCCCTGATGAGTCTAATCTTCGCGAGTGACACGCAGGACTTCGTCTAGCGTCGTTTGGCCGGCCATGACCAGGCGACGGCCGTCGGCGCGAATATTGGGGCTGCTCTTTCGCGCCTGACGTTCAAGCTCTTGCTCGCTAACGCCATCATGGATCATTTCTCGCATAGCATCATCGACGTTGATCATTTCATAGATACCGGTACGCCCAACAAAGCCGCGATTGCCGCCGCTGCCAGCCTTGTAAAGCGTAGGAGGATTTGTTGAATCGACGCCGAGTGCCTGGCACTCGTAATCGGATGCCGTGTACGGAATCTTGGAATCATCATCGAGTACGCGGACCAGTCGCTGTGCAAGGACACCGATCAGACTCGAGGATAGTAAATAAGGCGCTACCCCCATGTCTCGAAGTCGGGTCACGGCACCGCTGGCGGTATTGGTGTGTAATGTTGATAACACCAGGTGGCCTGTCAGACTCGCCTGAACAGCAATTTCAGCGGTCTCGAGATCACGAATTTCGCCGACCATGACGACGTCTGGATCTTGCCGCAGGATAGCTCGCAAGCCGCGAGCAAATGTCATCTCTACTTTGGTGTTGACCTGTGTCTGGCCAATGCCATCGATTAGATACTCGATCGGATCCTCGACCGTCATGATGTTGCGACTATTGTCGTTGATGCGCGCGAGCGAAGCATACAAGGTGGTGGTCTTACCAGAACCCGTCGGGCCGGTAACCAAAATAATGCCATGCGGCTTATGGATCAGTTCATCCATAGACTGCATTGAAACCTCGTCCATCCCTAATGATGACAAATCCAGGCGGCCCGCCTGCTTGTCGAGCAAGCGTAAGACGACGCGCTCGCCGTGTCCGGATGGCAAAGTGGAAACGCGGACATCGACTGCACGACCGCCTATCTTTAATGAAATGCGACCATCTTGCGGCAGGCGTTTTTCGGCAATATCGAGTCGTGACATGACTTTAATGCGGGATACGATCAATGGCGCGAGCGCGCGGCGCGTTTGCAATACTTCGCGCATAACGCCATCGACTCGAAACCGGACGCCCAATCGATTCTCGTAGGTCTCGACGTGAACGTCGGATGCGTTTTCCTTGATCGCTTCGGTAAGGACAGCATTGATGAAGCGAATAATCGGTGCGTCGTCGTTGCTCTCCAGAAGGTCAGAAGGCTCCAACTCTTGTGCGAATTGGGTCAGATTGAATTCTTCGTCCAGACCGTCGACCATTTGCGCGGCATTCGTGGAATCCTGCTCATAGGATTCCTGCAGCATGCTGTCAAATACTTCGCTGGAAACGCGAGACAATTGCATCGGTACGCCGGCAAAACGACGCAGTTCGGCGAGACTCAGTGGCGTTGCATTGCTGCGATAAACGGCCTTGCCGGAGTCTGCGCCGAGCTCCTGAATAAGTACGCCGTTTCGTTTCGCGAAAGAAAATGGTAGCACGCGACGCGTCGTATCGATTGCGTCGTCAACTGTTTCCATTGCGATTTCGCTATTCGCTTCCATCGTCTTGAGGCTCTTCCAGGGGAGGTAGTATCGGCGGTGTTCGACCGGGCATTAGTTGAATATTGGTTTGTTCTCTGGCGCGCTGCACATCACGAATCATGTTGTATTTGGAGTTGGTTTGAATCGCAGTTTGAGCAGAGTCACGCATGATCTCGGCGCGTATGAAGATCATTAAGTTAGTTTTGGTTTTCTCGGTCTGCTGCGACCGAAACAGAGCGCCGATCAAAGGAATATTGCCAAGAACGGGAACTGCCTGATGACTTTCCCGTAATGTATCCTCGATCAGGCCACCGAGTACAAGGATCTCGCCATCGTCAACTATCACTGTTGTTTCAATAATACGTTGATTGGTAATTAAGTCGACGGCGCCGCTGGCTGCTTGAGAAATGCTCGATATTTCCTGTGAAATATCGAGAACCATTGAATCACCTTCGTTGATCTGCGGCGTGATTGACAGCTTCACACCGATTTGCTCACGGTTGATGGTCTGGAACGGATTGACCGCACCAGCGGCACCACCAGTGTTCGTAAACGAGCCCGTAACGAATGGCACTTCCTGGCCAACATTAAGCGTGGCCTCTTCATTGTCGGTAGTCACGATAGAAGGTGTGGAAATAATATTAGTATCGGCATCGCCTTCCAGCGCATTCAAAATAGCCGCAAAGCTGACGCCAGAATCGGAAATACGGCCCAAGCCAACTGTCACGCCGGTGCGAATCAGGCCCTCGGGGTTGACTTCGCCGCCGCCCGCCGCAGTCGCGAAATCAACAATTCCAGGGACGCCCTCAAAATCGGTCAGTGCGATTGGTGTGTTGCTACCCGAACCTTCAATTGCCCACGAAACACCGAGGCGATTTTCTTCGTCAGCGATAACTTCAACGATGATCGCCTCTACGAGTACTTGAGCCCGACGAATATCCAGCCTGTCGACAATCTGCATCAACGCGCGCATTTTCTTCGGCGGAGCATTAACGATGATTGCATTGGTTTGTGGGTCGGCCCAGACGCTGATTTGATCAAAGGGCGTAACGGCTGCAGCTTGTCCAGCGGCACCGCTGCCTGCGGAGGAGATATTTGTGAAATGCGTTTGCAGCTTTGTAGCCAATTCTTCGGCATCCGCGTAGCGCAAGTAACGTACCTGCGAATCGCCGCCGGCTTCGAGTGGTGTATCGAGATGGGCAATCAGCGTACGCAGGCGTAAGCGGTCAGACTTGTCGCCTCCAATCAGGACGCTGTTGGTGCGTGAATCTGCGACCAGGCTGGTAGTGACAGGAGCGCCGTCGGCGCGTTGTGTCTGCGTTAGCGCTGTCATGATTCGAACTATCTCGGTCGCTGAAGCGTTCTGCAAAGACACCACCTCAATATCATCATCACTTGCCATGTCGATGCGACGAATAATAGAAACCATACGCGCCAGGTTGGCTGCCCGGTCAGAGATGATGAGCATATTTGAGCCAGCATGCGCGACCATGTGGCCGTACTGTGGAATGAGTGGCCGCAAGATGGGGACGAGCTGTGTCGCGCCGACGTTTTGCACCTGAATAACCTGGGTCGCCATATCATCGGGGCCGGCGGCGCCGGCAGTACCAAAGCTAGTCGGGAATTGTCGTGCGGTTGCGTCCGGCAGAATCTTGGTCAGGTTGCCGCTATCGACCGCAACGTATCCATGTACCTGGAGAATTGACAGAAATGCTTCGTAGAAGGCTTCTTTTGACATCGGTTCTGCTGACAGCAGATTAACCTTGCCGGTGACGCGTGGGTCAAGGATGAAGTTCTTCCCCGTCGCTTCACTGACCGCCTCGACAACAATTCGAATATCGGCATCTTTCCAGTTGAGCGTAATACCGGCATCCTGAGCCAGACTACTTGAGGCGATAGGAAGCATGAGTGCTGCCACTAGCAGCAATATGCAGCGCTTAATTTTTACAATTCGATTCATAGTATTCGATTCATTTCGTTTTGTTGTCGCTCAGATCTAATTGACTGGTTTTAAGCGTCAAAGTTTGCGCTGTGCCATCACGCTGAAGGGTAACGGTAACCTGTTCTGCTGTGCCAAGTGATTGAAATACCTGCATTGCCTGACTCGCATCCGAAAGCGGCTGTCCGTCGATATCTGTAATAACGTCGCCTGGGCGTAGCCCAAGCGCTGCAAACTGACGTCGGTCACGTCCGGGATAAACGCGAAAACCTACCTGTTCTCCGTTAACTCGGTACGGCGTTGGCCGAATGACATCCGTCAGCTTGGTTAGATTTTGAGTCACGACGGACTGCAGGCTATTTGCGTTGTTGGAGGTTTGCCTCGTTGTCGCCGTCGCGCGTCGTGTCGTACTGACCGGCGCATCCTTGAATTCACGCGGTAACTTGAGGCTTGTTAACAGGCCACGTTCATTAAGTACGACCCGATCAGCGTATACCGCGTGCAATGATGCAACTGAGTCGATCGAGTCACCAATCGTATAGACTTTTTGATCGTTTCCACCATCCGAAATGATGGCAACCGAATAGCGAGGGATCTCCGAGGCGACGGTGCCATTCAGCGTCAGGTTTTTTCGCTGCGTCTCTTCGAGTTCATCTTCCTCCGAGATAACGGCTGCCATACCTTCAGGTGCGGCATCGGCGACTCCAAAAATATGCGCCTGAGCGATCTCATCGACGTCTGTCGCCAGATTTGTTGAACTGCTACTGGACGGCAACGACTGCGGCAGCGGCACCGCTACTCCGGCACTTGTTCCTGGAACCAGCATCCAGGCGATGTGGGCAAGCTGCCAGGCGATTAGAATCACCACAGCGAAGCTAATGAGGGGCGGCAAGACTCGATTCACAGCAGTCACTGCGCTGTCCCCGTCTACGCTCGTAATATTTGACCAATTTGCTCTTGAAATCATATTCAATGAAGCTATTTAATGTGACTCGCTAGTCTATAAACGCGGCGACCCGATGATACGGGTTGAACTGCAGCACGAACAAGCAGATTATTGACTTTTAAGCAAAGTATCACCTTTACGACCTAACTATGACTGAACGAAAAAAAGACTTGGAACGCATTGATAGCTTGGACATTGCAGTCGATGAGGCGCAGCCGAAGGTAAAACCGCCATCACTGTACCGGGTTGTGTTGTTGAATGATGATTTTACGCCTATGGAATTTGTAGTCGAGATCCTCGAATCCATATTTGCGATGGAACGTACTCGCGCGACTCAGGTCATGCTGGAGGTCCATACCAAAGGCAAGGGGATCTGCGGCGTATTTAGCTATGAAATCGCTGAAACCAAGGTGGCGCAGGTGATGGGCATGGCGAACCAGTACCAGCACCCCCTATTATGCACAATGGAAGAGTCCTAAATGAAAAGTGAGACAAGTTTATGCTGAGCAGCGAGCTCGAATATTGTTTGAATGAGGCGTTTCAGCGTGCGCGCGACCGTCGTCACGAATTCATGACGGTCGAACACCTGTTGCTTGCATTGCTGGATATTCCCAGCGTGAACGAGATTCTCAAAGCCTGTGAGGCAAATGTTGCCGAATTGCGCCGTCAACTCTCTGAGTGTATCGATGAGCAAACGCCAATAATGGCAGACGACGATGAAACTGAAGTTCAGCCCACGCTGGGCTTTCAGCGTGTCTTGCAGCGGGCAGTTTTTCATGTGCAGTCCAGCGGCAAAAAAGAGGTCACTGGCAGCAACGTACTGGTCGCTATTTTTTCCGAGAAGCAATCACAGGGCGTCTATTTCTTGGGTTTGCAGGATATATCGCGACTCGATGTCGTTAACTACATTTCTCACGGTTTGGCGCAGGTGCCGGGTGAGGGCGGCGAGGAAGACGGTGAGGCACAACTGGAATCCGAAGCTGAGCCTGACTTATCGCCGTTGGACAAGTATGCGACGAATCTCAATGAACGGGCAATCGCGGGCAAGATCGATCCATTAATTGGACGTGAGCTTGAAATCGAGCGCACCGTGCAGATACTTTGCCGGCGGCGCAAGAATAATCCTCTTTTTGTGGGCGAAGCCGGTGTGGGCAAGACGGCGCTGGCCGAAGGCTTGGCACGCCTGATTGTTGAGGAACGAGTACCGGAAGTGTTGGCAGAAAGCACGATTTACTCCCTGGATATGGGTTCCTTGATTGCTGGAACAAAGTACCGCGGTGACTTTGAAAAACGCCTGAAGGGCGTTATCGCCGAGGTTCGCGATGACCCTGGCGCAATTTTGTTCATCGACGAAATTCATACAGTTATCGGTGCCGGAGCGGCCTCCGGTGGCGTTATGGACGCGAGTAATCTGATCAAACCGGTGTTGGCGAACGGCGAGATGCGCTGCATTGGGTCGACTACTTATGCCGAATACCGCGGTGTTTTCGAGAAAGATCACGCGTTGGCGCGTCGTTTCCAGAAAATCGATGTGCCGGAACCCAGCATTGACGAGACCATCGCAATCCTGAAAGGGTTGAAGTCACGATTCGAAGAGCATCATGGCATCAAGTACGATAATCCGGCGCTTGAGGCGGCTGCAAGGCTAGCCGCAAAACACATTAACGATCGTCATCTGCCGGACAAAGCGATAGACGTAATGGATGAGGCGGGCGCGAATCTGCGGCTGAAACCATTGGCTGAGCGTGGCAAACGAGTGACGGTCCGAATGATTGAAACCATCGTCGCGAAAATGGCGCGAATTCCAGCCAAGAGTGTCTCATCATCAGATCGTGATGCTTTGAGAACCATGGATCGGGATCTCAAGCTCACAATTTTCGGTCAGGACGCGGCAATTGAGGCATTGAGCGGCGCGATCAAGATGTCACGTTCAGGGCTGCGTGAAGAAGAAAAACCCATTGGCGCATTTCTGTTTGCTGGTCCAACAGGTGTCGGCAAGACTGAGGTCACCCGACAGCTTGCGATGCTCATGGGCGTTGAATTGATTCGCTTCGATATGTCGGAATATATGGAGCGTCATACGGTATCGCGTTTGATTGGTGCGCCGCCGGGGTATGTCGGATTTGACCAGGGTGGACTCTTAACAGAAAGCATTAATAAAAACCCACATGCTGTTGTATTACTTGATGAAATTGAGAAGGCTCATCCGGAGGTTTTCAACCTGCTATTGCAAGTAATGGATCACGGTACCCTGACTGATAACAATGGTCGAAAGGCGGATTTTCGCAACGTCATACTGGTCATGACGACCAACGCGGGCGCTGAGGAAATGAGTCGCGCCTCGATAGGCTTTACCGAACAAGATCACAGTTCGGATGGTATGTCAGTTATCCGCAAGAAGTTTTCTCCGGAGTTTCGCAATCGTCTCGACGCGATCATTGAGTTTTCCTCATTAAAGCTCGATTCGATCAAGCGAGTTGTCGACAAATTGGTTGTCGAGTTGGAGGCGAAACTGGACAGCAACAACGTTACTCTGGAGCTTGAAGACGAAGCTCGTGACTGGATCGCTACGCGCGGCTACGACCCTAAAATGGGCGCGCGACCCATGGCAAGAATTATCCAGGAGCAGATTAAGCGACCATTGGCCGAAGAGCTGCTGTTCGGAAGTCTCGCGAAAGGCGGACACGTCAAAGTTGTCGTCGGCAAGGATGACAATCTGGAATTGAAGGCGGAACCGGCGCTACGTGAACTGGAGCATCTACCAGAAGGCTGATGCCCGACGGGTATTTATGCCCTGCGGGTGTTTATGCCCTGCGGGTGCTAACGGCCGCGGTAGACGATGCGGCCTTTGCTTAGATCGTAGGGTGTCAGTTCGACAGTGACACTGTCGCCGGTCAGGATGCGAATGTAATTCTTGCGCATCTTGCCGGAAATGTGTGCGGTCACGACATGACCATTCTCGAGCTCAACTCGAAAAGTTGTGTTGGGCAGCGTCTCTGTTACGACGCCTTCCATTTGTAGTGCTTCTTCTTTAGCCAAGGCTAAAATTCTCTGTACTGCTAAAAGGCTGGCGAATTGTGCAGAAACGGCGTGGGTATTGCAATGAGCGAGTGGCTATTAAGTCACTAAGTTCGCGCATGGTATGGGGCCATGCGGCCAGCCATTATAGCTAACAGGGTCGCCACAAGCGTTTTCTAGCGTCCTCAGGAAATCACTGCGAGCAACGGTACGCGCCCCCAGTCCAAGTAAGTGGCTGGAAACGACCTGGCAGTCGAGAATGTCAAAATCACCCGTCTGCAGACGCTTGGCAAGGAATAACAGGGCAATTTTGGAGGCGTTGGGTTGTTTGCTGAACATTGATTCGCCGAAGAATGTCTTGCCAATAGCGACTCCGTACAGGCCACCAATCAGTTTCTCCGCCTGCCAAATCTCGATGGAATGCGCCCAGCCCAATTCATGCAGGTGCTGATATGCGCTCATCATGGCAGGTGTAATCCATGTTCCCTGTTCCGAGCGGCGCGGCGCGGCACAAGCCCTTACGACGTCGGCGAATGCCGTATTGACGCGAATTTCGGCATCTGAGCGGTGCAAATCGCGCTGCAAACGACGTGACAAGTGAAAGTCGCCAGGCAGGAATATGCAACGCGGGTCTGGCGACCACCACAATAGCGGCTGTCCGTCCTCGTACCATGGAAAAATACCGTGACTGTAGGCATAGATTAAGCGGCTCGGACTCAGGTCTCCGCCGGCCGCTAACAAGCCATCGGGTTCCTGAAGTGCGCGATCAACGGATGGGAAACTATTCGGCGGATCATCGTCTGCCAACCACATGACGTGGCCATCTGTCACGAGTCGTCGCCGGTGTGCTTGTACGGCGTATGTGAATCCACAGCGTCCATGTAACGATCAACGTGTTTGCCTTCCTGATCCAGATACTGTTCGATCGCATTTGCAAACTGCGGATGCGCTAGCCAGTGCGCGGACCAGGTCGAAACGGGTGAAAATCCGCGGCTGATTTTGTGTTCGCCTTGTGTGCCGGGTTCAAAAATCGCTTTGCCCGTTTCAATGCAGTAGTCAATTCCCTGGTAGTAGCAGGTCTCGAAATGCAGCGAATCGTAATGACCGTCGCTGCCCCAGTAGCGTCCGTACAGGCGCTCTGGGCTTTCGAAGAATACCGCTGCTGCGACCGGGACGGAATCCAGCTCAGCAATGACATACAACACAGTGTCGGGAATTTTCTCGCTGATTTCCTGAAAAAACGATTCGCTGTAGTAGGGCGTTGATCCTCTGCGCAAAAAGGTATTGCTGATCAAACGGTAGACCGTGTTTAAAGTATCGCTATCGATTTGGGTACCGTTTAGACGGCGAAATTGAATGCCATTTTCCCGAACACGACGTCTGTCGCGGCGCGCTTTTTTCCGCTTAACCGATGTAAAGGTATTGAGAAAGTCGTCGAATGACTGATAGTCATTGTTGTGCCAATGAAACTGGCAGTCTTTTCTGAGCAAGAATCCTGCGTCTTTAAATAGAGGCATCTCGTCCGCGGTTGGAAAGAGTATGTGCAGCGAGGAACATTGCGTTTCTTCAGCTAATGTTACAGCAGCATCCAGCAGTCCACGTGCTGCGTCTTGATCGTCCGCATCTCTTAGTAGTAAACGCCGACTCGGCGCCGGCGTAAACGGAACCGCCGACACCAGCTTGGGGTAATAGTCGAGCCCGGCCTGTTCATACGCGTTCGCCCAGGCCCAATCAAAAACGAACTCGCCCCAGGAATGAGATTTTTCATACAAGGGCATCGCAGCGCGCAGGCCCTTGGTATCGCTGATCGTTAAATGCCGAGGGGACCAACCGCTATCAAGCGAAACGCTGCCGGAGCTTTCCGCCGCCGACAGAAACTCATGACTTAAGAAGGGATAGTCATTGCCGGCGAGTGCATTCCAATCGGAGCTGGAAATGTCGGCGATAGCATCGTGGACGGTAACCTGCATCGCCGGTGCGCGAAATCAGGCCGCAGCGTGTTGCGAGTTGTCGTCGGACTTTTCCAGCGCATCGACATACTTCTCGGCATCGAGTGCCGCCATACAGCCGGCCCCCGCCGACGTGATCGCCTGGCGATAAATTTGATCGGCGACGTCGCCGGCTGCGAACACGCCGGGGATGCTCGTGGCTGTCGCGTCGCCTTGAATGCCGGACTTGACGACAATGTAGCCGTTCTTCATATCGAGCTGGCCATCAAACAGGCTGGTATTCGGTTTGTGGCCAATTGCGATAAAGACGCCATCAAGGTCGATGTTCGTTGTTTCCGATTCGTCCTTGGTGCTTTTAATCCTCATTCCGGTGACCCCGGCGTCATCGCCGAGCACCTCGTCAAGAACATGGTCCCATTTGATTTCGACCACGCCCTGTTTTTCTTTCTCAAAAAGATGATCTTGCAATATCTTTTCGGAACGCAACTCGTCACGACGGTGAACCAAGGTCACCTTGGACGCGATATTGCTCAAATAAAGCGCTTCTTCGACTGCTGTGTTGCCACCACCAATAACGGCGACAGGCTTGCCACGATAGAAAAAGCCGTCACAAGTTGCGCAAGCGGAGACGCCGCGGCCTTTGTAGGCCTCTTCCGATTCCAGGCCAAGATACATTGCTGTGGCACCGGTTGAGATGATCAGCGCGTCACAGGTGTAAGTCGCATAGTCGCCAACCAGCTTGAAGGGCTGAGTCGATAGATCGGCCGTGTGGATGTGGTCGTTGACGATTTCAGTATTGAAGCGCTCCGCGTGGCGCAGCATGCGATCCATCAATTCGGGGCCCTGTAGTCCTTCGACATCCCCTGGCCAGTTATCAACGTCCGTGGTCGTTGTTAGTTGGCCGCCTTGCTCAATTCCGGTAATCAAGACCGGATTGAGATTGGCCCGGGCTGCATAGACTGCGGCCGCATATCCGGCCGGGCCGGAGCCTAGTATCAGAACCCGGCAATGTTTCAAGTCACTCATGTATAATTTGTCCGTAAGAAAGATGAAGCATAGAACTGCCCGCAGAAGTATTTGATAGTGTGCCCTGATGCAGAATTCAAGGGGCGACTTTCAGATGCGTATGTGGGCAAGCTTCATGTGGATTAGATGCTAATTGGGCTAGTGTAGGGAATTAAGAATCTTCATGGCAAGAGCTGCTAAAACAAAGGTGCCGGAAACACGCCTGTCGTCTCAGGTCCGGCAAACCCTGCGCGAGGGTGCATTGTACGTGTTCGGCGCTCTGGCGCTTATTCTTTGGTTTGCCTTGTTTACGTACGATCAAGGTGATCCCGGACCGTTTCAAACCACCAGTAGAGATGCAGTCGGAAACGGCGTCGGACTGGTTGGTGCGTGGATTGCTGATCTATTGTTCACATCGTTTGGCCGTCCAGCCTATTTATTCACCTTTATGGTGTTCTTTGTTGGCTGGATGTTGTATCGCGAGCAAAAAACCCAAATAGAGCTGACCCGGCTTGATTTCGGACTAAGGTTTGCGGGCTTTGTCGCCACTCTGGTAACGAGTTGTGCGCTGTCATCACTGCATTTTTCAGATATTGGCTTCAACCAGACGGCTGGCGGCTTTATTGGGCAGGCGCTCGGTGAGTGGCTTGAGGGCCTGATGAAAGTTCTAGGCGCAAGCGTACTGCTGTTTTGCCTTTGGGTTGCTTCTCTGTCGCTGTTTCTCGGTGTTTCCTGGATCGCCGTCATGGACCGGATTGGCCGTTGGTCATTGCTAGGCTTTGAGAAGGCGCGTCTGAAAATAGATGAATTACGTGACAAAGCTGAAGGACGTCGCAGTGCGGCTGCACGGCAGGATGTTGTCAAAGTAGAGAAGAAGCTCCAGGCCAATCGTGCGAAACCTCGAATCGAGCCAGTTCTGGCGGCGCTGGAGCCAAGTGAACGCGCAGAAAAAGAACGCCAGGTCCCACTGTTCGATCCGCCAGCCGCGGGTGAGTTGCCGCCGCTGTCATTGCTGGATGACCCGCCGGAGCAGAAGGCCGGTTACTCGACCGAATCCCTGGAAGCAATGTCGCGGCTGGTCGAGTTAAAGCTCAAGGACTTTGGGATCGACGTCGAAGTGAAATCAGTGTCGCCTGGACCGGTTATTACTCGTTTCGAACTGGATCCCGCACCGGGAGTCAAGGTAAGCCAGATCGCAAATCTGGCCAAAGACCTTGCGCGCTCCTTGTCGGTGGTTAGCGTGAGAATTGTCGAGGTCATTCCTGGCAAGTCTTTCGTTGGGCTTGAGATTCCAAATGAAAATCGTCAGCTGGTAACACTTGGCGAGATCCTTAAGTCGCGCGCCTACGACGACCTGTCGTCGCCGCTCACTTTGGCACTGGGCAAGGACATTGGCGGCAATTCGGTGGTTGCTGATCTGGCTCGTATGCCACACTTATTGATCGCCGGCACAACGGGTTCAGGTAAGTCGGTTGGCATCAATGCAATGGTGCTAAGTATTCTCTACAAGACGCATCCTGAGCACGTGCGACTGATCATGATCGATCCAAAAATGCTTGAATTGTCGGTGTACGAGGGCATTCCGCATTTGTTAGCGCCTGTCGTTACGGACATGAAGGATGCTGCGAACTCATTGCGCTGGTGTGTGGCGGAGATGGACCGACGTTACAAGCTTATGTCGGCGTTGGGCGTGCGCAATATCGGTGGCTACAACCGCAAGGTTCGCGATGCGATTGATGCTGGCGAGCCGCTCAAAGATCCGATATTCAAGCCACCCGATTTGTTCGATGAAGATAAGCCTATTGAACATCCGACGTTGACGCCGCTGCCGTTTATCGTCGTCATCATTGATGAGCTTGCTGACATGATGATGATCGTCGGCAAGAAAGTAGAGGAACTCATCGCGCGCCTGGCGCAAAAGGCACGCGCATCCGGGATCCATATGATTCTGGCGACGCAGCGTCCGTCGGTGGATGTGATCACGGGTCTGATCAAAGCGAACGTTCCGACTCGAATCGCATTTCAAGTTTCTGCCAAGGTTGATTCGCGAACTATTCTTGATCAAATGGGTGCAGAGAACCTGCTGGGTCACGGCGACATGCTGTATCTGCCGCCGGGTACCTCCTTGCCAGTACGGGTGCATGGTGCTTTCGTCGACGACAATGAAGTGCACGCGGTTGTGAGGCATCTGAAGAAAAGCGGCACACCGCGATACATTGATGAAATTTTAGATGGTCCTTCCAGTCCAACACCAGGACTGATCGGTATCGACACGCCCGGAGATAACGGTGATTCCGAGCAAGATGCTTTGTACGATCAGGCGGTTCAGGTTGTGCTTGATAGTCGTAAGGCGTCCATATCCGGCGTTCAACGGCGGCTCAAAATAGGCTACAACCGCGCGGCAAGAATGGTTGAGGCGATGGAGGCCGCCGGAATGGTCGGCCCTTTGCAGTCAAATGGATCACGTGAAATTTTGGTACCGAATGCAGCGAAAGATGAATAGACATTTTCATTTAGAATACGGTTTCGCAACATTAAGCCTGTTGCTTGTGACGACAGGCGCTTTTGCGCAGTCCACCGTCGATGATCTTGGTAAGAAACTGGTCAATGATTTCGTCAATAATGTAATCACTCTTGAGGGTGATTTCGAGCAGTCATTAATCGACGCTGAGGGTACGGTCGTCGATAGCACAAGTGGAACCCTGGAGATTGAGCGACCCACGCGGTTCCGCTGGTCCTACTCAGATCCCTACGAGCAGTGGTTGGTCGCGGATGGTTTGAATATCTGGAGCTACGATCTGGATCTCGAACAAGTAACCGTCAAGCCGCAAGCAGAAGCATTGGCGAATACGCCGGCGCTGTTACTCGGTGGATCGGACAACGCGCTGCAGCAGTTTGATTTTGTGGCCACTACGATTGAAGAGTTTACGACCTGGGTACGCCTCGACCCGAAAGACAAAAGTAGTGGCTTTGATCGAGTCGAACTGGGTTTTATTGATGGCAATCTTCGCCGCATGATCTTTTTCGACAATCTCGAACAAACGACCTTGGTCACACTCAGCAACGTCATTATCAACGAGCCGCTGGATAGCGAACGATTTGTATTTGTCGTCCCTGAGGATGTTGATGTCGTCGGTACTCCTGTCGTCGCCGCAGACGCGACTCCCTGATGCTGCCGCTGCGCCATCTGCGTTACTGGCAGACTGCCAGCGTTCTGATTTTGCTGTTAGTACTCGCCGCAACATTGATGCCGGCTTTCTGGTTTTGGGGTGACAAGAGTAGCGGTTTGGCGTGGTTCAAGGGCGTAGATAAATGGCTGCATGGAATTACGTTTGCAGTTTTATCCCTGTGGTTCGCCGGACTTTATCATCGGCAGTCATACTGGCGTATTGCTATCGGGCTTTTGTTATTTGGTCTGGCTATTGAGGTCTGCCAACGAATGGTTGGCTACCGCACAGCGGAGTGGCTGGACGTCGGTGCCGATATGGCTGGCATTCTGCTCGGATTAGCGATTGCGGTTGCCGGCCTGGGTGGCTGGAGTTTGAGGTTTGAGAGGTATATTGCCGAGTTCAGGACCTGAGCTTGGCTGACCTGTTTACAACTGAGAGCGAAATCGAAAGTCCACTCGCTGACCGCATGCGACCTGCCAGGCTGGCCGAGTTTTATGGCCAGCGACACCTGCTTGCAGATGGCAAGCCACTGCAAAGAGCAATCGAACAAGGTCGGGCGCACTCTATGGTTTTCTGGGGCCCGCCCGGAACCGGAAAAACCACGCTGGCGCGCATGATTGCAACGACGACAGAGTCGCATTTCATTGCCCTGTCTGCCGTGATGGCCGGAGTAAAGGACATCAGAGCGGCGGTTGCTGAGGCGCAACAACATCGTCAAATGGGTAATCGCAGCACGGTCTTGTTCCTGGATGAGGTGCACCGCTTCAATAAGTCACAGCAGGATGCATTTCTTCCGTATGTCGAAAATGGCACGCTTACATTTATTGGTGCGACAACGGAAAACCTCTCGTTCGAACTAAATAATGCATTGCTCTCGCGGGCGCGGGTTTACGTCCTCAAAATGTTAGAAGCAGAGGATTTGGCCGAGATTGTCCGTCGAGCATTGCGCGATGAAGGGCGCGGCCTCGGAGGCCGCTTTGCGATTAGCGAAGACTCGATAAATTTGATCGCGATTGCTGCGGATGGCGATGCCCGGCGGTCCCTCAATTTGCTCGAACTTGCTGCTGACCTGGCCGATGACGGTGATATTAGCGACGCTATCGTAAAAGAAGTCGCGTCTGGCAACAGGCGCCGGTTTGATAAGCAAGGTGAGTACTTTTACGACCAGATTTCGGCACTTCATAAGTCGATTCGCGGTACTGATCCCGATGCCTCGTTGTATTGGCTCATGCGTATGCTCGATGGAGGCTGCGACCCTTTGTATATTGCGCGCCGATTAATTCGAGTGGCGTCAGAGGATATCGGCAATGCCGATCCTCGAGCCCTGCAGCTGACACTAGATGCCTGGCAAGCGCAGGAACGGCTGGGTAGTCCTGAAGGTGAATTGGCGATCGCGCACGCGGTGGTATATCTAGCGTGCGCGCCGAAGAGCAATGCGGTCTACGTTGCAACGAAAGCGGCAATGGAGGATGCGCGTAAATATGGGTCTCTCGAAGTACCGATGCATCTGCGCAACGCGCCGACGCGGCTGATGAAGGATCTTGGCTACGGTGAGGATTACCGCTATGCGCATGACGAGGAGGCTGCACACGCAGCTGGCGTGAACTACTTTCCCGACGACATGGGCGCGGTTAAGTATTATCATCCCGTGCCTCGCGGTCTGGAGATTCGGATTCGCGAAAAACTCGAGGAAATCGAGCGTCGCAACTCGCAAAATGGATTGGAAAACCGGTCAGACAAGAATCATGATAGATCCTAAATTACTACGTCAATCCGCCGCCGAAGTGGCGATCAATTTAGCTAAACGTGGCTACGTGTTCGATAGCGCGGCTTATCAAGCGTTGGATGAACGCCGCAAAACGCTGCAAGTCGAGACGCAGCAGCTGCAGAGCGAGCGCAATAGCAGCTCCAAGGCAATCGGTCAGGCCAAGGCTAAAGGCGAGGATATCGCACCGCTGCTGGCCGCCGTTGATGATCTTGGTGAGCGCCTCGCGAAGAATGAATCGGCGCTGGGCGAACTGCAGCAAGAGATTGCTGATATTGAGTACGATCTACCCAATTTGTTGGAGGACAGCGTTCCTGAAGGCCGGAGCGAAGATGACAATGTTGAGATAAGAAAATGGGGTGAGCGCACTGATTTTGCTTTCGCGGTTCGTGACCATATCGAAATCGGCGAAAGTCTTGGCATGCTCAAATTTGAGGCAGCAAGTAAGATCTCAGGAGCCCGTTTTACTGTTATGAACGGTGCGCTGGCGAGACTGCAGAGAGCCTTGATCCAGTTTATGCTCGATACGCACACTAGCGAACACGGATACGAAGAAACTTATGTGCCGTATCTGGTTCACAGGCACGCTCTGGTCGGCACCGGGCAGTTACCTAAATTTGAAGAAGACCTGTTCAAGACCGATGATGAGACACCGTTTTATTTGATCCCCACAGCCGAAGTTCCGGTAACCAATTTGGCCAGGGATACGCTGTTTGAAGCGGATCAACTGCCGCAGAAATTTGTCGCACACACGCCATGCTTTCGCTCGGAGGCTGGATCTTACGGTCAAGATACGCGCGGCATGATTCGGCAACACCAGTTTGAGAAAGTTGAGCTGGTGCACTTCGTTGCGGCCGGACAATCAAGCGCTGCATTGGAAGAGCTGACCGGACACGCGGAACTTATTCTGCAGCGATTGGAGCTGGCGTATCGGGTTGTTGCGCTGTGCGCCGGCGATGTGGGTTTCGGCTCAGCCAAGACTTACGATATTGAAGTCTGGCTGCCGGGCCAGGAGAAGTACCGCGAGATATCGTCCTGCAGCACGTATAACGATTATCAGGCGCGTCGCATGAAGGCCAGAAGCAGAAATCCGGAGACCGGGAAGCCGGAGCTAATTCATACGCTCAATGGTTCCGGTGTCGCCGCGGGCAGGGCTCTAATTGCCGTCATGGAGAACTATCAGAACGAGGATGGCAGCATTCGTGTGCCAAAAGTTCTGCAAACCTACATGGGCGGGCTCGAAGTCATTAAATAAAAAAAAGCCAGAGACTCGATAAGTCTCTGGCCCTTTTTTATTGCTTCCCAGGTTTATCTATTTAATGCGCCTGGTCTTAATGTATCTAGTCGCGACTCATGAACAGACGTAGCACGTACCAGAACATCATTACGATCGAGGCGAAAAGCGCCATCGATGCAGCGACGTACTTATCCTGCGGGTAGTGGTGCATGATGTTTGACGTATCGTAGAGTACCGCGACACCGGCAAAGCCGATCATTCCGATGGAGAACCAGGTTCCCAGGTTCCAACCAAATGCCCAGGACGCCAGGATCAGTCCCATAGCTATCATCAGGCCCCAAACCAGCACTCCGCGCAGAAACGAAAAATCACGTCGGGTAATCATGACGGTGGCTATTAAGCCTACGCAACCGGCTACCGTTACAAGCGCGGCGTTTTCGATAATATTCACGCCGCGTTCTGCACCATAAATCATCGCCATCGCGAGCATCGGAACAAACATGATTGCCCAAGCGACAACAAATACGGCAAATGCAGCGTACTGCGCGGCGGTTGATTCGAGTTTGTGTGCGAAGTGGCTTGCACCCCAGCTCAATCCGATGAAGCCCATCAGGACGAGCATCGGGCTACGTAACATCGGCTCGGCAATTGACCTTGCGATGCCGGAACTAAATAAATAATACTCGATTGCGATTAGCGCCAGAATTGCTCCCACTACATGTGCGTAGCACTTCCAAATGAACTCGGATCGGCTCTCAACCGCGAGACTTGAAACGGGTGCCATTGAATTAACATTGTTCTGCATTCGAGATTCTCCTTGATGTTTCGATTGCTTCTACTGCTTCGATTCTACCACGCAATAATGGAAAACGGCCCCTAATAAGGGGCCGTTTTATGTATGGCGGAGAGGGTGGGATTTGAACCCACGAAGGGCTATTAACCCTTGCTGGTTTTCAAGACCAGTGCATTCAACCGCTCTGCCACCTCTCCGTGTCAGATTGAGTGCGAGCGCATTGTGCTTGCAGCGCGGAGAGGATTCAACCTGTTCTGCCGCACAATGTTAAAATAATTGCGAATAATGACTGCCTTAATCGGTCAGAGTTTCTTTATGAAGGGATCTTAATGGTAATAATACTTCTAGATAAATTTCTTAATTATATGATAAACAAGTAATTATTGAGATTGTATTTATGTTTGTTATTGTAAGAGTCAAGAAAAGCCCCATTGATTGTTTGTTGGGATTTGAGCAGCGCATAGTCAGGAAAACAGTTTGAAATATTCTTCTTTGCAAAGTGGATTACCGTCAGGGAACCCGATCGCGAACATTTTCGTGATCATCGTTGGCGCGCTTGCCATCGCCGCTTCAGTTGTTCTCGGGTTCTTTGCGTTCGTAATTGTTGGCAGTATCGTATTAATTATGGCCGCAATTATTGGCCTTCGCGTTTGGTGGTTTCAGCGAAAAATGCGCGCTCAACCCGGATCAAATCAAACGGCTGACAGAAAACAGCCCGCCGGTATTATTGAAGGCGAATTTCATGTCGTTGCTGAGGACGACAAGGACGAGTAGAGTCGCTCTCCATGCAGAATCCAATGTCCGATAAAGAACGCCGCAAACGCCGCCGTAGCCGCCGCATTCAAGTCATTATTATTTATACGGCGATCGCGGTTGGTCTGGCGTGGTTTTTCGAATCCCAGGCCACAACCACGGTGATTTTCGTCCGGCATGCGGAAAAACTTGCGGTTAAGGGTTCCGATCCGGAGTTGAGCGAAGCTGGACGGCAGCGTGCGGCCGAATTGGCTCGGCAGCTGGTTGATGCGGACGTAGTAGCTGGCATTGACGCGATCTATTCGACGCCCTTTCGGCGCACGGAAGAAACGGCAGAACCGGTCGCTACCGCTCTCAATGTACCGATCAATTCTTATGATGTTGCGAATACCGAGACCATTATCGATGAGATTGTCAAACAACATAAGGGCAAGATTGTTCTCGTTGTCGGGCACCGCATTACGGTTCCGGCAATGATTGGCAACATGGGCGCGAGCAAGAATGTTCCGGACATCGACGAGAACGAGTACGACAATATTTACATAGTTTCGATTCCATGGTTTGGAAAGACTAAAACTATTCGACTCCGCTACGGCGCCCCATACGTTCCGCAGTCCTAGTGTTTCGCGACGAATTGATCATATCGACCGCCGGACGGGGTACGTACGACCTTTCCGCGAAAGTAAATGCGCTGGTTCTGCAGTCGAAAATCCGGATTGGGATGTGCCATATCTTTATCCGTCACACCAGTGCTTCTCTGATGCTGTGTGAAAACGCCGATCCGGATGTCATGCGGGATTTGGAAGCTTTTATGTCCCGACTCGCGCCGGACGGTGATCCGATATATGCACACATAGCCGAAGGGCCAGACGACATGCCGGCACATGTACGCAGTATCCTGACGCAGTCGGATCTTAACCTGCCCGTGCAGGACGGCGCCTGTATGCTGGGTGCCTGGCAGGGAATTTATTTGTGGGAACACCGGCACGCGCCGCACGAGCGCCATGTGGTGATATCGATAGTCGGAGATTGAGTTCTATTGGCCCTTGAGGCCCTTGGCCTCTCTCAGAATAACTGCCTTCTCTATGAATTCGGTGTGCCGGCTAACTCTTACGTCCGCTAGCATCGCATCCTTGATGGTTTGGTCCTGGTTGATCAGGAACGTGGCGCGTCGCACGCCGATACCGAATGGACCGTCTACGTCATACATCTTGATAGCGACCTTGTCGGGGTCACTCAAAAGGATGAAGGGCAAGTTGTGTTCTTCGCGGAATCGCGCATGGCTCGCCTCATCCTGTGGACTGATTCCCACGACGTTGAGACCAGCTGCTTGGATATCCTTGTGAATATCGCGAATTGAGCAGGCTTCTTTCGTACAGCCCGGAGTGAAATCGGCAGGATAAAAGTAAAGAATGAGAGGGCCGTCCTGCAGTAATTCTGAAAGGCTTGTCTCGATGCCTTCATGGCTTTGGAGCATAAATTCAGGGGCACGAGAACCGGCATCTAACATGATGGGTCCTCAAAAATTGCCTGCATGACCTTGTAATTCGGGTCGACCATTCCTAGCGCCTCGTAAGTTTTTTGGGCTCGTTGGTTGTTATTCTCAACGTACAAACGCAGCCCTCGAACGCCTGCAGCGGAGCGCGCCAGCGCTTCCACATAGTGATACAGCGCCGAAAAAATACCCATGCGGCGATAATCCGCATGAACGTAAACGCTTTGTATCCACCAGATATTACCATTGCGCCAGTCACTCCATTCATAAGTGACCATGATCTGGCCCACCAGCTTACCCTCAATCTCGGCAACCCAGTAACGCCCGTTTGCGGCGTTCGACAGCAGTTCGCTGACGCCGGGTCCAATAATGTTGGCTGCCAGCGAGTGCCCCTCGGTCTCGGTCGCCATAGCAGAATTATTCGCAGCAATAATTTCAGCATCCGAGGCGTTGGCGTCGCGAATTTCAATCGTCATTTCTTAACCACGCATTGTGTAGATGGCGCGCCCGACAGGATTCGAACCTGTGACCCCCAAATTAGGAATCTGGTGCTCTATCCGACTGAGCTACGGGCGCCGCGTGGGAATCTTAGCAAACTGGCAATATTGTGGCTCAGTAATGTAATAATGACGCAATGAACGGCATTATCATTCGAACACTAATTTATATGCTAGGGCTTTTTCTGGCTTCTTATCTGGTCTCCGGTGTGTGGATCAACGGGACGTTGACATTTATTTTGGCGGCTTTGCTGTTGGGGCTGATTAATGGGCTCATTCGCCCGGTCATGTTCGTACTCACATTGCCGCTTACGGTTGTCACTCTGGGCCTATTCATTTTCGTCCTGAATGCCGCGATGTTCGGTCTTGTTGCCGCGCTGCTGGACGATTTTCACGTCGCAGGCTTCTGGTCAGCACTCTTTGGCGCTTTGATTGTCAGTATCACCAGCACGGTTGCAGCGTGGTGTATCGGCAAGGATGGTCGCTACGAGGTGTTCGTTGTTCGTCGTCGCTAAAACCATAGAATGACTGATTGGGGTCGCAATATTACGCGCCAAACCAGACATTCGCGGCAGGCAAGATCGCGGCAAATCTCAACTACTTTGGCGGCAGACGCTGTGCTCAGGAACGCTTAAAGCGGCTGAAGAATCCGCTTTTGGTTTCGTCGTCTTCGTCATCGTCAAAACCGCTTTGCGTGACAGGCGGTACGACGTTGAGCGCTTTCAGAGTCTGTGTCATTGAGATGTTGATCTGATCTTCAATGGATTCCGGGTTTCGCTGCGGTTCTGTCGGTGGGTCATTAGCGGCGGGTGTTTCCGGGTCTTGCAACGATGAGTGCATATCGGCATTCAAAGCACGCACCGTCTTAAGGCGTTGTGATGCGGACTGCTCCATGCTGAGCTCATTTTGAGAGGATGATGCTTCCAATGTTGCTTCGGAAGTCGGCTCCGACGATGTGCTACTTCCTTTCTCAACCAATTGGCCTTCTGCGACAACGCTATTCAGATCGTCATTGGCAGACTCACCTGAACCGGGTTTCTTCATGAACTGTGATGCCGCGAGATTCAGTTCTTCGCCGAACAGAGTTTCAGCCATCATGTCGTCGACGTCGTCCAAAGACTTGGCTTTGGCGAGTTCGTTTGCGATGTTGTCGAGTTCCGCATCGGCTTTTTTACTTGTTCTTCGCGGCAGGTTGACGGCCGGAATTGCTGCTGATTCGGTATTGGATTCCGCCTCTGGACCGGGTGCCGACGCACTTATTTCATCGCGCTCGTCAATCAAATTGTCTTCAATTTTCTGGCTGATCGCGTTATCGAGTGTGATCTCCGGAATGAGATCTGGCAGCTCTGCTTCTATTCCAACAATAGTTTCGATCTGCGATTCGACATGATCTTCGACCTGAGCTTCCACAGGTGCGGCTGCGGGTGCTTCGCCTTGAGCGAGTGCCATGGCTTGTTCCAATGCGGCCAGGTCCGGCTTCAGTTCGGCGAGCGTTGGGTCACGATCCCAGTCGGGTATGTCTTCACCGACGGCTGTAACAGGCTCAGCCACAAGCGGCGCTAAGTCGGCCAGCTCGGGTGCAAGGATTTGCAGGTCGGGCAACGTGTCTTGAATAAAATCAGGAGCCGCTTGTGCGGGCTCGGCTTGTGGCTGATCGCTTACCTCTACGTCGGCAAATACGATGACCGGATCATCCGTCGGCGTGTGTACTGCAACAGCTTGTTCGGCTGTGGCTTCTGGCTCGGCGGCGAACTCAGGTTCAAATACTGGCAGCGGTTCGAAAATGACCTCCGGTGGTGCTTCTGACGCATCGGCGATGTGCGCCGGAACGTCTAGCTCGGGTAGCTCATCGAACTCAAACTCAGCGTCCGCAACTGCTGGCAGATCAGGAGTGACCTCCGGTTCTGTTATTAGCAGCGCTTCAGGGATAGGCTCAGGCTCAACGACGGCATCGACCACTTCAGGTTTGACGGCGAGCGGTCGCTCAACGACAGGCTCTGTCACTACTATTGGTGTTACGTCGGGAGTGTCTTCCGGTTCAATGGCAACGACAGGCTCAATGGGCGCTTTCGGTGCGCTTACAGGTTGCGCTGTCAGGTCAAAGCCGGATGCACTGAGGCCAAACTCGTTTTCCGCGACCTGAACGATGTGCTCGGATGACACTTCGGGCAAATTCTGATCTGCCGCTGTGGTCATGGCAGCCTCGACCAGGCTGTTGACGATGCGCGGGATGCCTGCGCTGAGGTGATGTAGCAAAGGTGCAGCATTTGCCTCAAACAAGGCCTCGAAATCACCGCCCGAAAGGCGAAAGCAATGCCGCAGATAGCCACGCAGCTCCGCAGCGCAGAATGGTTCGGTTGTGCAGTGCTGTCTAATTCGTTGCCGGGTTCTGGTTAGCTCGGAATCTTTCAGCAAATCAGCTAGTTTTTCGTCGCCCATGAGCACGACGTTGGCACCATCTGAGATACCGGTATCGGCCGCGGTTAGTGCTTCGAGTTCGGCGAGTGTATCGACACCGAGGCGGGCGCAATCCTCAACCGCAATAATGACGCGAACATCTTTGTCCTGCAATTCCTGCAAGCGGCGTCGAAACGCTGAGAACTTTTGAATCGGACCGTTGGGTTGATTATCTACGCCAAGTTCTCTAAGTAGATGATCGAGTATATCTGTACTTTGCAGCCGCATACGCGCAATGAATATGATTTTTTTGTTGGCATCAATCGAATCCAGCGCTCGTAACACAAGCGTCGTTTTACCTGAACCGACCGGCCCGGAGAGAGCTGCAACCGCATCGCTGCCAGTTAGCGATTTCTTAAGTCCTGCCATTGCGGTAACAGTTTGTGGGCCGACGAAAATATCGGTGCCCGTCGCGTTGGCGCGAAAAGGGCGTCTCTTAAGCCCAAAATGATTTGTATACATAACCATCCGATCAGCAAATGTGAGACCGATCTTTTTGTTCGGTCATTCCAGATGACCAGTTTGTAGCCTGGGGAACTATAATTCAGGGAGTTATGTCACAAAATGCGTGAAGAGCGGATAGGCCAAGGGTTTAGCGAAATTTGGGGTGTTTGTGTTAACAAAACTGATTTCGCAGAGGAAAAGCGTCAGACTGTGGCCGTGTACTTGACCCCTGCAAGAACTTAATTAAGGAATTTTTGAGCATGTATCGTTTGTTGTTGGTAGTCGGCATACCCGTGCTCGCCGTTGCCGCCGCCGCGGCTATGTACCTTAGCCGACCGGCACCGCCGAAAAAGGAGCAGATCAATCTTGATCCAGTGGTTGAAGTTTTCGAGTTGGAGGCGATGACCGCACAGTTTGAAGTACAGAGTCAGGGCACCGTTCGACCGCGGACAGAAACCATACTAAGTTCAGAGATTTCGGGGACGATAACGACAATTTCGCCGAAGTTCGTAGCAGGTGGCGTGTTTTCGGCAAATGAAGTGTTGATGCGCATAGACCCTGTTAATTATCTGGCAGCCGTCGAACAGGCGGAGGCGGTGCTGAATCAGCGCCAGATTGAGTTTGACGGCGCAAGCAAATTACGCTTGCAGGGCTACCGTGCAGAATCCGAGCTGGCATCGGCTGCGGCGGCTTTGGCTACGGCCAAGGCAGAGCTGAGTCGTGCAAACCGCAACCTGGAAAGGACTTACATACGTTTGCCCTACGAGGGCATGGTGCGATCAAAAGAGGCGGATCTGGGGCAGTTTGTTAATCCGGGTACGCGACTCGGTGTCACATTTGCGACAGATTTCGCCGAAGTGCGCTTGCCGTTGACGGATCGGGATTTGGCGTTCGTGGAGTTGCCGAGAGCTACAAGCAAAGACGCCTCCGGCCCAACCGTGAGACTGTCTTCGATACAAAAGGGCCAGCCTGTGGATTGGCAAGCGCAAATTGTTCGATCGGAAGGCGTAGTGGATGAAGCAAGTCGCGTAACTTATGCGGTAGCGCGCATAGCAGATCCGTACTTTCTGCATTCTGAGGGAGCAAGTTTGCCAATGGGAACATTTGTTAGCGCGATAATCGAAGGTGCGTCCGCGGACAATGTCATCCAGATCAGCAGACAATATGTGCGTGGCTCCGACGAGATCGTCTTGGTTGACGACAATAACAAATTGGATGTTCGCCGAGTCAACATCATTCGCGCAGATGCAGACTTTATCTATGTGAATGCTGGCGTCGAAAGCGGTGAGCGGATTTTAGCAACAGCGTTGCCAGCGCCTGTCAATGGTATGTCAGTACGCATTGCGGGCGAACAGTCGATTAAGGCTAGCGCTACAGCGTCGCCGGCTGCTGTGGGAGAGTAAGCATGCAAAGACGCGAAACAACTAACGAAAAGGGCGTTATTGCCTGGTTCGCGTCTAATCACGTTGCGGCCAATCTCCTGATGTTCATAATTATCGTCGCCGGGCTCATGTCCGCATTCTCAATCCGAAAGGAGACGCAACCCGAATTCGAGCTGAACACAATTACGGTCAACGTCGCCTATCTCGGCGCTGGTCCTGAGGAAGTTGAAGAGGGCGTTGTCGTCAAGATCGAGGAGTCGGTGCAGGATATTGAAGGCATCAAGAGAATTTGGTCTTTCGCTTCAGAAGGGAGCGGTAGAGTAGTCATTGAGTTGGATATCGAGGCGAATCTCAATGAGGTGATGAGCGAAGTGAAGACACGCGTCGATGCGATCTCAACCTTCCCTGGCCTGACCGAAAAACCTGTCTATTCAAAATTTGTACCAAAGAGACCAGTCGTGATGATCGCGATTCATGGTGAACTGGATCCTTTCGCAGGAAAAACGATTTCTCAGGAAGTGCGCAACGACCTGTTACAGATTCCATCTGTGAATCAGATTAACAATTTCGGTGATCGGGCCTACGAAATCAGCGTTGAAGTATCCGAACAGACGCTGCGCAAATACGGTTTGACGATGAGCGAAATTTCTCAGGCCATCAGGAATTCCTCTGTTGATACCCCGGGCGGCACAATCAAAACAGAGGGCGGAGACTTCCTGCTGCGTACAAAAGGTCAGGTATACACCGGTGCAGACTTTTCACGGCTGGTGTTACGGACCTTTACCGATGGCACGCGCCTGACGCTCGGCGACATTGCGAATATTGAAGACGGATTTGTTGAGAGTAGTGGCTATGGCCGTTTCGACGGCGATCCGAGTGTGACGCTGGAGGTAGTCGCGGGCGGGCAGCAAAATGAAATACAGACTGCTAAAGACGTTAAGGCCTACCTGGTCGAAAAGGAAAAGACATTACCCGATGGTATCGAGATGGACACCTGGATCGATCTGCCAAGGTATCTGGAAGATCGGCTCCGGATGATGAATGGCAACATGATTAGTGGTGCGCTACTGGTGTTTATATCCCTATCCTTATTCCTGAGGATGAAAGTTGCATTCTGGGTCATCCTCGGCTTGCCGATATCTTTTCTTGGTGCGCTGTGGCTTATGCCGGTCTGGCCTGTGACAGTAAACACGCTGAGTCTTTTCGGATTCATAATCGTTCTCGGTATCGTGGTCGACGACGCCATCATTATTGGCGAAAGCATCTATACGAAAATCCGCGCGGATGGTCAGACACTGGACAATGTGATTCAGGGCGCGCACAAAGTAGCGATTCCGGCAACATTTGGGGTCCTGACAACCATAGCTGCATTTGCACCAATGATGTTCATTTCTGGTCCGGCCGGAACTTTCTTTGAGGCGATGAGTTTCGTAATCATCCTTTGCCTGTTCTTTTCCTTGATTGAATCAAAACTCGTTCTGCCGGCGCATTTGGCGAGATCTAAAATTCCGCCGGTCGATGAGGAGGATCTGTTTCGTCCGCAACGGCAAATTGCAATGAAGGAGCGGCTGCCAAGGTTCTTTCTCAAGCTACAACGTCGGGTGCAACATGGGCTGCAACGCTTCATCAAGAACGTCTATCGACCGATGCTTGAGAGGGCTGTCGACAATCGTGGTCTGACTTTGTCGGTTTTTCTCGCGGTACTGATTCTGACTTCCGGTCTGATACTGAGCGGTGCGGCAAGAGTGATCTTGTTTCCCGATGTTGGTCAGGAATTTGCGCGAGTGTTGCTTGATATGGAATCCGGAACTCCGGAGAGCGAACGTGATAAGGCGTTGCTGAAGATTGAATCAGCACTACTTGATCTTAACGACGAGCACGCTAGAAATAATCCGGATTCCCTGCCTATGGTCCAGCACTTGGGTGTATTTACACGGGGTGAAACAGGCGCGGTCATGTTCGTCGAACTTCCGATGACTCAGGACAGGCCATTTGATATGGACGAGGTGACGTCGATGTGGCGTGACCGGATAGGTGAAATTCCAGGGATGAAGGAATTGGATTTCCAGGCCGCTGGGGGATTCGGCGGAGGTCCACCGATTAGCTTGAGTCTTAGTGGTGAAGACTATAAAACATTGGAGAATGCAGCCGCAGAACTTGAATCGGAATTAGCTAGTTTCGAGGGAGTATTTGACGTTGCTAACTCGGCATTTGCCGGCGGCGATGAAATTAGTCTGAAAATAAAGCCTGAAGCAGAAGCCCTGGGCCTGACCCAATCGTCACTGGGTCGACAAGTTCGCCAAGCATTTTACGGTGAGGAAGCGCAACGTATTCAGCGTGGAAAAGACGAATTGCGTGTCATGGTTCGTTATCCCAAAGAGCAACGCAGATCTATTGCAGACCTCGAGAATATGCGAATTCGCACGCCGTCTGGTGAAGAAGTGCCGTTCGGCTCAGTTGCTGAAGTTGAATTCGGGAAGGGGTATTCGAGAATTTATCGTATGGATCGTCAGCGAACTGTGACGGTTTCCGGCTATATCGATCCTAATCTTGTTGTGCCTCAGGAAGTCCTAAGTAACTTGAACGAGAACTTTATTCCGGAGTTGCTAGCGAGGCATCCAGGAGTTAGTAGCAGCCTCGAGGGCTCGAGTAAAGATCAGGCGCAGCTCGCTACGGACATGATTTACTCCGGGGTTCTCGCGATTTTCCTGATTTACGCGCTTATAGCGATTCCCCTGCGTTCATACAGTCAGCCGCTGCTTATTATGGCTGTGATTCCATTTGCCGCTATTGGTGCCGTTATCGGACATATTGTGATGGGGGTCGCGATCAGTATGTTCTCCTTCTTCGGATTATTCGCACTGGCAGGTGTTGTTGTTAACGACAGCTTGATTATGGTGGACTTCATTAATAAGGCGCGAGAAAGTGGCAAGCCAATACGTCAGGCCGTGATCGAATCAGGAACGCTGCGTTTCCGAGCGATTATCCTGACCTCGTTCACAACAGCGGTCGGACTAATGCCAATATTGTTTGAGAAAAGCGCACAAGCCCAATATGTAATTCCGACCGCAATTTCGATCAGTTTCGGCATTGTATTTTCGACCGTGATTACGCTGTTCCTGATTCCCTCATTGTTCATGCTACAGCTCGATGGTTTTGCTCGTTTTCGAAAGATTACCGACTGGACGTTGAATCGGACACAAAAAGTACCGGTAGCAGATTAAGACCTTGCCAAACTCTGACAGAGTCGTTCGGGAAGGTCTGATCGCAGCGCTGATTGCGTATCTCCTGTGGGGCGTAATGCCGATTTACTTCAAAATCGTTGCCAGCGTAGATCCCTTTGAAGTTTTTTCGCATCGAATCCTATGGGCGATTCCATTCGGTGCGCTCATCATTGCATTTCGAAGTCAATGGCAAGAAGTTCGAAACACATTGTCGGATCCGAAAACGCTTGGTTGGCTAGCCGCTTCTTCACTGGTAATTGGCGTGAACTGGCTGGTGTACATCTTCGCGATTCAGGCCAATCAGATCTTTGAAGCGAGCCTGGGCTATTACGTCAATCCATTGCTCAATATGGTGTTTGGGGTCGTCTTGTTTGGAGAACGCTTAAGGCGACTGCAAGTCGTTGCGGTGGCATCTGCTTTCATAGGCGTCATGGTTCTTACCATTAAGGGTGGCCAAGTTCCGTGGGTGTCTCTTGCCGTCGCGTTTACCTTTTGCACGTATGGCATCATCAGAAAACGAGTCAATATCGGCGGCATGCCAGGCTTGTTTGTTGAAACTATGTTACTGGCGCCATTTGCTGTTGTCTGTTTCGCGTTGATAAGCGCCAACGGTCAAATAGCCTTTGCAAGCGGCGATATCTCCCTGAATTTTTGGCTAGTTTTGGCCGGGCCTCTAACGGCTTTACCGCTATTGTTCTTCGCATTGGCGGCACGTCGGTTGGCCCTTACGACGATTGGATTTATGCAGTTCCTTGCGCCCTCAATGGCATTCGTAATCGGAATTTATTACGGTGAGCCGTTTACCACAGCACATTTGATCTGCTTCGGATTTATATGGCTCGCCGTTGTCTTTTTCATAACTGACGCAGTGATGTCAGCAAAGAAAAGGCCCCTGAGAGAAAATCTCTCAGGGGCCTGATTCGACAGAATTTGCCTTAGCTTAAGCCCTGCTGCTACTTGTTAGCTTTTCGCTCGGCAGCTTCCTTGATGACTTCCTCCGCGACATTCGCCGGGCAAGGTGCGTAGTGACTGAACTCCATTGAGAACTGCCCACGACCTGACGTCAGCGTACGCAGATGGCCAATGTAGCCAAACATGTCAGCTAGCGGGGCATCGGCCTTTACTCGAACACCCGTAGGACCAGCGTCCTGAGACTTGATCATGCCGCGACGACGATTAATATCGCCGATTACGTCACCAACATTGTCATCAGGCGTGAAGACGTCGACTTTCATTATTGGCTCAAGTAATTGCGGACCTGCTTTCGGAATCGACTGGCGGTAGGCTGCCTTCGTTGCAATTTCGAACGCGAGGGCCGATGAATCAACTGCGTGGAATGCGCCGTCGAGCAAGGTGAACTTGACGTCGAGCAGCGGATAGCCGGCCATCGTGCCTTCAACCATGCAAGATTTGAATGCCTTCTCGATCGCGCTCCAGTATTCACGCGGTACGTTTCCGCCGGTTACTTTGGATTCGAACTCATAACCTACATTCTGCTCGGCAGGCTGAATCTCGTATTCGATCTTGCCGTATTGACCCGAACCACCCGATTGCTTCTTATGCGTGTAGGTATCTTCAATCGTCTTGGTAATCGTTTCGCGATAGGCAACCTGCGGTTTACCCATTTCAACGTCAACGTTGTGCGTACGGCGAAGAATGTCGACTTTAATGTCGAGATGCAGCTCGCCATGCCCTTGATCAGCGTTTCACCAGAATCCTCATCAGTAGCAACCTGGAACGAGGGGTCTTCCTGAACCATCTTGTTCAGAGCGACGCCCATTTTCTCAGTACCTGCTTTGTCTTTCGGCGAAATCGCGATCGAGATCACAGGATCCGGGAATACCATCGGCTCAAGTGTTGCCGGGTTGTCAGCATCGGCCAGGGTATGACCTGTGCGAGTGTTCTTCATGCCGAGGAGGGCGACGATGTCACCTGCCTGCGCTGAGTCGAGCTCTTCACGCGAATCGGCGTGCATCTCAACGATACGTCCGATGCGTTCATTCTTGCCCGTGAAGGTATTTACGATATTGTCACCTTTCTTCAAAGTGCCGGAGTAAATACGCGTAAAGGTCAAAGCGCCGTAACGATCGTCCATGATTTTGAATGCCAATGCACGCATCGGCCCGTCAGGGTCAACTATTGCGAAGCCACCAGTCGGATTGCCTTCGAGGTCGATCTCAGGCTGAGGCTTAACCTCAGTTGGGTCCGGCAAGAAGTCAACAACTGCATTAAGTATATTCTGTACACCCTTGTTTTTAAAGGCAGAACCACAGTAGGTTGGGAAGAAATCCAGAGCAATTGTACCCTTACGAATGCAGCGCTTCAGATCGTCAATTGATGGAATCTCACCTTCGAGATACGACTCAAGAAGATCGTCGTCTTGCTCAACGGCTGTCTCAATAAGCTTCTCGCGCCACTCGGCAACGAGTTCAAGCATGTCCTCGGGAACATCTCCGACTGTGTATGACGCGGGATCGTTTGAATCGCTCCAGGTCCAGGACTTTTCAGTCAGGAGATCAACCACACCGACGAAATCATCTTCGATGCCGATTGGGAGAACCATGACAAGCGGGTTTGCAGCCAGCACGTCTTTTACCTGCTGCACAACGCGATAGAAGTCCGCGCCGATACGGTCAAGCTTGTTGACGAAAATGATGCGCGCAACTTCAGAGTCGTTCGCATAACGCCAGTTTGTCTCGGACTGGGGCTCAACGCCGCCGGAACCACAAAATACGCCAACACCGCCGTCGAGTACCTTAAGAGAACGATAAACTTCGATTGTGAAGTCAACGTGCCCGGGTGTGTCGATGATGTTCATGCGGTGACTGTCCCACTCACAGCTTGTCGCAGCGGACTGAATGGTGATGCCGCGCTCCTGCTCTTGATCCATGAAATCAGTGGTGGCTTCGCCGTCATGAACTTCGCCGGTCTTATGAATTTTGCCGGTGAGTTTCAGAATGCGTTCGGTAGTGGTCGTCTTGCCCGCGTCTACGTGGGCGAAAATGCCAATATTTCGGTAAGTGCTAAGGTCTTTCATCTCTTTAAATCAGCTCAGTTAGTAATCTATTAACGGTAATCTCTTGGCGCCAACCTTAACCATCGCCATACCGCGAGCGGCTCGCATTGCTTTGCTACAGCGAGAACCCGGCGAAAATCGAGGTGGGTGCACGTAAATCCTTGCCGGTCCGTGGGACGTCTTACGGCAGCTAATTCATCGCTGCACATTGGATAGGACGGGCTTTCGGGCGCGGATAATAACAGCGCGCGGCGCCCTAAACCAGCGAAAATGTTGGGGTTCCGCGATGGCGCGCTCCTCCGACGATAAAGATAAGGAAAAACAATAACTTATGAAGAGGCATCTAACGTCGTAGAATAGCGATCCAGCGCGCAATATTGAGAAGACTCATTAGAGAGGCTGATACGTATGTCAGAGCCGCGGCTGTCAACAGCCGCCGGGCATGGGGTCTATCAACCGGCAGCAGGATATTGTGTTCGTCGAGTAATGGCAGTGCGCGGTTAAAACTGGCATCGAATTCCGAGGGCAGGGTAACGAAATGCACCACCGCAGATGTTGCTAACGTCAACAGACCGGCGCCAAACGTCAGCAGGCTCAGCGCTGGTACGCGGGTCAATATGGCCAGAAAAGGCGAGATCACCAGTACGCCTGCGCCGATCTTTTCGATTCCTCGGGTAGCTTTAACCAGACGTGTTCGCCAACGCAGCGGGCCATAGGCTTCGGAGTCCTGCAGTGCGTGGCCAACCTCGTGTGCGGCGACCGCAATCGCGGTTAGCGAGTGACCGTCATGCTTTTCTGCGGTCAAACGAACGGCTTTTTCGACTGGATCATAGTGATCGCCAATTTCGGTAGCCTCTACCGCTACCGATTGCAGGCCGTGAATGTCCAGCAAATGACGTGCCAGACCTGCGCCAGTTGTTGAGTAGCGGTCGTTTGGCTCACTGTATTTGGCGAGCACACGTTGTACCCAGATGCCCGGGCCAAAAACGGCAATCAGTACAACGGCGATTAGTATCAAATAGATCACACCGTAATGATATCGCGGCTTCGCCGCTTTTGTCGTAAGGTCTACGATCAACTTGGAGCCTTATTTGTGACCACAGACCAAACAACCCTTTTTGCCTTATTAGCCTTTGTTTTCGTTTTCCTGATCTGGGGCCGCTGGCGCTACGACCTGGTCGCATTCGTCGCATTGCTGATCGCGTTGCTAACCGGTCTGGTGCCTAAGGAACTGGCCTTTTCAGGCTTCGGTCATCCGGCGACTGTCATCATTGCGCTGGTCCTGATTGTTAGCCGGGGGCTTTCAAATTCCGGCGCCATCGAATTGGTCGCACGCTATCTCGTTGATTCATCGAGAAAACTCGCGACTCACATCACAATCATGTCAGGCCTCGCGGCTGCGTTGTCCGCGCTAATGAACAATGTCGCTGCGCTGGCACTGTTGATGCCGGTGGATATGCAGGCGGCAAAAAAGGCCGGTCGTAGCCCATCTCTGTCGTTAATGCCGCTGTCATTTGCATCGATTCTTGGCGGCATGATTACCCTGATTGGAACGCCACCTAATATTGTTATTGCGGAGTTTCGCGGCGTTGCACTCGGCGAGCCGTACAGGATGTTTGATTTCGCACCAGTGGGCCTCGCCTGCGCAATCGTTGGTGTGGCCTATGTCGCCTTGATTGGTTGGCGCTTGTTGCCCGCCGAACGTAAATCTGCCGACGCCGGAGAAGAATTATTTGAGCTCGCGGACTACGTCGCTGAGGTGAGCGTGCCCGAGGGGTCGGCGGTCATTGGCAAACAAGTCCGCGATCTGGACGAACTGGCTGGTAAGAGCGACATTGAGGTCATCGGCCTGGTGCGCCGTGGCAAACGAAAGTCTGGCCTTGCCAGATCGGTCGAAATCAAGGCGGGCGATGTTCTGGTAGTAGAAGCAAGTCCGGATAGCCTCGAAGAAGCACTCGGTAACATGGGGCTGGAGTACGTCGGCAAGGGTGAGGGGATCTTAGGTCGCGATGACCTGATTCTCAGTGAAGCCGTTGTTCAGGGGTCATCGCGCCTGGCCGGCCGTTCGGCGATGTCACTTCGTTTGTTATACCGTTATCAAGTCGCGCTGGTTGGCGTGTCGCGCGGTGGCAAGAGAATTAACCAGAACATCCGCAAGCTAATACTGCAACCGGGTGACGTGTTGCTGTTATTGGGTGGCGATGATCGTCTTAGTGATACGACACTCAGGCTGGGTTTGCTGCCGCTTGCGGATCGGGGGCAACGCGTTATTCAGCGCGACAAGGCTTGGTTGGCAGTTGCCATTTTTGCAACCGCTATTGTGATCGCGAGTATGGGGATTGTTTACCTCCCTGTCGCCTTGGGCTGCGCCACTGCGCTTTACGTGTTGCTGAATATAGTTCCAATTCGCGATGTCTATACGTCAATTGAGTGGCCGGTCATTGTGTTATTGGGATCGATGATTCCAATTGGTGGCGCATTGCAATCCACTGGCGGCACTGCATTGATAGCCGGCGGCATTGTCGACTTGTCTGTTGGCTTCTCACCCGTCGTGGTGCTTACGCTGCTGGTTATCGTGACGATGACTCTATCGGATGTCATGAACAATACGGCAACCGCTGTGATCGCTGCACCTATCGCGGTCGAGATAGCGACTCGACTCGAGGTCAATCCGGACCCTTTTCTTATGGGTGTCGCAGTCGCAGCATCCTGTGCATTCCTTACACCTATTGGTCACAAGAACAACACTCTAATAATGGGCCCCGGCGGTTATCGATTTGGTGATTATTGGCGAATGGGACTGCCTTTGGAAATATTGATCATTGTCGTGTCCGTACCGGCCATAGTCTTCTTCTGGCCGATGTAAGCGGCATTTTTATGTCAAACAACTGTCGCTTTTCGGCTGCATTTGCTGTCAAAAACTGACACTTTTGGACGCGATTTTGTGGGCTGAATTTTTCGGGGGTTGTTGTAAGTAATTGAAATATAGTTACTATTTTGAATCTCTTCGCGAATTCTCTTTTTGGCACAAGGCTTGCAACATTGATGCTAAGTCTTGAATTAATACGGAGAACGACATGGCCAGAGCGACAATACTGGATTGGACTGACGAAGATGTTCAACTAAAACTAAACGAGCAGCGTGCCGTTAAATATCAGGTCTTTCGTGAAGACGAAATATACTTTTTGGACGTTTGTAGCCGCGCTGGTGAGCCAATACATACACTGCAGTTACCGGAGGGAATGAAACTTGATAAGAGCAGTTATGAGGTTTTGTTACGCTACGTCCTGGTGGACTTGATCGCCGCGTAATCTTCTGCGGCTTGCCAAACACGTAGCAAGTTTTCGCCGAGGATCTTGCGGATGTCTCCCTCTGAATAACCGCGTTTTAGCAATCCTTCGATCAGGTTAGGATATGCGGCGACATCCTTAAGGCCGGTTGGCAGCGTATCGCCAACGCCATCATAATCGGACCCCAGTCCGACGTGATCGATGCTGGTCAGCGATACGACGTGATCGATGTGATCCAAAACGTCGTCGAGACTCGCAAATGGCATGCCACCGTATTCTTCTGCGTATATCGCTGGGAACTTCGTGTAGGCATCCGCGGCTTCGTACTGCGGATTGTTCGCGAGCCATTCCAATCCTGCCGCAGTCTGTTTGTCACTATATGCAAGTGCATTTGCGGTTACGAACGTCGAACCAAAATTGATCTGCATTACTCCGCCATTTTTTGCGAGCGCAATAATCATGTCATCAGCCATGTTGCGTTCGAAGCCGGGCGTGAAGTGACGAGCGGATGAATGTGAGGCGATCAAGGGGACCTTGCTGACCTCAAGCACTTGCCAAAACGCATCGTCAGAAACGTGGCTAATATCGACCATGATTCCCAGCCGATTCATCTCTTCAACCACACTGACGCCGAACTCGCTGAGTCCTTTCCATGGTCGATTCTTGTCGTAAGAGGAGTCGGCAATATGGTTACTGAGACTGTGAGCCAGCGTAATATAACGGATGCCGCGGTCGAAAAAATGTTGCAGGTTTTCGAGTTTCCCTTCGATTGGCGAACCGTTTTCCATGCCCATTGCTAAGGATATGATGCCGTTGTCGAATTGCTCTCTAACCTGCGACGGTGATGTCGCCAGCGCGAATTTGTCTGGTGATGTCGCGACGAAACCTTCGACCATATTCACGAGTTCTTCGGCCAGCTGCTTCGAACCGCCGGATGCTTCCAGACGTGCAGGCGTGTAAATCGACATGAATGGCGCATTTAGACCGCCAATGAGCGCCCTTGGGTAGTCGAAATCGCCACTCTTTGTTGCTTTCGATATATCGGCGGGCCTCGAGTGCAATCGAATTGGCGCATCAATATGGGTGTCCACAATGATGCTGGATTTGGCGATGCGCCTGGCTTCTTTTGCCAAATCCGGCGTCATCGGCGCGGCGCATGCGGCCAGTAGTAGCAGTGCGGCCAGCGCGCTGAGGATTCGAAGCTTCATTTCGGCATATATAACTGGTTCTATAGGTGGAAGATTGTAACAATATGCGGAACTTCGTTCGGGAGCAAGACGATGCATGACGACAACCATGGAGCTGATAAAGGCGACCTCGATGAGAATAAATCAGGCAATCCTGTTGAGGAGAATCTGAAGTCTGGCGCTACCTGGAATAGATTCCTGTTTATGGTCATAAGCAGCATCCTGATGAGCCTGGCCAATTTTGTCGGGACAGTGGTTGTCGTGCTGGGATTTCTCTGGGTGTTGTTTACCGGTGAAATAAATAAACAACTACGTGAGGTTGGACAGAGTCTCGCGAGTTACATTTACGAGATCATTCGTTACCTCACGTTCAACAGCGATGAGAGACCGTTCCCGTTGGGTGGCAAATGGCCTTCAAGCGACGTAGATGACAGCTAAGCGAACAGCCACCATTGCTAAAGATGCTGCATACGGTATATTCCGTTGTGGCAAAGCCCACGTTGGGCAAGGTAGACCACGACAATAAGCGAGTAAAAGAATGGAACAGGCTATTTTCATGATTAGTATGGTACTGGGCGTAGGTTCAGTCGGATTGCTCGGATTTACATTGTTGATGATCATCCTGGGTAAGATCGACGTCTAGTCGCAATTAGACGCAGGTCGCGCCAGACAGGGCTGCCGCCACCCCTAAAAACGCTCTGTTAAGCCTCGATTTAATTCGCGGGAATCTTCATTGGAAGTGATGCAACCTCGGGCGAAACGCGATCTGTGCAGCTTGAATGCGCAGATGGACTTCGTGTTGCGCGATGCATTACGTAAGTCTGGTCGTTTGCGAGAGCGAAATGAGCCTGATGACGCCAAGCAGTGACTCGGGTGCTAGCATAAGCGAATGAGAGAGATCCTCCCCTTTATTCTTGTCGGCCTGGCGCTGTTTTGTGCAGCGTGTGTTGCCTACGTAGCCTGGGAATTGACCAATGAAGCAACTCGCGACGGCGACGTTACAGAAAACGACGCCGACGCTGACGGCTAGCGTCGCTTAGAGCGAGAGCCGCTGCGCGAATTGCTGGAACGGCTCACGCCCTGACTCCGGCTAGATGCCTTATTGTTACTTTGCCTTTGTGGCGCCTGCCGCGGCGCAGCGCTAGCTTGCCGTCTTGGCTGTGGTACCGAAGCGCTCCTCGGAGCCTGCTGCCGGGCCTCTTGGCGGCGCGGACTGCTTGGACTGCTTGTCGGAGCGAGCATTTGTTGCTGGCGTCTAGACGCTTGCGGCTGTTGCCTGTTTTGCGCGCGAGTATTCGGTCCGGCCGTTGCCGCAGTCCGCTGGCTAAGTCTATTAGACGATCGCGTCGCAGGTTGTTGATTGCGCGCAACGCGTTGTTCGGAGCCCTGGCGGCTGGACTGTTGTCCACGGCGGCTATCAGCCGATCGCGATGCCGATCGCGAGGCCGATTGCTGCCTGTTAGTCGCTTGGTCTCGAGCAATACTTACATCTTCACGTGAATTGCGCGTATTACGGGTATTAGTATTACGATCGTCACTGCGGCCGCGCGTAGTAGCAGAACCGCGTGAGTCGACACCGCTGCGCGTTCTGGCGCCATCACTCGAACGGTTGCGATTGCGGGCGCTAAGGTTATCGCTCGAAGCATTGCGACTTCTATTGCCGGCGTTGTCGCGCGAGCTATTTCGACTTCGGCTGCCGTCGCTATTGCGCGAGTTGTTGCGGTTACGCTGTGCGTTGTTTCGAGCAAGGTCGCCTCGCGGTGTTACGTTAGAGTCTCTTTCGCGAAAAGAAATGTCGCTCTGGCGATTATTTCGCGAGCCATTGTTTCCACCGGAATGCCGGTCTGAGCGACTATATCCTTCTCGACGCACATACTCTCGACGTTGCTCATGTGGGCGCCAGTTGTCGCCATGCGAGCGGTAGTGTGCCGGACGGCCCGAATTATGGGTGTAATACGAGTTGTACACGCTGATAGACGGGCGGCGGTACCAATGATTCCAATACGAGTGTCCGTAGTAGGGGTGGCCGTAGTAGCTGTAATGATGGGTATGCAAGCTGTTGGATAGCCAGCCAATCGTAAAAGCGGTCGATACACCCCAGAAATAGTTGTTGTAGAAATTGTAGCCGGCAGCATACGGGTAGTAGTAAACCGGTCGTGCCCGCGGATAGTAGTTATACACCGGCTCAGCTTGGTAATAGACCACTTGTTCCGGCTCATAGTATGGAACGTAAATAGCATCGTCTTCGAGCGGAGTAATATGAATGACACCGTCATCCTGCGATACCGTCTGGTACTCATCACTCTTGAGGTTGCCGGCCGCGTAGGCCAGATCGCGGAATGCCTCAACAGCCGCAATAACGTCTGTCTGTTGAGCGACCACAGCTTCGCCAAGACTCAGCGTCCAATCCAGGTCTTCGTTTAGCAGTGCAACAATTTCCGGGTAGTTGGTCAGTGCGACAATTGCCTCATCCCAGTCCGGACTCGGTTCAAGACTCGAATCGGTTTCGTAGGCTTCCAGAAACCGCGCTGCTTCGACTACTTGCAATGGGTAGGCCGCGGCCGCCAAGACAATCGCCAGCAGGTCGTCGGGATACAAAGCTATTGGGCCAACCAGATCCTGCAACTCAGCTTGCGATAGCAACGCCGCATCAGCGCCGGTTTCGTACTGAGCAATGACATTGCCGTCCTCGTCAACAGGAGCCTGGGCTACTGAAATGGCTGGCAGCAACAGAAAAAGCGCAATTTTTAACTGGGTTTTCATAAGGCCTCCGGGTCCAAATTCCTACGGACCTGTCTACATTGGCACCCATAATAGCTGGCGCTAGCTGAATGGACCCTTAACCGCAGGCGCGAAACAGCTGAAATATTCTATTCTGTTAGTCGTCGTCGCCGCCATGCCAGGCGAGGAATTTCCAGCCATCTTCACTGCGTACAAGGATGTCGGTATAGCGACCGCTACTCATCTTGATATCGCCATCTTTGTTCTCGAAAGCGCTGCTGTACAGATAGTGGGCAACGGCCGTGTCGCCATGCACGATAATGGATAACGGATACAGCTCGTGAGCAACGGTTTTGCCCAGACGTTGTTGGAATCGATTCCACATCTTGATCGATGCTTTGTTGCGTGGAGCCGGAGACTCAATGTCCCAAACAGCAACATCATCGCTAAGTAGCCGTTCGATCGATTTCTGATCGCCTTTTGCACTGGCATTCCACTCTTCTTCGACCACCGCCCAGACGTTAGCAGATTCGTCGGTGGTGTCATCGGCCATCACTGTCGAAAATCCGCACAGCAGCATGCTCGTTAAAACCAGCCGCAGCATTTGATTCGCTTTCATAGCTCGTACTCCTTTCGGGCGTTGAAGAATGTGCTTCAAGTCTAGTCGTATTGTACGCAGACAACAATTATGGTTGGACGTTTCGTATCCGCATCAGCGTTTCCATTTGCGCCAGAGTGTCGCTCGATAATCGATGGGCAGCGTCATAGGAGTAGAGTTCCAGGAGTTCTGATTCGAGCAGGTAGCCTGGATGGTGCGCTTCAAGAATAGTGGCGTATTCGAATATTTGCTCATCTTTGGCAATCAGGAATTCATAGACGTGCAGGGCGAGCGACTGATTTTCCGATAGTCGCATCAGGTCATAAATTTGGCCATCAGCGGCAGTAACCGGGAATGAGCCAATGTGCAGCGTTTGCTTGCGAATTTCCCAGCCATTGGCTTTGAAAACTGCACCGAGCGAGTTGCCTGCAAGCACCTTGGCGTGCTCGAGGCTATAGACGTCGTCCGGATCATCTGTAAATCGAACCACTGCGTAGGTGCGGCAAATTCGATCATCTCCGGAGACACTGTAAAGATTGGAACGTCGCAATCCGCTTTCGCTAGGCAGTATATCTATGCCATAGCTGCCAAACTGTTGCTCAATACGCTCGCTATTTAAAAGGGCAGTTTCGCTGCCGCAGGCAGCAAGAATGATTGCTAATAATAGCGGTATCAGTCGGCTGTTTTGGTATACCTTGAGGAAGGTCTCTGACAATTTTGAATCCTTTTATGGCCGCGGAGCATGCAGGTGATATTACGCTACCCCTGAGAAAGAATATTACATGCGAACTCTGTTAAAGATGAGCCGGCTTGGTAAATTGCTACTGACTTTTTCTCGAGTCAAAGCCAATGACTTAGCGTTATACTTCGGTCTCCGATTTGTGAGGGAGGGTGGCTAGTTGCCCGATAAAATTGCCTGCTACCGTTGCGGGGAGTCGCTAGTTACATTGTCATTGCCGCTGTCGCGTCGCGATCAGTGTCCGCACTGCAGCGCGGATGTCCACGTTTGCAAAATGTGTATCCATTTCGATGCGCGAGTCCCCCGCCAGTGCCGGGAAGACGGTGCAGAGGACGTAAGCGACAAACAACGGCCAAATTTTTGTGACTGGTTTATACCCAGCGACAAGGCATTTGATGCCGATAGGAAATCCGAGACGGATGCCGCTAGAGATGCCCTTGATGACCTGTTCGATGGATGATGCCGTTGATCGGGGGCGGCTGCTAGTAGACACTACCAACGAGTAAACGAGCAGGGCATTTTATGAATCATCGTATTGGACAGTTCGCGTTCGCACTGCTGATTGGCGTGCTGGTTGCCGTATTTGCATATCGCTGGATTACTGACCCTGCCGGACGCGAAGGGCGCGCAGTTGAAGAGCAGGTTGTGCAGGCCTCTCGGCAGCATCTGACATCTGTTGTCGGCATTGAGACTCTGGAGATCGTAGATCCGTTGGCGAGCGATCGCAAAGTAGGCAAAGCCTATGTCTATCCCGAGGGTAATGCTTGGGTAGTATCCGGATACTACCGTCGTGGCGAGGATGACCGTTGGCATCCGTATTTGATGTCTCTGGATAATGAGCACCGCCTGCTGCATCTAAAAACGGCAGACAAGAATCAAGAGTTTCTTGAGCGGGCCAAATCGAATCCGCTGCTCGAGGTCGTTGATTAGAGCGTAGCTACCCAGCCGATAGCGACCAGAAATAAGGTGGCATAGCTAAGGCCCAGGATGATTATCGAGGGGTCCAGATCCAGTGTATGTTGCTCGCGTTGCATTTGCTTCAGTCCTGTTGAATGTTTGCTGAGACTGAATCTTCGAGGATTGCACGGCCCAAGACATGAGGATGACCTGATTCTTTGGTGAGCGTTTGCTGATCAAGTGCTGATCAGGTGTTGTTTGAGCCCTGTGCCTCGCTTGCAGCGCCTTCCTGGCGCCATTCGAAGACGTTGAGTTCGATGAAAACAAATGCCACCAACCACAGTAACGCATCCCAGAAGTCCACGAAATCGCCCTTAAAGCCCCAAAAAATTGCTGCAAGTAGCAGCGCTGAATAGAGCACGACCTTGAGCATATTACTGGTACGAAGCGCCGCTCCCACGTAGCGCTTGCGCTCTTGCAACCAGACGTCTGCTTCTAGCACAAAAACAATCAATAGCCAGACCGCTGCATTAATGACGTCGACCCAGGCGAGATGACGGATGTCGATCAAACCAGAGTGATCGACAACAGCAAGAGTACTTTCAAATTGAACAAAGCTCCCAGCGTCGGAAATTGTCGCGCAATTTGCAGCGGTCAATTGGGAGTATTCGTCCAGGCCAGTCGCGTAGGACCAGCCATTCGAAACCAGCGTACAAAGATCAGAGAGACCGAGAAACTGCGTCGTCTGATGAACGAATGCCAGTTTTACTATATAGCCGTAGAGGGCGTAGATAATGAAGGCGTAGCAGACGATGCGAATGCCCTGCAGGGTCATGGTGA
>CAJQPL010000049.1 GCA_905480215.1 uncultured Woeseiaceae bacterium | reverse complement strand
CGCGTACCTGAACACCAGCCCGTCGACAGTGCAGAAATGGGAACAAGGCCAGAAAAAGCCTAATGGCCCGTCATTGAAGCTGTTGAACCTCGTTCAGAACAAAGGCTTGGAAGCCCTTGCCTGAAGCGACTGTAAATCGGCAACGGTAGATGAGTGCTTCACGAGTTGAATCTGGGTAGATGGAGCTAGAATATCTATCCCGTCAGAATATTCAACGATGGTAGAGTTCGAGATAGGAGGGTTGAATTATGAATCGTATGGAAAGTGGCCTTTTAATCATGATCAAGCAGGAATTGGAGGGCGTCGAATCAACCCTTCATCAGGTTGATGGGCTCTTTAAGAAAGCAATGAATGAGCATGATCCCGCTAAGATTGAGCATTTTAGAGCTGATCGAATGACTCTTATAAGAGCGAAGGACAGGTTGCAGCTGGAGTACGAAAAAGAAGAGCAATCTGAAATCGAGGAATATGAACGACATCATCCGATGATGACAGCTTGGCATGGACTTAAGCAGGAAATGGATAACTTTTTCAAAAAGTATGGGTGACCACTTATGAGTCGCGAGGGAACGAAACGCGCGTGTGACGATCTTAAGAGATACCTCGAGGACCGACGGCCCGCATCAAATGCGGACCCTTATCGCAGACCATCCGCTAATCAAAGTGGGCGGAGAGATCGATCTGCTTCCTGCCTTGTATTACACCGAAGAACGGGACAATACCTATAATTTTTCATTGAAATATCATCAGGTCACTGAGTATTTCTTTGCCCGCGACGACGCTGGCGTTTCGACCGCCGACGATCTCCCGGGCAAAACGGTCGCGATGCTGGGCGGTTTTGCATCGATCGAAACTCTCCGAAAAGCATACCCGGAACTGACGATCATTGAATTTGACTCAATGGATGACGCGATAAACGCCGTCGTTACCCATAAAGCGGATCTCCTTTTTGACGCGATCGCAACGCTGACGTTTGCACTGCGCCAAAAGTCGATCTCCAATATTCGTCCAACTTTTAAGATAGAAAATTCCAAGCCGTTCGAATTATTCATTGGAAGCCGCAGTTGCGACAGTAAGTTCTTCAGCGCAACGGGTTCGCCCGCTGCTCTCGGCGGACTCCCGTTCGCGATCACGAGATCCCAGTAGACGCGATCATACTGCAGCGGACGTGGCGCATCGCCCGAGCGAATGTCGAGAATCCGGTTGAAATAGAGTTTGAGTACGAACAACTCGCTGCCGATGCTCGTCAGCAACATCACGAAGAGCACGGCCAGCAGCGCCCTGTTCTTGCTGTGGCTTTGCATCAGGTGGAGTAACGCATTGATAAACGTCCGGAAAGGCTATGATTTCTAGAGTATATTTGCACGGCCGAGCAATACCCACGAATGAACGCATGGCTTGGTAATTATAACGGTCGCATACTACGATGCGGTTCTGTTGACAGGGAGATTGACCAGCGAATGGATATGAGTGCCTTGGGCGCAAGTATCGGCCCACTTTGGAATGCTACAACCGCTATCGCTCTGAGTTCGGGGTTGGTGGGGTCGATTATTATCTGGTGGCGATGCCCTGACGCACGCAAAACGCTGCGCAATACACTGGCTCTCCTCGTCATCACTCTTGTCGCTGCCACGATTACTCGCGGGAGCGAATCCGAGGGCCATCTTGCCAATGCCGGATTAATTCACGGCTTTCTCGTACTCGTTCTTGGCGCGACGGTGATCAGACTAATTGGCCTATTTTTCTTTCGTGTGATTTTGGCCGTATTCCGAGTTCATCCGCCCAGCATTCTTGAAGAGATCGTCGTTGTCATTGCGTACTTCGCATGGGCCATGCTTCAAGTTGGCTCGGCGGGCGTGTCGTTGGGAGAGATACTTACAACGTCGGCGATCGCGACCGCAGTTCTTGCTTTTGCGATGCAGGACACCCTTGGCAATATCCTGGGTGGGCTCGCATTGCAATGGGATCACTCACTCAAGGTCGGCGATTGGGTCCGTATTGGGGATGTCGAAGGCAAGATCGTCGACATCAAGTGGCGCGCAATAAGCATAGAAACCCGAAACTGGGAAACGGTCATCGTGCCAAATGGCATGATGATGCAGAACCAGTTCATGGTCCTGGGCGAACGCACAGGCGAGCCAAGAAAATGGCGTCGCTGGGTATGGTTCAGTGTCGACTACAGTGCGACTCCCGACCGTGTCATTGACCTTGCCGAAGGCGCTGTGCGTCAGGCTGATATAGAAGCTGTCGAAAGGGAGCCGGCACCAAGCTGTGTGCTGATGGAAATTGACGGTTGCGTTGCACGATATGCGCTGCGTTATTGGCTCTCCAACCTGGCCAACGACGATCCAACCGATTCCAAGGTGCGCCAGCACGTCTACGCGGCATTGAATCGCGAGTCAGTTCGCCTGGCAATGCCCAAACAGCATCTGTACCTCACAAATAGAGACGAAACGTATGTCGAGCAAAAGCGCGGTGAAAAGTTAGAGCATCGCCTGGCTGCAATCTCGACTGTCGATTTGTTCCGATCGCTTGCGCCTGACGAGTTGAATATGCTGGCGCACAAAATGGACTATCGACCGTACGCGCAAGGCGACATGATATTCAAGCAAGGTGACTCAGACCATCGAATGTACGTCATCGCGTCTGGCAAGGCCGGTATTTACGTCGAACGTGATGGCGAAGAGGATTTCTTCGCGTTTTCGCTGGGGGCCGGCGAAGTGCTCGGCGAGAGCGGGCTGATGACCGGGGAAGCGAGGTTGGCGACGGCGAAGGCCGAGACCGCTATTGAGTGTTACGTGTTGGGGAAAACGGCGCTCGCAGAGGTTCTTTTACAGCGGGCCGAAATTGTTGAAGAAATAACAGAAACTCTGGCACGTCGGAATACGGCATTGCAGAACGCGCGTGCCAAAGCATCGGGGCAGGACGGAGGTCCGGAGAAGGCTCACAACGTACGAGAATTAGTGGAAAAAGTCCGAAATTTTATCGGGCTTGATCACCATTAAAAAAATTAGCGACCGCTCTACAATTATGCGATTATT
>CAJQPL010000048.1 GCA_905480215.1 uncultured Woeseiaceae bacterium | reverse complement strand
GGCGAAGGCCTGGTAACGTATACAGCGAGCGCTGAATTGACACCGGGCGTTGCCGAAAGCTGGGCCGTTTCCGACGATGGGCTGACGTATACGTTCAAGCTGCGAGATAACGCGAAATGGTCGAACGGCGATCGCGTTACTGCGCAACACTTTGTGTTCTCGGTAGAGCGATCGCGAGACCCCAGGACCGCCGCGTTCTACGCCGCGTTTCTCAGTGATGTAACGAGCATCGAAGCCGACGGCGAGCAAACGCTGGTCATCACCTTGGCGCAACCGACGCCTTACCTATTAAGTTTGCTGACACACCCGGCAACTTTTCCGATGCACCCGGGTTCATTAGAAGAACACGGCGAGCGCTTTGCACGGCCAGGCAATCTGCTTAGCAACGGTGCGTATGTGCTTACCGACTGGGTGCCAGGCTCTGTCGTTACCCTGCAGCGCAATGTGCATTACTGGGATAACGCGAACACAGCGATAGACGAGGTACGGCATCACGTGTTGATTGATGACAGTACCCAATTGGCGCGTTATCGAGCAGGCGAGATTGATATTACGAGTTCGGTGCCAACAGAAAACTTTGCTGAGCTTCGGCAGGAGCACGGTGATAATCTGCGCATTGCGCCCTATCAGAACATCTACTACTACGGCTTTAATCTCACCAAGGCGCCGTTTAAAGACAGCCCGGATTTGCGACAGGCGCTGTCGATGACAATCGATCGTGAGCTGTTGGTGGAGAAAGTAATTGGTCGCGGCGAAACAGCGGCTTATAGCTGGGTACCGCCAGGCGTCAACAACTACCAGCCAACGTTGCTCAGTTACGCGCCGTTAACACAGGCTGAGCGCAACAAGGTCGCGCGTGGTCTCTATGCTGCGGCCGGGTATGGCAGCGAAAACCCTTTGCGTATTGAAATTCGTTACAACACCAATGACACGCATCGCGCGATAGCAATTGCGGTGCAGGCCATGTGGCGCGAAGCGCTGGGCGTGGAGGCAACGCTGGTTAATGAGGAGTTTCAGGTGCTGTTGGCGAATGTCCAGGCTCGGGAAATTACACAGGTCTTCCGCGGCAGTTGGGTAGGCGACTACAACGATGCGCATACTTTTCTAAGCATCATGCAAACAGACAACGCCGCGAACGTTCCGGGTTATTCGAACGCCGAATACGATGATTTGATGCAGCGTGCGGCCAGGCAGGTCGATCTCGAGGCGCGGCGGCTGTACCTCGAAGAGGCCGAGCGTGTAATGCTGGCCGAACATCCGGCAATACCCATCTATTTCTACGTTAGCAAGCACCTGGTCGCCCCGCGCGTTGCTGGCTGGGGCGACAATGTTCTCGATTATCATTACTCTCAGCACCTGAGTCTTAAAGCGGCCAAATAGCCGCATAGGGTTACACGCTTGCTGCGTTATGCGTTGCTCCGGTTGCTGGGGGCAATACCAACACTCTTGTTGGTTATCATCCTGGCCTTTTTGATGGTGCACGCTGCACCTGGCGGCCCGTTTGACGATGAGCGCGCGCTACCCGCTGGCGTTGCAGCCAATATTGAGGCGGTTTATCACCTCGACGAGCCTCTGCCACAACAGTTTCTGCGCTATTTTTCAGGATTACTTCAAGGTGATTTTGGCCCCTCGTATCGCTATCGCGATTACACGGTGAGCGAACTCATCGCCGTCGGCTTACCGGTGTCCCTGCAACTGGGGGCGCTGGCAATGTTGTTGGCACTCATTGTCGGCGTAAGTAGCGGCACCCTTGCTGCACTGCGCCAGGACTCCATGCTCGACCGGGTCGTGATGTCCTTTGCCATGACTGGCATCTCGATCCCGGTATTTGTTATCGCACCTGTTCTGATCTTGTTACTGGCCGTCAAATTACATTGGTTGCCGGCGGGTTGGAGCGGTGCAGCAGGCGCGGCTAAGTATGTATTACCGGTGATCACGTTGGCGCTGCCTCAGATCGCCTATATCGCGCGGCTAACGCGCGCCAGCATGATCGATATTCTTGGGCGCGATTTTATTCGCACTGCGCGCGCCCAGGGTCTGGGAACAAAAGCAATTATTCGTGTGCACGCGTTGAAGCCAGCGATGCTGCCGGTGCTGTCTTATATGGGACCGGCGATTGCGGCGATTCTGACCGGTTCGGTTGTGGTCGAGCAGGTATTCGGCATTCCCGGTCTCGGCGCAGCGTTTGTTCGTGGCGCACTAAACCGTGATTACACGCTCGTGCTTGGTATCGTTATTTTATATGCGGCACTCATTATTCTTCTGAATCTTATCGTCGACATTCTCTACGGCGTCATTGACCCGCGAGTGCGACAGCGATGAGATGGAGCGCTGCCATTCTGCTGTTTGTTCTGTTGCTTGCCATTGTCGCGCCATGGTTGAGTCCGCATGATTTTCAGAACACTAATTTTAACGCGATACTGCAGTCACCGGGCCTGAGCGATGGGCGGTTTTTCGGCACCGATGAGTTCGGCCGTGATCTTTTTGTACGCACGATGCTAGGCATTCGTATTACATTGCTGGTTGCCGTTGTCGCCAGCTTGGTGAGCCTTGTTATCGGTGTTACTTATGGTGCTGTTGCCGGATACATTGGCGGTCGCGTTGACGCTGTCATGATGCGACTCGTCGATACACTGTATGCGCTGCCGTTTATCTTCTTCGTCATTCTTTTGATGGTCGCCTTCGAGCGAAACTTCTTTCTTATCTTCGTAGCGATCGGTGCGATCAACTGGCTCGACATGGCGCGCATTGTTCGCGGACAAACCTTGAGTTTGCGAGAGCGCGAGTTCGTCGAAGCGGCGCGCCTGACAGGCGTGAGTACGGTACGAATAATTTTTCGACACATAGCCCCCAACCTGCTCGGCATCGTGGTCGTTTACGTAACCCTGTCCGTCCCGCAGGCGATACTGGTCGAGTCATTCCTGAGCTTTCTCGGCCTCGGCGTTCAGGAGCCACAAACCTCTCTCGGCGCGCTCGTTAATGCGGGCGTCAAGCAGATGGAGGGCGCGTCCTGGATGCTATTGATACCAGCGGCATTACTGGCGCTAATCCTGATGTGCTTCAACTTTCTTGGCGACGCGCTGCGCGACTTTTTTGACGCGAGGCATGTGCGTTGAGCCTGCTTGAAGTCAACGATCTAAGGATTCGCTACGGCGACAATGCCGTTGTTGATGCAGTGAGCTTTGAAGTCAATCGTGGAGAGTCCGTTGGTCTGGTCGGAGAATCGGGCTCCGGTAAGTCGCAAACCGCTATGGCGTTGTTGGGCTTGCTACCGCGAAGCGCCAGACGCACCGGCGGCATTCGCTTCGACGGCACTGAAATTATCGCGAACGACGAACGAGCTCTGGATCGAATTCGCGGGCGGCGAATTGGCATGGTGTTTCAGGACCCGATGCAGGCTCTGAATCCCTATCTCAGGATCGGCAAGCAGCTCCGGGAAATCCTGTTGCAACATCGCATTGCTGACGGCGCTGCAGCAGATGCACAGGTTGTCGCGATGCTTGGTCGCGTCGGATTGCCAGACCCGGAGCGGCAATTTGATGTGTTTCCACATCAGTTGTCGGGCGGCATGCGACAACGTGTGATGATCGCGGCTGCGTTAATAGCCGAGCCTGATTTGCTTATCGCCGACGAGCCAACGACTGCGCTCGATGTCACGGTACAGGCACAAATTCTTGATCTTCTCGAAGAGCTCAGAGACGACACGGCGCTGTTGCTGATTACACACGACCTGGGAATTGTAGCGGGCCGTTGCGAACGCCTGCTGGTTTTCGAGAAAGGTAAAATAGTAGAGTCCGGCGCGACTGCGTCGTTGTTTACAGCGCCGCGAAACGAGCATACGAAGCGGCTGCTAGCTGATGCACCCAGAATTGATCGTGGCGATATTCCGCCAGCGGGTTGCGGTAAGACAGTGCTCGGCATTGAGTCTGCAAGTGTTTCTTATAGCGATAATGGTGGCGACGAACTGCAGGCTGTGCGTGACGTAAGCTTGTCATTGCGCGAAGCAGAAACGTTAGCGATCGTAGGTGAGTCGGGTTCCGGTAAATCAAGCCTGGTGCGCTCGATCCTCGGTTTGATTCCGATGCGGTCGGGGCGCGTGGTGTACGCAGGCGCGCCGCTTGAGGGTCCGGTACAGAAACGCGCCGCGGCGCAGCGGCGCGATTTGCAGCTGGTCTTTCAGGATCCGGCCAGCGCCCTCAATCCGCAGATGCGAATTGAGGATGTCGTCGGCGAACCCTTGTCGGTACACGCCCCCGGGAGTTCGAGCGATTCGCGCCGCCAGGCGGTGCTCGCAATCCTGGAAAAAGTAGGCCTCAACAAAGACTACCTGCGACGTTATCCACATCAGCTGTCGGGCGGACAGGCGCAAAGGGTAGCGATTGCTCGGGCGTTGATTCTCGAACCAAAAATTCTGATTTGCGACGAGGCGGTTGCAGCGCTTGATGGTGCAGCGCGAAGAAAAATACTTGAGCTCTTAAAGGCGGTGCAGGATGAGTCAGGCTTGTCGATAATTTTCATATCGCACGACTTGTCTGTGGTGCGCTCAAGCTGCCATCGTGTTGCGGTGATGTATCTTGGTTTGCTAATCGAGGTCGCAAACACTGAGGCGCTGTTTTCGGCGCCGCGGCACCCGTATAGTCGCGCGTTGATAGACGCCTCGCCTATTCCGGATCCACTGGCCGCACGTGCGACGGCGCCTCTAAAAGGCGAGGTGCCATCGCTCAGGTCACCGCCGTCCGGCTGCGTATTTCACCCGCGCTGTGCCTTCGCCGAGGAGCAGTGTCGCGAAACGCGACCGCAGCTTCGGAACCTGGAGGGCGCGCGAGTTGCCTGTCACCGTGCCGAGGGCATTGACCTGGGCTTGTGCTACTGAAACGCCCCGAGCGGCATCGGAATGGGCGCACCGTTAACGTTTAGAAGCCCTTTCTTGTACTCGGCATCCATCTCGTAGTTGTCGCCGTTTTTCTTCAGGTAGCCCAGAGCAATAAAAGCCCCGACCTGCGGGTCTAGCGACGACGCCATTTGAATAAGCACTTCGGGAATTTTCAGATCCAGCGTTGCTTCTGCTCCGAGCAGTAGCGAGGTCCATTGAAAATCATCGCGATCGGACTCCGGCACAGCGACTGACATTTTCGTTTCGACTGTGCCTAATGGCAATGCGACGTCGAGCTGTTCTATCGCAAAATCAAACCCTGCTGCTACGAGATCTTTCAGTTCTTCCTCGCTGGACATCAACGCGACGGTGGGGTCTTGTCCGTCGCCAAGCTGGTCAAGGCGAGCGCTGAGCGCTTTTACTGCGGCAGCATCAAAACCGTCAAAGTTCAGGTCTGTAATTACGGATATATCGCCGAAGCCCGGAATCGTCTGGCCGCTCAACTCCATGCGCATATCTCCAGCGACAGCAGCTTCGTCGAGAGAAGACGAAGCTGTAATGCTCACGCCCTTATTACCACCGATCTCCAGATCGCCGGAATTGATACTCATCGGTCCGAAATTAATCTCAATATCACCGACACTAAAGCCGTACTCAGTACCTGTTTGCTTACCCACGAAGTTAATACCGTCAATGGATACCCGTTGTTGTTGATCGCCAAAACTCATCGCGCCGACTTTGCCGTCGAAAACGATTTTACTGCTGCTGGCGTTCGCTATTAAATGGATAGTTGTCGCGTCCCAGGTGACTTCGCCGTCATCGACCTGTTTCGAGCCAGCCTGCAATTCGTAGCGAGAATCAAGATCGCCACCAAGCCCCAGAGCGCTATAAATAATGCCCGGCACCTCAATTGTTTCGCCATCTCCGAACTCGACTACCATCGTCGATACAGCGCTGCCGAGACCGGGCGCCAATGAGCCCTCTTCACGACTCAAGGATGACAAAGGAATCAGGCCATGATCAATGTGGGTGTTGATAACCAGCACCGGAATTTGATCCTCGGCGTCAGCGCCTCCAGTCGCAACAATGGAACTGCGAATCTGGCCATTACCAAGCTCAATACGGTGTTGGCCCTCAGAAGAAAACCAGCCGCGATCAAACGATTGCGATGTGACAATGAGCTCGCCACTTTCCTCGGCGGCCCTGTTGAGGCTGTCACCAACACTTTTCTCGGCGAACTTGCCCACTATGCCGGGCGAAACAATGATGACCAAAACAAGAAACAAAATTAGCGCAATGACGCCCTTTTTCACTGGTATTCCCCACATCGATTCGAATATCGCGATGATGCTAGCACGGCCTCTCGCTTATACTGTGCGCTGGCGCTAGAAATCGTGGCCGAGTGTCACTAACATAGCGGCCTCTATCGATACCCGTCGCCCTGTATCGGGCAAAAAAAGTTAAAAAATCAAATGATTACGAAGAATAGAACCAAGGTTTTCCACGCCGCCCTGTTTGCCGCCGCGCTGCTGTTTGCGGATATTGCTGTAGCAGAAGGCGATATCGATGCCGGAGAAGATATTGCATATAGCTGTTTGGGCTGCCATGGGATCGAGGGGTATCGAAATGCGTATCCGTCGTATCGAGTGCCCAAACTGGGCGGCCAGAAGGCGGCCTACCTTGAGATTGCGCTAAAAGGCTATCGCGACGGGAGTCGCGAGCATCCAACCATGCAGGCTCAGGCCAGCAGCCTGAGCGACCAGGAAATAGAGGATGTCGCGGCCTACCTGGCCAGCAAAGGCAGCGATACCGTCGATGCTGTCGGTGGCGATAGTGGCGGCATCGGTCTCAAGGCGGCAGAGACCTGCGCTGCGTGCCACGGACCGACCGGTATTAGCATGAGCGCTGTGTGGCCTACGCTTGCCGGTCAGCATCAGGATTATCTGCTGCGAAGCTTGCAGAGCTATATTGATGGCTCGCGCAAGGATGTGGTGATGGCTGCGCAGGCGGCGCTTATTGCAGAAGCAGACCTCGAACTCCTGGCGCGTTACTTTTCCGGTCTTGATGGACTCGAAACGACCGAGGTCGACTAATCGATACGCTTGCCGAACAGCGTGCACACACCATACAGTTGGACAGTGGTGTTGTTGCTGTTGATACCGAGTATGTGCGCCCAATGCTGGACGCGAGCCACCTGATTGTTGACGATGCCCGCGCGGCTTTCGTTGATACCGGCACTAACGATAGCGTACCGCTGCTTATCGATGCCCTGCACCAACAAAACCTTGATGTCGGTGATGTTGACTTCGTATTTCTGACACACATACATCTGGATCATGCAGGCGGCGCAGGGCTGCTGATGCAGCGGCTGCCGAATGCTCAATGCGTTATCCATCCACGCGGCGCACCGCACATGATCCGTCCTGCAAAACTTATCGCCGCTACGGAGCGAGTATACGGCGTCGAAATGACGCGAAAAATGTACGGTGATATTCAGCCCATTGAAGAATCGCGAGTTATCGTTGCCACCGATGAACAATGGTTTGATTTCGGTGCGCGCCGCATGCAGGCGTTCTTCACCGAAGGTCACGCGCTGCATCATTATTGTTTACACGACCCGGCGTCTAGCGGAGTGTTCACGGGCGACAGTTTTGGCGTGTCGTATCGTGAGCTGGATACCGCCGCTGGCGAGTTCATATTTCCAGCCGCGACACCTACTCACTTCGACCCGGTTGCTGCGCATGTTTCGGTGGACCGCATTATGAGCTACGAACCTGCGAACCTTTATTTGACACATTATAGTCGCGTAACAGATTTGTCGCGGCTAACAGCCGACATGCATGCGGGCATCGATGCCTACGTCGATTTGGCCATGGCATGTATCGAAGACGATGATCCATACCCGCGAGTGGAGGCAGCTATGCGAGAGCATTTGACAGGCCGACTTCGGGCACACGGATTTCAAGGTAACGATGCTAGGATTGGCGCAGTACTTGATGACGATATTTGTCTCAATGCGCAGGGCCTGGTGTCTTGGTTACTAAGACTAAAAAAACAGAGGCAATAATGGATTCATTTCGTGCGTACAGAATAGATAGCGTAGACGGCGCCATCGTGGCTGGCTTCAAAACTTTAAACGTTGCTGACCTCACCGCGGGCAATGTTGTCGTCCGCGTTACGCATTCGACGATTAACTACAAAGATGCGTTGGCGGCTACCGGCGCTGGAAGAATCTTAAGAAAGTATCCACTAAATGGCGGCATTGACCTGGCGGGCGAAGTGCTTAGCTCAGAAGATGACGCTTTCCAACCCGGCGCAGCTGTTTTGGTTAACGGCTGCGGGCTAAGCGAGACGTTTGACGGCGGTTATTCTGAATACGCGCGAGTTGACAGCAATAGCCTGGTTGCCATCCCGGATGGAATGAGCGCCATCGAGGCGATGCAGATTGGCACCGCCGGTTATACCGCGGCGCTGGCAATTCATCGCATGGAGCAAAACGACCAAACGCCCGATTCTGGACCGATCGTTGTAACAGGCGCCACCGGCGGCGTAGGCAGCGTCGCCATAGACATGCTGGCGAGCCGCGGCTACGAAGTGGTTGCGCTGACCGGCAAAGCAAGTGAAGAAGCCTATCTCCGCAAGATCGGAGCGAGCCGAATTTTGCTGCGCGAGGAAACGGATCTCGGCAAGCGGCCGATGGAGAAAGCACAGTGGGGCGGTGCGATAGATAACCTGGGCGGCGATTATCTGACCTGGCTTACGCGAACGGTTAACTATGGCGGCAATATCGCCAGCATTGGGCTGGCCTCCAGCGCAGCACTGAACACCACCGTATTGCCATTCATTCTGCGAGCGGTTTGCTTGCTTGGTATCAATTCCGTCGACACACCGCCTGATTTGCGGCGCGCCGTTTGGGAGCGGATTGGCAGTGACCTCAAGCCGCAGCATCTCAATACGATCGGTAGCAAGACAATTTCCTTTGATGAGCTACCGGACGCCTTTCAAGCGTATATTGATGGCACGGTAACGGGTCGGGTCGTGGTGCAAATTGCATCTTAGGAGCGATCGCGCAATCAATAGCAACTACTGATCCCTGGTCAGCGAGTGACGAAGAAAATAAAAGCAGCGATCGATACGCTTGGGCTTTCTTTTCCAGGCGACACGGCTGACAAGCTCAGCACGCTGATAAGCGAGCTCGAAAAATGGAATCGCAAGTTTAATCTGACCGCGGTTCGTGATCGCGAGGAAATGATCACCACTCACCTCCTCGACAGCCTGGTTGCTGCCCCCTTGTTAGAGGGAAAGACTGTTCTTGATGTTGGGACCGGGCCTGGATTCCCCGGTCTGCCACTCGCGATTGTTGAGCCGCAGCGGCAATTTACGTTGCTCGACAGCAACAACAAGAAAATAATGTTCGTGCAGCACGCCGCCGGGTTACTGGGTCTGGGCAATGTTTCGGCCGTGAAGGCCCGAGGCGAGGACTATGCACCCGGCCATGGCTTTGATACCGTGATTGCCCGGGCGTTGGCGGCATTGCCGCGGCTTGTGGAGATAGCTGGTCATCACGTAGGAGAGGACGGGGTGTTTGTAGCGCTTAAAGGGCGCTACCCGGCGGCAGAACTAGAACAATTAGATACTTTAAGATCGCCGTGGAGTCATGCAGCTAGTGAATTGGTGGTGCCGGGCCTCGATAAGGGTTCGCGGCATGCCGTGCTGTTGAAAAGACGATAATACGTCGAAACGAAATGGGACAGTCGCGATGACGCGCATAATTGCTGTAGCTAATCAAAAAGGCGGGGTGGGCAAAACGACTACCTGCGTCAACCTGGCCGCATCGCTTGCGGCTACGCAGCGGCGTGTCCTGTTAGTCGACATGGACCCACAAGGCAATGCGACCATGGGCTGCGGCGTGAACAAGATGGAAGTCGAGAATTCAGCCTGTGACGTGTTGCTCGGCGATGCGACCGCTGCGGACACTATTGTATCGGCGCCTGACTCCGGCTTTGCGGTGTTACCTGGCAACGAGGACCTGACGCTGGCCGAAGTCAGACTGCTGCAGGAAATCGGCCGGGAAATGAAACTCAAGAAAGCGCTGGCACCCGTTGCCGGCCTTTACGACTTCATTCTGATTGACTGCCCGCCGTCCATAAACATGCTGACGGTGAATGCCTTAACGGCTGCGGATGGTGTGTTGATCCCAATGCAGTGTGAGTATTACGCGCTTGAAGGGCTTAGCGCATTGATCCGCACGATTGACCAAATTCGCGATTCCGTCAACCCGAAACTCGAAATATACGGCATCCTGCGCACCATGTTTGATCCAAGAGTGAATCTCTCCAATGAAGTTTCGATGCAGCTAATCAAACACTTTGATCGCAAGGTATTTCGTACCGTTGTGCCGCGCAATATCCGTCTCGCAGAGGCGCCAAGCTTTGGCTTGCCGGTGTTGTTACATGACCGCTCTTCACGTGGTGCCATTGCGTATCTGGCCTTAGCCGGAGAAATTTTGCGTCGTGAAGACGCGCGCATGGCAGAGGCCGTTTAGGAAAATCGAATGGCAAAGAGACGATTAGGCCGCGGCCTCGACGCATTACTCAGCAAACCCAAGGTGGCGGTGTCTCGCCCTGATTCAGAGCCGCTCGGAAGCCGCGTCGAGGGTATGATGAATATCCCGATCGAACTACTGCAGCGCGGCCAGTATCAGCCACGAGTTGATATGCGCCAGGATTCGCTGCAAGAACTCGCTGATTCAATTCAATCGCAAGGCGTCGTGCAACCCATCGTCGCAAGACCAATAGGTAAGAAAGGCGATTCGCTGCGCTATGAAATCATCGCAGGCGAACGCCGCTGGCGTGCTGCGCAAATGGCCGGCCTTGCTGAGATACCAGCGGTAGTGCGCGATGTGGCTGATGATGACGCTATTGCCATGGCGCTGATTGAGAACATTCAACGTGAAGACCTCAATCCACTGGAAGAATCCCGCGCTCTGGATCGACTGATTCGAGAGTTCGACCTGACACATGCAGAAGCGGCTAAAGCAGTTGGCCGTTCGCGCGCAGCAGTCAGCAACTTATTGCGACTGCAGGACCTTGCGGAGAAAGTTAAGCCCTTGCTTGAAGATCGACAAATGGAAATGGGGCATGCACGTGCCTTGTTGGCTATCTCCAGCGCATCGCAGCAGCTTGAAGCCGCGCTTAAGGTTATTAAGAAAGGCCTGTCAGTTCGCGAAACGGAAAAACTCGTCAGGAACTTATTGAACGGCGGTGGCAATTCGCAGAAAAAGACGCCGGCACAGAATGCCGATATTCGGCGGCTCGAGATCGAGGTTTCAGAGAAGTTGGGTGCAAAGGTTCGTGTAGAACACAGCGCGAAAGGCGCCGGCAAACTAATTATCGACTACAACAGTCTCGACGAGCTGGACGGCATCCTGAAGCACATCAAGTAGTAACAGCAACGTGACCCGGTGCACTCTTCCTAGGCGACCGCTTCGTCGCTAGCATGATTTTTGGCTGAGTAGACACGACGAATAATACTTGGAATAACGGCTTCCGAAATCAGGAAGCCCTGCATCTTGTCGCACTCAATAGTTTTCAGAAATTCGAAAGTTTTCTGATCTTCGACGCCTTCCGCACAAACCGACATGCCAAGGCTGTGTGCCAGACCGGTAACGGCAGCCAATACGGTCAAAGAGACACGATCATTCTGCGCGCGGCGCAATGCCGAAGCGTGAATCTTAATTTCATCGAACGGCAATTGATCGAAGGCTCCCAACGATGATGCAGCAACACGAAAGTCATCCAGGCAGATTCGAAAACCTTGTTTGCGCAACGCCGTTAGCATTTGCACATGCGGAGCATCCGGATTAGCCAAATCCTGTTCGATAACTTCGAAAGTGAAACTTCCACATTCGAGCCCTGCTTCGCGCACTATGTTTGCGTATCTCTCGGCCAACATCGGATCACCGAGCTGACTGGAAGCGAGATTTATGCAGGAATTCAGATGTATACCGTCATCACGCCAGGCAACCAACTGCGCAGCCGCCTCGCGCAGCACGTATTCACTCAATCGACCGATGAGCCCAAATGCCTCGGTTTCCGGAAGAAACTCCAGCGGCCCCATCAGTCCGTGTTCAGGGTGGTGCCAGCGCACCAGGGCTTCGGCTTCACGTGTTAGCCATTCTGTACCTGAGTTTCGCTCCACCTTGGGTTGATAGCGCAATACGAACTGCCCTTCGTCCAGAGCATCCTCAACTTCCTGGCGAGACACTTTAAGCATACGGCGGCGGCATCTTCGCGCCGAACTTGAGAGTCGATCAAAATCAAAATTTTCTCCAACCCATTCCACATTGTCCAAGCTTGCCAGCTTATCGACTAGCTCGGCCTTTTGACTACTGCGCAACGAAGCGCGGTCAGCAGCGACAATGACGGCGAATGGTATGCGGCCCTTGACGGCCTTTAGAGATCGCAGATTTTCCTTACTGACATCGGATTCGGTCATAACGATAAGACGCCGCGAGTGACCGGTCATTAGCTCACCGAATGTCGCTGTGGAGGCGAAAATACTGAGCGTAAAGCTCATTTCGCGAACAACGTCGTGCAGGGCCTGATTCGTGCGAATAGTTTCACTTGCAATTAGGAGCATGTTCTCAATCGATATTGCATAACTCAGCTTCTTTTATACGCCTTGCGGCGCCGTTCAAATGTGCGCCGCGTCGCAATGAGAGGAATTAGTCGAAAACCCTTAATATCCTAGGAAATATAGGCGCTGGCGTGTTGCGAACAAATGGGCCTGTGACTATAATGCGCACGCTCAGCAAGGCCCGCCTTGGTATCAAGAATCCACAAGCGCCACCTGCCACCGGCTAAACCGTTGGAAGTGGCGTTTTTAGTGCCGGAGATTTTCGACAGATGGATGTCACGATTTTCCGGGTACTTTTGTGGCAGCTGGTGACCGGGTTGGTTTTAGCGGTAGTTCTTTGGGGCGTTTTTGGCAGAGTGGCAGGCTACTCTGGTTTCTTAGGAAGCCTTACTTGTCTACTCCCCAACGGGTTTCTGGCATTGCGGCTGGCGGTGGTGCGTAAAGACAAAGGAGCTCAGGCTCTGGTCAATGCGGCCTGGATTGGTGAGATTGGGAAACTTGCGTTAACAGTGTTGTGCTTTACGCTCGTGTTTACGTTGGTTAGGCCGCTTTCAGCAGCGGCACTTTTTGCAGGATTTATTGCGACGCAGTTGGCGACCTTTTCCGGGTTTCTGATGCGCAGCGAACAGGATACGGAAAACGGCAATGGCAGCTGAAGGCGGACACGGCCCCCAAACCACGGGCGACTACATTCAACATCACCTGCAGAATCTCCAGGTCTGTAAGGCTGAGTCTGGTGAGTGGGTGTGGAATGAGTGCGCCGGCAATCCTATGGCGATCAACGTTGATTCAATGTTTTGGTCGGTGCTACTTGGTGTCGTGTTTATCGTTCTATTCAGGCGCGCAGCGAAGAACTCTTCTTCTGCGAAGCCGACGAAGTTTCAGGCCCTGGTTGAGATCGTGGTCGAGTTTGTCGACAGCAGTGTCAAAGACACCTTCCACGGCAAGAGTCGATTGATCGCGCCGCTTGGCCTTACGATTTTCGTTTGGGTGTTTCTAATGAACCTCATGGATCTGGTCCCAGTTGACTGGATCCCGTTCTTCAGTTCGGAAGTTTTGGGTATTCCGTACATGAAGATGGTGCCGTCGACCGACGTCAATGTAACGTTTGGTATGTCAATTGCCGTCTTCTTCCTGATTATCTTCTACACAATCAAGAACAAGGGCATCACAGGCTTTATTGGCGAGTTGACGCTGCACCCGATCGCGCCGCCGACGAAGGGCATTGGCTTGATCGCCGCGCCATTCATGATCGCCTTCAACTTCATCCTTGAAAGCGTCGCTTTGATCGCTAAACCGGTGTCATTGTCGTTGCGACTTTTCGGCAATATGTTTGCCGGCGAATTGATTTTCATATTGATAGCAACAATGTTCAGCGGCGGGTTGTTGTTGGGCGCTGGCGGCGGCTTGCTGCATGTCGGCTGGGCCATTTTTCACGTCCTGATAATCACGTTGCAGGCCTTTATTTTCATGATGCTGACCATAGTGTATTTAAGCTTGGCATCGGAATCGCATTAAACCGAATTACTTTTAAATTCAATAAGTTGGACTTAGTCCTACGCAGGAGAAAATGATGGAAACTGTTATTGGCTTTACGGCTATTGCTGTTGCACTTTTGATTGGCCTTGGCGCCTTGGGCGTAGGTATTGGTATGGGCATTCTGGGTGGCCGCTTCCTCGAGGGTGCTGCACGCCAGCCGGAGCTCGCTCCGATGCTGCAGACGAAGATGTTTATCGTCGTCGCACTGCTCGATGCCGTTGCTATGATTGGTGTGGGTATTGCGTTGTTCTTCGCATTTGCCAACCCGTTCATTGGACAGTTGCAAGCCGCTACAGGCGGTTAAGTCGCGGGTGGCGCCGCAGGTGCCATTCCGTAAACGTTGTTAAGAATGCTGTAAGGAGCATTTTGTGGATATCAACATGACACTTCTGGGCCAGACGATCGCGATGATCGTGTTTGTTTGGTTCTGCATGAAGTTCATCTGGCCGCCTCTAATGGCCGCGCTTGAAGAGCGGCAGAAGCAGATTGAGGAAGGCCTCGCTGCTGCCGACAAAGGGCAGGAGTCACTCGTGAAGGCTGCAGCCGAGGCGGACGACATCGTTGCCGAGGCGCGCAAGCAAGCGACTGACATTCTTAATCAAGCGAATGCTCGAGCTAACGAGATTGTTGCCGATGGCAAAGCCGATGGCGTTAAAGAGCGCGAGCGTCAGCTCAGTGCAGCGAAATCCGAGATTGAGCAGGAATCGAATCGTGCGCGTGAAGAGCTTCGTGGTCAGGTTTCAGCTATTGCTATTGCGAGCGCAGAGAAAATTCTGAATCGTGAAATTGACGGCAAGGCGCATGACGACATACTGGGCAAGCTCGCTCAAGAGCTCTAAGAGACGATGGCTGATAACAACACAATAGCCCGACCCTACGCGACCGCTATTTTCGAGCTCGCGCACGCCGCAGGCGATCTTGCCGATTGGTCCGCATCGCTGGATGTCGCCGGGCAATTGCTCGCTGACAGAGGCCTGGTTGAGTACCTCGGTAATCCGCAGTTTAACGATGAGCAGCGACTGGAGTTTTTGACCGGCCTGTTCACCAAGGCAAATGCGAAGTTGCTGGCAGGCTCGGATAGCAAGGGAACAAACTTCCTGAAGCTTCTCATCGAGAACCGCCGTATTTCGGTACTGCCGGAAATTGCAGCGCACTTTGAAGAGCTAAAAGCAAAGGTTGAGAACACCGTCGACGCAACCGTGACATCGGCATCTCAGCTTAGTAGCAAGCAACTTGACGATATCGCGACCGCACTGAAGAAACGGCTCGGTCGCGAAGTCAAAATCGAATCAGAAATAGACGAGAACCTCATTGGCGGCGCAGTTATTCGTGCTGGCGATGTGGTTATTGACGGATCACTGCGCGCACGGCTTGAAGGCCTTGCGAACGCATTGATTAAATAAAGAGGAAAAGCAAATGGCACTCAAAGCTTCTGAAATCAGCACGCTGATTAAAGAGCGCATCGAGAACTTCGAAGCGTCCGCGGAAGCGCGCGATGTTGGTACTGTTATCGCAGTTACCGACGGCATCGTTCGCATTCATGGATTGGCCGACGCACGTTACGGCGAAATGCTCGAATTCCCGCAGAACACTTTCGGCATGGCACTTAACCTTGAGCAAGATTCGGTTGGTGCGGTTGTCCTTGGCGACTACAAACACATTTCGGAAGGCGACACGGTTAAGACCACCGGTCGTATTCTTGAGGTGCCTATTGGTGAAGCTATGCTGGGTCGCGTCGTTGACGCACTGGGCAATCCAATTGACGGCAAAGGCCCGATCAACGCTGAAGGCAGGGCACCGATCGAGAAGGTTGCTCCAGGCGTAATTGAGCGCAAGTCTGTTGATCAGCCAGTCCAGACTGGCTTGAAATCAATCGACGCGATGGTGCCTATTGGTCGTGGTCAGCGAGAGCTGATCATTGGCGATCGACAGACCGGTAAGACGGCGGTTGCGATCGACGCGATTATTAACCAGCGCGGCACGGGCATTAAATGCATCTACGTCGCTATCGGTCAGAAGCAATCGTCCATCGCAGGCGTTGTACGCAAGCTCGAAGAAGAAGGCGCGCTTGCTCACACGATTATCGTTGCGGCCGCTGCTGCTGACAGCCCGGCCATGCAATACATCGCTCCTTATTCGGGCACATCGATGGGTGAGTACTTCCTCGACAAGGGCGAAGACGCGCTGATCATTTTTGATGACCTTACAAAACAAGCCTGGGCTTATCGTCAGGTATCTTTGTTGCTGCGTCGTCCACCAGGTCGTGAAGCTTATCCTGGCGACGTTTTCTACCTGCATTCCCGCTTGCTCGAGCGCGCATCGCGCGTTAATGCCGAGCATGTTGAGAATGTTTCGGGCGGCAAGGTTAAGGGCAAGACCGGATCACTAACGGCACTGCCAATCATCGAGACGCAGGGTGGTGACGTATCCGCTTTCGTACCGACCAACGTAATTTCAATTACTGACGGCCAGATCTTCCTTGAGTCTGATCTGTTCAACGCCGGTATTCGTCCAGCCATTAACGCGGGCCTCTCAGTATCTCGAGTAGGTGGCGCAGCGCAGACAAAGATCATTAAGAAGCTCGGCGGCGGTGTTCGTCTGGCACTTGCTCAGTATCGTGAGCTTGCGGCGTTCGCGCAGTTTGCATCGGATCTCGATGCCGCGACGCGCGCCCAGCTGGAGCGTGGTGAGCGTGCAACTGAGCTGATGAAGCAGAAGCAGTACTCGCCGCTTTCAGTTGCTGAAATGGCGCTGTCATTGTTTGCTGTTAACGAAGGCTTCATCGATCCGGTTCCTGCTAACAAGGTTGTTGATTACGAAGAAGCACTGCATGACTTTGCTCGTTCGAACCACTCTGATGTTCTGGACACAATCAATGAGTCTGGCGACTACAACGACGAAATTGCAGCAAGCCTAACCGGCGTTTGCGAAGCGTTCGCAGAGAAAGGCGCTTACTAGGAAGTCCTATGGCAGGTGAAAAGGAAATACGCTCGAAGATCGCTTCTGTAAAAAACATGCAGAAGATCACCAGCGCGATGGAAAAAGTCGCCGCGAGCAAAATCCGCAAAGCGCAAAAGCAGATGCAGGCGTCGCGCCCTTATGCGCAGCGTATTCGCCGCGTAATCGGGCACCTCGCACACGCGAACCCCGACTACAAACACCCGTTCTTAACCGAGCGTGAGATCAAACGAGTTGGCTACATTGTCATCTCAACCGATCGCGGTTTGTGCGGCGGCCTCAATGCCAACTTGTTCAAAGCGATGATTGGTGAGATCGCTACACATCAAGACAACAAAGTTGATGTTGATCTGGCCTTGGTCGGTGCCAAGGCAGTGGCGTTCTTCCGTCGTATGGGCGGCAGCGTAGTTGGCAGCGCAACGCATCTTGGCGATAAGCCGAGCGTCAACGAGTTGATCGGCTCAATCAAGATCATGCTCGATGCTTACAGCGACGGGAAAATTGATCGGCTGCACGTGGTGCACAACGAATTCATTAACTCGATGACGCAAAAGCCGGTAGTTACACAGCTGCTACCAGCAAGCGGTGTTGGCAGCGATGACGATGATCTGCAAGACCATTGGGATTACATATATGAGCCCGATGCTGGCGAGTTGCTTGATGACGTTTTGATGCGCTACATCGAGTCGCAAGTCTATCGCGGCGCGGTTGAAAACTTTGCCTGCGAGATGGCGGCAAAAATGATGGCGATGAAGTCGGCTACGGATAATGCTGGCGACATCATTGATGGATTGCAGTTGAAGTACAACAAAGCTCGGCAAGCTGCGATCACACAAGAAATTTCAGAAATTGTTGGTGGCGCTGCCGCCGTTTCCGGTTAGACAGGCATTTAGGAAATCGCGAACGGCGGATTCGCCGGTACGGGTAGATAGAATTCTAAGTAATTAACAGCGGCATTTCCGCTGCTATGGATAAGGACCGAAGGTATGAGCACTGGAACTACTGTGCAGGTAATTGGCGCTGTTGTGGACGTAGAGTTCCCAGCGGGTCAGATTCCGAAAATTTACGATGCATTGATTATTGACGATGCAGAAATAACCCTCGAAGTTCAGCAGCAGCTGGGCGACGGTATCGTTCGCACGATTGCCATGGGTTCGTCGGAAGGCTTGAAGCGTGGCATGGATGTCACCAATACGGGCGCTCCCATTTCGGTTCCTGTCGGCGAAAAAACCCTAGGCCGTATCATGGACGTACTCGGTACGCCTATCGATAACGCCGGACCCATTGGTGAAGAAAAGCGCATGCCAATTCACCGCTTGCCACCTTCTTATGAAGATCAGGCGGCAACGACTGAATTGCTTGAAACTGGTATCAAGGTCGTCGACCTTATTATGCCGATTTCAAAGGGCGGTAAAGTAGGTCTGTTTGGCGGCGCCGGTGTGGGTAAGACGGTAACGCTGATGGAGCTCATCAACAATATTGCTAAAGAGCATGGTGGTTACTCAGTGTTCGCTGGTGTAGGTGAGCGTACTCGTGAAGGTAATGACTTCTTCCACGAAATGACTGACTCAGGCGTTATCGATAAGGTATCTCTGGTTTACGGACAGATGAACGAGCCTCCAGGCAACCGTCTGCGCGTCGCGTTGACAGGATTGACGATGGCCGAATCGTTCCGCGACGAAGGTCGTGACGTACTGATGTTTATCGATAACATCTACCGTTACACACTCGCTGGAACCGAGGTTTCAGCGCTGCTCGGTCGTATGCCTTCAGCGGTGGGCTACCAACCAACACTGGCTGAGGAAATGGGTATTCTGCAGGAGCGTATTGCTTCAACGAAGACCGGTTCTATCACTTCGTTCCAGGCGGTATACGTACCGGCGGATGACTTGACTGATCCGTCTCCGGCAACAACCTTTGCTCACTTGGACGCAACCCTCGTATTGTCTCGAAATATCGCCGAGCTCGGTATCTACCCAGCCGTTGATCCACTCGATTCAAGCTCACGAATTCTTGATCCGCTGGTCATTGGTGACGAGCACTACAACTGTGCACGCGGTGTACAGGCCGTATTGCAACGTTACAAGGAACTGCAGGACATCATCGCGATTCTGGGTATGGACGAGCTGTCTGAAGAAGACAAGCTCATCGTAACCCGCGCACGTAAGATTCAGCGCTTCCTGTCACAGCCATTCTTCGTTGCTGAGGTCTTTACGAACTCACCCGGAAAATACGTATCACTCGCAGAAACAATTCGCGGCTTTAACGGAATTGTTGCGGGTGACTACGATCACCTTCCGGAGCAGGCGTTTTACATGGTTGGCACAATCGATGAAGCCGTCGAGAACGCAAAGAACTTTACGTAGGAGCGGCATCTAGCTGCGATTGGAAAAGTTATGGCAACCATTCAGGTCGATATCGTATCCGCAGAAGGCGAAATCCATTCAGGCACGGCCTCAATGGTGTTCGCCCCTGCAAAAATGGGCGAGGTCGGAATCGCACCGCGTCACGCACCTATGCTAACGCCGCTGTCACCGGGCGAAGTTCGAGTGCAGGATGAAAACGGCAAGGAAGAAAGCTTTTACATCACCGGCGGGCTGCTCGAAGTACAGCCACATCTCGTGACGGTTCTTGCCGATACGGCATTGCGCGGCGACCAACTGGATGAATCAGCGGCACTTGCAGCACAACAGGATGCAGAGGAAGCATTGAAAGGTGCATCCGAAGAAACAGATGTTGCTCGTGCGCAAGCAGAGCTTGCCGAAGCGCGTGCCCGATACCGCGCTGCGCAGAAACTCAAGGGTAATCGCTAGGCTTGTTGGACTGACGCCTTTGATTTCCATCAAGGGCGAGCCGTGATACTGATCCGAGATGACGCTCCGCCGTTAGCTAGCCGAGCGAAAAGTCGCAACCCGGTTCTTAAGCTCAACCTTATTACCTTGATCGTCTGTAATCGGCCGCGGCGGATCGACGCGTTGCGTTAGCAAAGTAACCACGACCATTACGATGAGCGAAACCGCAAAGCCAATGAGGTCCGGTGGCGTGACCGTCTCAAACTGCGCCGAGATCAACCAGCCCGCTAAGCCGCCAAAAATCCCGCCCAACGCTCCGCAGCGATTTGCTTTTTCCCACCAAAAACAAAGTACGAACGGCACAATAGTCATCGCGAGCAATGGCGCCGCCGACTGAATCAATACTTCGACAACGCGTTCTGCGCCGAACGCAATGTAAGTAGCCGCTAAGGCGACGAACGGAATGCTCCAACGGGTGACCCTAAGCCGCAACTCATCTCCTGGATTCTTAACGACTCTTGGTAATAGATTGGTGCTGATAACGGATGCAGAACTCAGGAGAATACTATCCGACGTACTCATGATCGAGGATAAAATTGCGCCAACAAACAACACAACGAATATGGGTTGCATATGCGCGACAGCAATGTCTGTGAGTATGGAGTTGGCGTCTTCGGCGCCCGGCATCGTAACGCTGGCAACCATGCCGAGCATGATTGGAATGGAGCCAATTACAACATAAGCAACGGCGGCGATAAGAAACGAATTCTGCGCGACCATCTCGGTGCGAGCTGACAGGGCGCGCTGGATAACAGAATTTGCAGCGATCGCAGAGATACCAAGCGTCATCCAGACATGGATGTATTCGATCCAATTCTTGTAAGTATGGTCAACCGGGAAAAATCGAAATGCGTCTTTTGGTAACTGTTCTGAGATGACGGCCCATCCGCCGACGTCATCAAGAACGATGACAGATAGAACAACTAACCCTATTGCCAGAATTGCGACCTGGATAAAGTCGGTTAATGCAACCGCCCACATCCCACCGACCATCGTGTAGATGACGATTACAATCAGCCCGCCAAAGATGCCGACCGTATTCGGCAGGCCAGTCAGTGATTCCAGCAATATACCGAACGTAAACAACACGCCACCCAACCAAATGATACCCGACAGGATATCTGTGAAGGCGCCAAAGACCCCGGCAAACTTGCCATAACGGGCCTCGAAAAACTCCACCCAGGTCATGCGTCGTGCGCGCCGCATGATCCGTGCGAAAAACAGGCCGGACAACAGCAGCGCGAGACCAGAACCAAATGGTTCGCCAATCATTAGCAGAAAGTCCTGATCGTAGCCGGACGTCGCAGCCCCCATCATGATGCCGCTGCCAAACCAGGTGGCAAAAATCGATACCGAGCAGATCCAGATGGGCAGGCTTCTGCCGGCGACGATGAAATCGGTGACCGAGTGGCTGCCGCGCGAGGCGTAGAAGCCGATGCCCAGCATGATGATCATGTATATGCCGGCGCCGGTCAGAATCAGGCTTGGAGTGTCGATAAATGCTCTTTTTTTGGGGTTTCGCCGATCTGATACTAGCACCGAAGCATAAGCTGTTGATAATTAAGGGTGTCAGAGCTCACACCAGCTAACGAGAACTGAATCAAGTCGAAATCCCTAACTATCCTGTATCATTCGCAGTCATTATTTTCGGAGTGATTTGCTTGGGCCTAAGCATCGTTATTCTGGCAGCGGGACAAGGCACGCGCATGCGATCTGCCTTGCCCAAAGTCTTGCAGCCGTTGGCGGGAAAGCCGGTATTGGCGCATGTTTTAGCTTGTTCCCGGAAGCTGGGCGCCGATGATCTCTGCGTGGTCTACGGGCATGGCGGCGAGACGGTGAAAGCGGCCTTTCCGGAGTCTGATATTCGCTGGGCGTTGCAGGCTGAGCAGCTAGGTACCGGCCATGCCGTGCAACAGGCGATGCCAAACACGCCAGCAACAAATAAGGTGTTGGTACTGACCGGCGACGCACCATTGCTGACCGTAGCCACCTTAAAAAGGCTGCTGGCAGAAACGCCTGACGATGACATGGCTGTTCTGACGGTCGATATGGATGATCCCAGCGGCTATGGCCGCATTGTTAGACAAGAAGGCGGTGTGAAATGCATTGTCGAGCAGAAAGACACAAGCGCAGCGCAACACAACATCACCGAGATCAATTCCGGTGTCATTCTGTGCCCCGGTGACAGACTTAAGGGTTGGTTGAATAATCTGGGCACCGATAACTCGCAGGGCGAGTATTATTTAACGGATGTAATCGCCATGGCGGTTGCAGACCAGGTTACCGTGCACGGCATCAAAGCTGACACCAGCGTGGAGGTAATGGGCATTAACGACAAGAAACAACTAGCTGAAGCGGAGCGAGCTTTGCAAGCACGCCTGGTCGACGACCTGATGAAACAGGGCGTTGGCTTTGCGGACCCCGCGCGAGTGGATATCCGTGGTACTTTGAAATGCGGTAGCGACGTTTTCATCGATATCAATGCGATCTTCGAAGGCGAGGTCGAGCTGGGTGACGGCAGCAAAATTGCATCCAATAACTTGATTCGTGACAGCAAGCTTGGTGCCAACAGCATTGTGCACAGCAACTGCCATATCGAAGGCGCGACAAGCGGAGCGGATTGTGAAATCGGGCCGTTCGCGCGACTCAGGCCGGGCGCTGAACTTGCGAATAATGTAAAGGTTGGCAATTTCGTTGAGATCAAGAAAAGCACGATCGCTGACGGCAGCAAAGTGAGTCACCTGACCTACATCGGCGATGCGCAGATTGGGATGAACGTCAACGTCGGCGCTGGAACAATTACGTGTAACTACGATGGTGTTAACAAACACAAAACTACTATCGGCGACGGCGCTTTTATTGGCTCAGGTGTTGAGCTGGTAGCGCCTGTTGAAGTAGGTCCCGGAGCGACCATCGGTGCTGGCGCGACGCTAACCAAAAGCGCCCCCGAGCACCGACTAACAATCGAGCGGGCACGCCAAAAAAGTATAGAGGGTTGGAAGCGACCCGTTAAGAAGGAACCAAAATAGATGTGCGGAATTGTCGGCGCAGTAGCTGAAAGAAATGTTGTACCTATCTTGATAGAAGGGCT
>CAJQPL010000047.1 GCA_905480215.1 uncultured Woeseiaceae bacterium | reverse complement strand
GCCCATCGATCGCATGGGCAATATCAACATTGAACCCGGCGATTCCAGTCTGGATGACATGATAGCTGCCATGGAGCGCGGCATCATCATGCATACCAATCGTTCATGGTCCATCGACGACTATCGCAACAAGTTCCAGTTCGGCTGCGAATATGCCCAGCTGGTAGAGAACGGCAAAGTCACCAAGACCCTCAAAAATCCGAATTATCGCGGCGTTACGACGCCGTTCTGGAATAAGCTCGCCATGGTTGGCGACCTTTCGAGCCGCCAGATCTGGGGCTCCCCTTACTGTGGCAAAGGCGAACCCAATCAGGCGATCAGGGTAGGTCATGCCGTACCGGCCTGCCTGTTCCGCGGCCTCGACGTATTTGGGGGTGCCTGAGGTGCTTAGCAATATGGAACAGCTGTTCACGCAATCCTGTGATGTCTTGTTCGCCGCTCTTGATGAGCAGGAAGACCTGAATATCAATTTCGAGGCAGAGGAAAGTCTGTTCATCCGCTTCAACAAATCGAAGGTGCGCCAGATCTCCGCGGTAACGCAGATCAAGATCTCTCTGTTCTTGCAGATCGGTCGGAAGAACGCTGAGCACGCCCTGCAAATACCGACCACGTTGTTTGAGAATGGCGGCGACGGCAAGCTTCTGAGCGAGAGTCTGGATGTACTTAGAGCGGAAGTCTTGCAGCTACCGGACGATCCGTTCGCGCTCACGATGCGCGACAATGGGCAATCCCATAAGGACATAAGCGGCGACATGCTGCCTGATGCTGAAGAATTCTGTACACAGCTGCTGGCACCGGTGGCCGGTATAGACCTTGCAGGCATGCTGGTCAGCGGCACCAACTACGTCGGCAACCAAAACTCTAAGGGGCAAGCGCACTGGTTTGTGACCAGCTCCTTTTACTTTGATTACTCCGTCTACAGCGCAAAAGAAAAAGCGGTCAAGGGTTTATACGCGGGCACCCAATTCGACCAGGAGGTTTATGCCAGCAAGATAGCGGCCAGCCTTCATTATCTTGGCCAGATGGACAAGCCCAACAAGATCATGACTCCGGGTCGCTACCGCTGTTATTTTTCACCCGAGGCCATTGGCGAGATCGTCGACATGATGGGCTGGAATGGTTTCAGTCGCGGTGCGCTGGCGCGGGGGGCAAGCCCGATGCCGGATCTCGACAGTGGCAAGCGTCACTTGTCGCCGCTGTTAACGATAGCTGAAGATTTCAGGCTCGGCCTGGTGCCGTCTTTCAATTCGCTCGGCGAACCCTCGCCCGAATCCTTGAGCCTGATTCACGAGGGCAAGCTTGCAAACCTGTTGACGTCGTCGAAAACCGCTGAGGAGTATGGACTGGAGTCGAACCAGGCCAACGAATCCGAAGCGCCGCGTTCATTGACCATAGAGCCCGGAGCGTTAGCCGAAGACGATGTTCTCAGGGTTCTGGATACCGGACTGTATATCTCGAACCTGCACTATCTGAATTGGAGCGACGCGACCAAAGGCCGCATCACCGGTATGACACGGTTCGCCTGCTTCTGGGTTGAGAACGGCGAAATCGCGTCGCCGATTCAGGATCTGCGATTTGATGAGACCTTCTATAATTTTTGGGGTGACAACCTCGAGGCTTTGGGCAACGTGGCCGACATACAGCCGACCGTTATGAGCTACGACCAGCGCGCAATTGGCGCTGCCAAAGTCCCCGGCATGCTGATCAATAATTTTAATTTCTGCCTTTAGCGACGTATCGCTCTGTTTGTCCTGACGAGTGACCTGAGCCACTGCTTTGCCGTAGAATGGTCGGGGTGGCTCACGGATTACCTAGCTTCAGGCGTTGGTCTACGCATGTAGCTGGTGGTTCGAGTCCTCTTCTGCGCAGCAATAGAATCATATTGAAATTAAGTCAGCACACGCTTCTTTGTTCCTGAATACTCCTCCAGTAAGTCCGGTGTCCGTGTCAGATAGTCAGCCAACAGAAAACCAATACATTGCTGCTACACGTCGCTGGCTTGAGTCTGTAGTTATTGAACTCAATCTTTGTCCGTTCGCAGGACGGGAGCTTCGCGATGAGCGCGTGAGATTTTCAGTAACGAATGCAGCCACCGACGTACAACTGTTACGAGCGCTGGAAGCGGAGCTGGAGTTACTCAGTAAGAACGTCGCGATCGAAACGACGCTACTCATTCACCCGCAGGTGCTTGCCGACTTCGAGGACTACAATCAATTTCTCGGTCTGGCCGACGGCCTGCTGCAACAAATGCAACTCGACAGCGTATTTCAAATCGCCAGTTTTCATCCGGACTACCAGTTCGCCGACACGCAACCAGATGATGCAGAGAACTATACAAACCGATCACCGCATCCGCTTCTGCACATACTCCGCGAGGCAAGCCTGACTCGTGTTATCGAGCACACAGCCGATATCGATCAGATTCCGATTCGGAACATTCAAAAGATGAACGAACTTGGTGCGGAAAGATTGAAACTCTTATTCAGGAGATAAACTGACAACACACAGCATAATTGTAAGGTACGTCAACTATCGCAGATTTTTTGCCATACATTGATCAGACAGAATAGCCTTCCTTACTGAGCGGCAGTGTCCGTACGCGGTGCCCTGTCGCATTGTAAATTGCGTTACAAATCGCCGGCGCCAGCGGCGGCAAGGCCGGCTCACCAAGACCCGTCGGCGCGAAGTCGCTCTGAATAAATTGCACGTCTACTGTCGGCGAATTACGCATCCGCATCAACGGGTATTGATGGAAGTTTGACTCCTGCACGCGGCCGTTCTCCATGGTTACCTCAAGCCCCAGCATGGTACTGAGACCATCTATCACAGCGCCCTGACACTGATTTTCTGCACCACTCATATTGATGATGGGCCCAACGTCTCCCGCAACCACTACTCTGTGAACCGTGATCTTGCGATCGCTATCGACGCTGACATCGGCTATTTCGGCGAAATGGCCAGCGTGGCTGAAATAGAACGCGAGACCCAGGCCGCGACCCGCTGGCAGCTGCTGCCCCCACCCGGCCATTTCCGCTGCCAGCTTGATGACAGCCGCTGCGCGACCCGTGTTAAGGACTCTCGCGTTGCCAGGATCGAGCCAGCGAGGCTCACCCATGAGTTCGAGCAGGAATTCCACATGATCGCGCCCGGCCGCATTAGACAGCTCGTGCATAAAGCTTTGCACCGCGAATGCAATTGCATTGGAACGAGGCGCCCGCCAGGGACCTGTCGGTGTACCTAATGGCAGCAGCGACTGGCTTAACTTGTAATTATCAATCAGTCCTTCGGGTACTTCCCCGTCGCGTATTTCTCCGCTGGGTACCGGCTTGTTGCCGTCATGCGTGAAGGTTATGAAGTGATCCTGCCAAGCCGAGAGTTTTCCATTGCTGTCCAGTGATGCTTGCAACGCATGAAAGCCGCCCGGGCGATAAAAGTCATGCGCCATATCGTCTTCGCGCGTCCACTGCAGCTTGACGGGTGCGCCGACTTTACGAGCAATCGCGGCGGCTTCGCAGGTGTAGTCATTCATCAGCCTGCGACCAAAGCCTCCGCCGACGCGCAATTGATACAGCGTCACCCGGTCTTTTGAAATACCAAGTACATTGGCAACATTGTCCTTGGCCCGATCCGGCCGTTGCGTCGGTGCCCATATTTCCATGTCACCGTCGTGATACCACGCGGTGCAATTCTGCGGTTCCAGCGGTGCATGCGAAACGAACGGGTAACTGTAGAACGCGTCCAGCATCTGCTCTGCGTTCGTAAAAGCCTCATCGACGTTGCCAAACTCGCGCATGACGGTCGCGCCCTGCTTGTTGGATAACGCCGCTGCTTGTTCGGCAAGATCGCTCCAACTGTCAGTTGACGCGTCACTCTCATCCCAGTCTATCCGCAAGCGCGCCCGCGCACTTTGTGTCGCCCAGGTTGAATCCCCGACAATTGCAACGCCGGGCATCAGTTCAGACACTATGTCATTGCCTTCAAGCACGAATGCATCGCGAATCCCGGGCAAAGCCCGGATCTCATCGAGATTTGCATCGCGAACCCGCCCGCCGGTCGCCGGACACTTTGAGTAAGACGCGTACAGCATCCCCGGTAACGTCTGGTCGATGCCGAACAATGGCTTGCCGGTGACGATTTTTTCATTGTCAACGCCAGAAATGCGTTTACCGATAAGCCCATAGTCATCGCGAGACTTAAACGTAAGGGTGCTCTTGTCAGGCACCCGCAGCTTCGCGGCCTGCCCGGCGAGTTCGCCATAGCTTAGCCGCCGACCAGTAGGCTCGTGCATGACGAAGCTGGCTGCAGTAGTACATTCATCAACAGCTACACCCCAAGATTCCGCCGCCGCATTCACAAGCATTGCACGAGCGGTCGCGCCGGCTTCGCGCAGTTGATCCCAAGCACTTGCGATTGAGCGTGAACCGCCCGCGCTCTGGCGGCCATAAACATCCGGATTGATGGAAGCCTGCTCAACCCTGACGTCCGCCCAGTCCGCATCGAGTTCCTCGGCAACGATCATCGGAGCGGAGGTTTTGATTCCCTGTCCGATCTCGGGACTTTTTGAGTAGATAAGTACCGAGCCGTCGGGCGCGATGCTTATAAATGCGTTCGGTGCAAAGTCACCAGGCTGTTCATCTGTAACGGCCGCCGGACCAGAACTGATACAAGCGGCGAGAGTTAATCCGCCACCCGCCAAGCCTGTCAGCTTCAGGAACGTCCTGCGGTTCAGCTTTTGCCATACAGCGTTCGAGTCGGCTTCCGCATCGTGTATCGCGGCACGAATATTCGGATCGCGGGCCAGTCGCTCTAGAGCTTTCATACTTCACCCCCGTCGGCTTGCATCGCCTCGGCCGCATCGTGTATCGCTGCACGAATTCGCGAATACGTACCGCAGCGACAAAGATTGCCGCTCATCGCGGTATCGATATCTGTATCACTCGGTGAAGGAATTCGTGCCAGCAAAGCGGCCGCGCTCATAAGCTGACCTGCCTGACAATAGCCACACTGCGGAACATCGTGCGCGACCCAGGCCTCTTGCAAGGGGTGGAGTGCCCCGTCGATCGCGGCCAGGCCTTCGATGGTTGTGATGGACTGCCCATCAACGCTCGAAAATGGCGTTGCGCAGGACCGAATCGGCTTGCCGTTGAGATGCACGGTACAGGCACCACAATAACCGCCGCCGCAACCAAATTTCGTGCCCACCAGGCCGAAATAATCCCGCAAAACCCAGAGCAACGGCGTGGCTGCATCGACATCCTCCAGCACCCGCTCCTGACCATTAACGTTGAGACGACCCATCGGCTTTTCCTCCATCGTTTTCGCACTGGCTGCGATTGTCTAATTATATACAGATCGAGATCGAGACTATCGATTTAGTCGCCTGATACTCTGGATCTGATCATCAATGCGTCTTATCTCAGCGACGCTGATAAAGACTCCGTCCTCGGCGGAAACCTGTTGCGATTGCAGCCTATCGGCTAAGCAACTTTGCGCGGTCTATATGCAGTAACCGATCACTTTCAAGAGATTAGTCGTCTGCGAAGGTAACAACCACTTTGCCAACGTGTCCGCTCTTGGCCAAATAGCTTAAGGCGTCCTTTGTCCTGTCAAACTCGAAGGTTCGGTCGACGTGTGGAACGATGTTGTTGTGTTCACAAGCGCGAATCAAGTCAGCTTGCATTTTTCGGCTACCCGACGTTATTCCCTGAATGATTACATTTTTCAAAATGAGTCCGGACAAGTTGGGGAACTGAGATGGCGTACCACCGAGCGAGCCCAGATAACCGATACGTGCATTAGGTGCGCAGGCTGCCAAAGATTGATTAAGTGTTCGCAGACCCACGGTCTCAACAACGATATTCGCCCCTCCGGTTTGTGCGACAACCTGTTTTTCCCATTCGCTCTCTTGTCGATAATTGATTGTGACGCTTGCGCCCAGTTTTCTCGCAAGTTTCAGTTTTTCATCGCTTGATGACGTAATTGCCACGTTGGCGCCGTGTGCAACCGCGAGTTGCACGGCAAGAATCGAGACTCCCCCGGTACCAAGTGTCAACACGGTGTCGCCAGCCTTGACCTTGCCCAACATAACCAACACTCTCCAGGCGGTAATGCCCGCAGCGCCCAAGGCTGCCGCCGATTCGAAGCTCATGTTTTCTGGCAATTTCACGCATGCGTCGCTCGGTAACCGAACCATCTCTGACAACCAGCCATTCCTGTTATTGCCGATATCGCCCGCGAACACCGCTGGATGGTACTCCCCATCAATCCAGCCGCTAAAGTGGGGTGCTGTGACCCGATCACCTACACGCAAGCCACTCACATGTTCGCCGACCGCTATAATTTCGCCGGCACCATCTCCGCCGGGAACACGGCTTGAGGGTTTCAGAGCACCGTACCGTCCCTCCAGTATCATGATGTCGCGATAATTGAGCGCTGCAGCTCGCGTCCTAACGAGCACGTCAGCCGAACCCAAAGGCGCCATTTCCCGAGTAAACTGAACCAGTGAATCAATTCCTTTCTGGTTTCCAACCTGGTAAGCGCGGGCCATTCGTTGGTCAATATGGCGACTACTGGAAGTCTCGGAACTACCAGTTGCCTTTCCACCGGCGGCTAAACCAGCGCCTGCGGCAAGCAAATGCCGCCGCGTCATCGAACTCTTCATAGGCTTTTCTCGACTACATAAACGGCACTGTGACCTTGTTGGATTCCATCCAGCAAGACATGAGCAACCACTTGAAGTTGATACCGGTGCGTTTTACGTCAGGCTCGGTAAACGAATAGCCGAGGTTTTCAACCCCGTCTTCCGTTCGTTCTGAAAGATAAAAGACTAAAACGTCCCGCGTAAATACATCGTGATGATTATTGATCGGCCAATCAATATTGGCCAGCGAAATGATGAATTGCCTTTTGTCGGCATCTCTTGTCGTGATCTCGATTGATCCGCCCTGATCGTGCAGCGTATAGCCTTCGTAGCGCTCGTAAGCTTGATCGCGGCCACCACTCACACCAGGAATATCAACATAGCATTCAAAAAGCCGCGCCCTGTTTAGCTGGTAGGAAACGTCGCTGCTCAGCCGATCTTCTTCAGCATTGATCGAGACAAACAACTGTTTCTCGCTAAGCGTATATTCGGAAGCAATATCGTCGCAACCGCTAAGCTGGCTTGATGAAAACTGACTGGCTTCTCTGACAAAAATTACCGAGCAGTCCGGTTCCTGTTGCGAACCCCGATTTTCAGAGCCATCTTCCTCGCGCACAAAGATGTCCATTTGCACACCACTTTGCTCATTGTTTGCAAATACGACAAACTCTTTCTTCGAGTTCACGATACGTGGAGCCTCGGTGGGATTACCGTACCTGTCGAGGTTAAAAGTCATCTTGTCCGAGACTGAGAAGACATTGCGGGCACTTTGCCGAGAGCCGGAGGTGAGCTCGATTCGAATCTCGCGCCGCTGGTGGATTTCGTCTTTGGGCAGTCCCGTTCTCCCGTCAAAATAGACCTGGTTGTAGTTGTCATAAACGCCGGGCAGCAATTGCGAGATCACCTGTGCATCGCGTTCGTAACGGGTGCCATCCTCGCCTTGCCCAATCGCTAATCCAGACAACGCCAATAGGACAACCAGTATGAGAAAACGTAGTCGGTCAATATTCAATTCAGGTCTCCGTTGGGTAGTGCAGCGATATTAGCATTGCGGGTTGACAGAATAGTCAGGATTCATAGATGTGAAACTTTGCAAATGGCGCATGCGATTGATAATTAAATTATAAATAATAAATTAGCGCCAATAATTGCCCCTCGATTTATTAAGGAAAACTTCGTATGAAAAGGCGTGAATTCGTAAAGACAACATTGGGAGCGATGGCAGTTTTCTTATATTTTTCCTTTTAATACCAATGTCTTTTGAATAGTACTTAAAGTAATTTCTTGAAATAGACAGGAGCTATGGCTGAAGCGGGCAGAGACCGAGGAGCTCGCTGGAAGTCTGAGACGAGCACTATTGTACCGTCCAGTCGATAAATACGAACATCTCGTTCTTTACTACAGCTACTATCCCAATCGCTCGCGCGGCGCGAGAACAACAGCCGAACAGAACAACGACACACCGGCCTCCGTCGTCATCGACGAGTCGCCAGCCAACGCGCAACGCAAGGCCAGCTGGACACGGCTGATTCAGAAGGTAGTCGCTCTCGAGCATCCATTAGCTCGGCGATTATGTCCGTCGCTGGTTTTCTATTCTCTATCCATACGTACTAGTCAACAAATATCACTATCAGGTGAGCGGTAACGCCTGACTTAGTAGAATTGTCGTAATAAGACCTGTGACTCCGATAATCGCCAGCAAAATGCTAAAGGATCTTAGTGTTTCCACGACGGTAAGTCCGCTCATCCTGGATACAATCCAAAATCCGCTGTCGTTCATCCAGACACCGATGATTGAGCCGCTGCCTATCACTGTAGCGAGATAGACCGGATTGAATCCGAGTTGCTCTGAAGAAACCCCCATTGCAGCGATCATTGCCGACGTGGTGATCATCGACACCGTCGATGATCCCTGAGCCACTTTTAAAACGGCCGCCACGCCAAATGATAAGAACAGCATGAATACGCCGCGACCTGAAACGTCACCCATAGTTGCCTGAATTTCGTCGCCAATACCCGCCACCGCAAGCATTTTTCCAAAGGCGCCACCGGCTGCCGTAATCAGAATAATCAGACCACCGCTCATCAACGCCTTTTCCACTTTCTCGGCAAGCTGAATAAGTGACAAGCTCCTCTGTTTCTTCAGCAGCAGCATGGCGAAAATCGCGGACACGATTAGAGCGAAATTTGCGTTGCCGATAACGGCGGTAATATTCGCGAAAGTGTGCAGGGCAGAATTGCCTGATACGTCTAGTTCCTCTGCAAGCATGGACAATATTGTCGCTGACGAGATGAGAACGACTGGCAGAACGATAGGAAGTAAAGATACAAATAAACCGGGTAGCTGCTCCGGCTCTACTTCTGCAAGCGGTTCTTCGTTTTCAATACTTAACTCTCGCATCGATATCGGCATCATGCGATTCATGACGTAACTACTCCCCAATCCAACGAGGGCCATCGGAACCGCAACCAGCATTCCGACTGCAATCATGACACCGATATTAATGTTCAGGTTGGCTGCCATTATCAGCGGGCCTGGTGTCGGTGGAATCATGACATGAGTGACGACCCCGCCTGCGCATATGGCCAAAATGAAAAGCAGATAGTTCGAGCGCACCTGTCGGTATAAAGAACGCGCCAAAGGAACCAGCAAGTAGAACACGGTATCGAAAAAGACCGGCATCGATAGCAGGAATCCGCTCCCCATCAAAGCTGCAGGCACCCTCTTGATTCCCAGTCTAGTCACTAACGAGCGAACAATTCGGTCGGCGGCCCCACTTTCTATCAGGCACACGCCTATGATAGAGGCCATAGCAATTACAATACCGATACCGCCAGCGGTACTTCCAAACGCCAGCGCGACCCGTGCTATTTTCTCTGCCGGGACACCGGGGCTTAACAGACTAACCGCTATTGCAGAAACAATTAATGCAAGAAACGCATTAATCCTCAGTACTACAATCATGATGACTACGGAAATGATTCCGACACCCAGAATGACTATCGGGTTTAGTTCAAACATTTAAATCTCCCAATTTTCGCCAGACACGATACGCGTTGCTAATTCTGTTATTTCCGGTCAAAACGCTCTGGTTTTGTTCTCCACTCCCCTCTCCTCCCAAGCGGATTCCAATAGTCTTCAATATGATACTCCGGGCGCGACTTGGTCGAGCGTATCTCGAGCGTCTGCTTTGGATGACAAGCAGCCCTCAAACTATATCACCTGAGCGACTGGTTGCAGGTGCATACCAGCCGCACGTAAGAACTATTGATGGACTAGCCAGCACGGATTACTTTGGGCAAGGATTCATCCTTTACGAGCTTTGATCGGCCAGCGCACATACTGCTCGATCAGCTGATTAACGACGATTCACAGCAGACTGCGGGGCGATCGCTCGAGCCAAAAATACGAACGTAATTATTTGTTTCTGAAGCCTCTGATAGCGCGCGCCGCGCCAGCACTCGAGTTACCATAGCTGGATGGATTCCGTCACCCAAGCCGTTCTCGGCGCCGCTATCGGCGGCGCAATTGCACCGCGAGGTTCTCGCCGCAAGGCGCTGTTAGCCGGGGCTGTACTCGGCACGGTGCCTGACCTCGATGTTTTCATCGATTATGGCGGGGCGGTCGATAACTTTACCTACCACCGTGGTTTCAGCCACTCGCTATTAGTGTTGACGCCATTCTCGGTCCTGCTTTGGCTCATCCTCAGAAGGTGGTGGGCGGCGGTTCGGGATGCTCCGTATCGCTGGCTTGCCCTGATCGTTTTAGCGCTAGTGACCCACCCCCTGCTCGATGCGCACACGGCCTACGGCACGCAGCTATTTTGGCCGTTCGAACCACATCCGACGATGTGGGCCACGCTATTTATCATCGATCCGCTGTATACGCTGCCGCTGCTAGCCGCCGTGCTGATTGCCGCGATTCGTCCGTACGCGCTGTCGAGCAGCATCGTGCTTCGATCGGCGCTTGCGGTTAGCACGTTCTATATTGCGTGGTCGTGGATGGCACATGGCATCGTGAAGCAGAACGTTGAACAAGCCTTGGCAAACTCTAAGCTTGCCGATGCGCCCGTGTTCCTGACGCCCACTCCTTTCAACACTGTTCTGTGGCGCGCCGTCGTCATGACCGAGAACGGTTACCTGGAAGGCTTCGACTCATTGCTAGTTGACGAGGGCCCAATGAAATTTGAAGCCTACCCCACAAACAGACAAGCGCTCGACGATGCCAGCAACATCTGGGCGGTAGAACGGCTGCGCTGGTTTTCGCAGGACTTCATCAAAGCTACCGTGGTCGACAAGCGATTATTGCTCGCCGATTTACGCATGGGACGCGAACCCGCGTATGTGTTCACTTACGTCGTCGCTGCACGCGGCAACCCGCACTGGAAGGCTGTGCCTACGGAAGCGCTGCCAATAAGTCTGGAAAAACGCATGCTATCCGAAACCTGGCGGCGGATCTGGAGCGAATGAGAGAGACCAACCTGTAGAATGAAGAAGGGCCCGGTACAGGGACCTCTTGTTGATTTTGGTAAAGGAGACAGAATGGACCTCACTCCGGTCGGCTTGTCTTCGGAGGGCCGTACGCTATACAAGCGCTTTATTATTTATAGGCATAAGCCGCAGATCGCTTACGCGAATCAGCTGCCTGTGAAATACTTGGCAAATATGAAAGTCGAAAATTCAATGAAGTTCAAACCATCCCTGCTCGCATTGTTGCTCATCCTGCCCATCGCCGCGGCACAGGAGCTGCCCGAACAAGAGTTTGACGCAACCCAGATCGTGCGCGACGCAGTCAATCACTGGCGTGGTGTTTCGTCCTACTCCGAAATGAGTATGGTCATTCATCGTCCTGACTGGGAACGTACGATGACAATGCAAGCCTGGACCAAGGGCGACGATCAATCACTTGTTCGGGTCATCAATCCGGCCAAGGATCGCGGCAACGGAACACTGACAGACAAGAACAGCATGTGGTCGTTCTCGCCAAAAGTTAACCGCGTCATCAAGGTGCCATCATCAATGATGGGCCAGAGCTGGATGGGCTCTGATTTTTCCAACAAAGATGTAGCGAAGGCCGACGACATTATCGATCAGTATGAGCACAGCTTGCTGAGCGTTGGCGAGATCGATGGCATTACGATCTACGAGATACAGTCGGTGCCGCACGAAGAAGCGGCCGTGGTCTGGGGTCGCGAGGTAATGCGTATTCGTGATGACAATGTTCTCGTCGAACATTTTTTTTACGACCAGGACGACGAGCTCATAAAAACTCTGGAGTCTATGGAGGTTGGTGAAATGGGCGGCCGAACCATCGCAATCCGACAGCGTATGCATAAGATCGAAACGCCGAATGAATGGACGGAAATCCAGGTCAATGCGGTCGAGTATGAAATCGATATTCCGGATTCCACTTTCACCCTCTCCAGTCTTCGCAACCCACGCGATCTGTAACATCAGCAGCGCATCTTGAATCTCATATTCAGACTCGCCTGGCGAAACCTTTGGCGCCAGCCCAGACGGACCTGGCTGACCACGGGTGCGATGGTGTTCTCGAATGTATTGCTGGTGTTTATGATGTCGCTGCAGTTCGGTATGTACGGGCTCATGGTAGACAACGGTCTCAAAGCTTTTACCGGCCATATCCAAATTCAGGCGCCCGCCTACGTTGATGATCAAAAGATGCGGCAAACAGTTCCCGATGTAGTCACGCTCGCGGAATCTCTACGCGAACAGTTGCAGTCGGATTTCGTGAGCGCTCGCGCACAGACCTTCGTTCTGGCCTCCAGCAAAGACCGAAGTTACGGCGTTGCAATTATCGGCGTCGAACCCAAATTTGAACCCGTCGTATCCAGCATCCCGGGTCTCGTCAAGGAAGGACGTTTCCTCAAGAGCAACGATGCCACCGAGATCGTTATTGGTAAGACGCTGGCAAAAAACCTGCGCATTGGTCTTGGTGACGAGCTGACCTTATTGGGAAGCGGTTTGGACGGGTCGTTCGCGGCCGCGGTGGTTAACGTCGTCGGAATCTTCGATAGCGGTGTCGAGGATCTTGATAGGTCGATCGCAGAGATCCCGCTCGGTCTGTTTCAGGATATTTTCTACATGCAAGGGGCGGGCCACCAGGTCGTGATCACAGCACCAAATATCGATCTGGTGCCGGAACTCATGGCGCGCGTTCAGGCTCTGGTGCCCGAGGACGAAAAGCACGTCATACACGACTGGAATCGCTTGCAACCAGGCCTAAAGCAAGCCATTCAGGCGGACATGAGTAGCTCGTTTGCGATGTACGCGATACTCGTAATTCTGGTTGCATTCAGTGTACTGAACACACAGCTGATGTCGGTATTGGAAAGAACTCGCGAGTTCGGCATCGTTATGGCGCTCGGCCTCAAGCCGGGTCGACTCGGCAGGCTTGTCATCCTCGAGACCATGCTCATGGGCTTAATGGGCGTTGTGCTCGGCGCGATTGTCGGCGCCATCGTAACCTACTACTTCACGGTCTACGGACTAAGCCTTCCGGGCATGGACGAAATGGCGGCACAATTTAACCTGCCGGCAAGAATGTATCCGCAGATCAGCATTGCTACTTTGCTCGCCGGGCCAATGATTGTGTTTTTGTTCTCCCTGCTCGCATCCCTGTATCCGGCACTTCGCTTGCGTTGGCTGCACCCGGTAGAAGCGATGCGAGCGGCATGATGAATACTTTCAAAGTTTTGCTCATGCTAGCGTGGCGCAATCTGTGGCGTAACCATCGACGCACTATCATCATGCTATCCGCAATCAGTATCGGTGTGTGGGCAATGATTTTTATGACCGCGCTGACGCAAGGCATGGTCAATGAAATGATCAAGGACGGAATTAGCGTACTGCCCGGCCACGTGCAGGTGCATCACCCTGACTATCGTGATGACCCCAACATCAACAACCTGATTACGACGCCGGATACCGAGTTAAGCGCGCGATTTGCGGCCGCCGGATTTAAGCAATGGGCCACTCGCATCAAGGTGCCGGCAGTCATTTCCAGCGAACGTGAGTCTCGTGGCGTCACGTTGCTAGGCATCGATCCTGTTCGAGAGCGCGATCTGAATTTCATCGACTACGCTGACATCGACGGCCGTTTTCTGGAAGTGGCGGATGATAAAGGCATCGTAATTGGTAGAAAGCTGGCCGACACACTGGATACAGAGGTAGGCAAACGCATCGTAGTCATGACGCAGGACCCGGACAATGAAATTGCTGACCGTGGCTTTCGTGTCGTTGGAGTTTTTGGCGCCAAAATTGAAAGCCTGGAAGAAACCTACATATTCGCGGGCAAAGAAACCATTCAGACATTGCTGAAAGTCGGCGATCACGTAACTGAGGCGGTAGCCATCGGCGACGATTACAGAAACGTCGAGCCTGTTTATGCAGCCGTTCTGGCGCTCGTCGACAGTAGTGTAGTCGTGAATCGCTGGACCGATCTGAATAGTTATCTCGGAACGATGATGACGGTCATGGATGGCTTCGTGCTCATCTGGGTCGTTGTTATCTTTCTGGCGCTGTCTTTTGGACTTGTAAACACACTGGTCATGGCGGTTTACGAACGAGTGCGCGAGATTGGACTCATGCTCGCATTGGGCATGAAGCCGTCGAGCATTCTCGGGCAGATCATTATCGAATCGATGATGTTGTTGGTAATCGGTCTCGCGATCGGCAATGTCCTTGCATTCGCAAGTATTGCGCCACTCAAGAGCGGCATCGATATCTCGGTTGTCGCGAAAGGTATGGAGATGATGGGCGCGTCCAGCATCCTCTATCCGCAGCTGCGTTCAGAGGACGTCATCCTTGCTAACGCTGTTGTACTCATTCTTGGCTTTTTCGCGAGCCTGTCGCCCGCATGGCGCGCATCGCGATACCAACCAATTGAAGCAATTACGAAGGCCGACTAATGACTGCTGTCCGTTGCGTAGATTTGTGCAAAACCTATATTCAGGGTGATACCGAGATCAAGGCGCTCGATCACCTGAGTATCGATGTCGATGCCGGAGGTTTCGTTTGCCTGTCATCACCCTCAGGTGGCGGCAAGACGACATTATTGAATGCCATCGGGGGCCTCGATATTCCCGATAGCGGTGAGGTTTGGATCGAGGGCGAACGCATCGATACGAAGAGCAAGGGCCAACTCGCTGAACTACGGCTACGGAAAATCGGCTTCGTATTCCAGGCCTACAACCTGATCCCGGTACTCACCGCCCGTGAGAACGTCGAATTCGTAATGCAGGTCCAGGGCGTCCCTGCTGCCGAACGGGGCGAGCTTGCTATCAATGTGCTGAAGGAAGTCGGGCTTGCCGGGCTTGAAGATCGTCGGCCAGCGCAGATGTCCGGCGGTCAACAGCAGCGAGTTGCAGTGGCACGCGCCGTAGTGTCGAGACCAGCATTGATACTTGCTGATGAACCCACCGCCAACCTCGACTCGAAAACCTCTGACGGGTTGATGGATCTATTTAGCGAACTGAATTCCGCACACAACACTACATTTATTATCGCGACCCATGATCAACGCGTCATGGCACACATACCTCGACTGATTCGCATGCTCGATGGCCGCATCGTTGACGACATTCAGCAGCATGCGCCTTAGTGCGTTACTGATTCTGCTAGTTGCGTCGTTCGCCACGCAGGCCGACGAAAGTAAATTTGAGTTCACCGGCCATACCAAGCTCAATGCTGTAAGCCAGACGTATCCCAGTGACAGTGCATTGCGGGCACTGTTCGGTTCAAGCTCATTTGACGCGCAAGCCGATGCGCGACTGAATCTGAAATGGCGCGCTAGAGGCTGGGGTTTTAATGCTGATTACCAACTGCTTGGCGTGCATGGCGATAGCATTGGCCGCGGCGGCAATCTGCCGCCGGAGCTCGGCAATTTAGTGAACCGCCTGCCTAACGATGACCGGCGGCTGTTTAATCTGACGGACGTTATTAGCGATTCCGCCGATAACGCTCTGCTGCACCGACTCGACCGCTTGTGGCTCGGTTACTCCAGCGAGAAGACCG
>CAJQPL010000046.1 GCA_905480215.1 uncultured Woeseiaceae bacterium | reverse complement strand
CTCCGGTGTTTCCATCATCATGGACGCACCCTATAAGGCAGGAGACTTCATCATTCTCGATAGCGGCGAGCGCGGTGAGGTGACTGATATTGGCCTGCGCAGCACGCGAATATTGACGCGCGATGATGTCGAGATCACAGTACCCAACGCGATCATAGGCAATGGCAAGATCATCAACGAAGCTGGCGGACCGCCATCGAGGCACCGTATTCGAGTGGCAGTCGGCGTTGCTTACGGCAGCGACATTGATCAAGTCATCGAGGTACTGGCCAGGGTTGCCGATGAACAAGCAGAAGTCCTCAAGAGTCCTGAGCCGCGAGTACGTTTCCGGACATTCGGCGCATCAAGTCTCGATTTTGAATTACTCGGTTGGATCGCAAAACCCGTCGATCGTGGACGTGTCTCGCATGAACTAAACTGCGCCGTTTACAAAGCCCTAAACACGAACAAGATTCAGATTCCCTTCCCGCAGCGCGATTTGCACGTACGCACGATGCCAACGGCTACTGACGACTAGTCGCCTTCCGTCTCATTGCGCGGTTGCAGTTCATCACCAAGTGAGTCCAAACCCGGCGCGCTCTGCTGTGGTGGTGTTTGATCGCCGACAACTGGCGCATTGCCGCCATCAACCGCAGTAGAAATATCGCCGCTGACCGTCGGGCTAATGTCAGCCTCCTCAACGTCAGGCAATACAGCAAGTGGAGAATTGCCGGTAGCAGCTTCTGTTTCGGGCAGCGGCATGTCCGCCGCTGGAGCAACGCCAAATTGGGCGAGGTACTCAGCTTCTTTTCTCAATTCCTCGGCTGCTGCTGCCCTGCTCCTGGCTTTGGCTGCTGCTTCCTGGGTTCGACGCAACGCCTGCCGCTTGTTCTCTGAGCGAGCATCGAAATCCGCTCTGCGAGCTTCTTCTTCTTTGGCTTCAATCTGCGCTACAGCCTGACGAGCATTAATACACTCAGCATCATATCGCGTCTGGTCGCGGTCCATGGAACAGCGCACCATGGCCGCCTCAAGCATCATCGGATTCTCGACGAACTCGCTGGCTGAACGGACAGGTTGCTCTTCCTCGCAAGCGGCCATCAGGCCCAAGCCGCAAAAAAGCAGCATTAATGATCTAAATTGGTAATACATGTTTTGATTCAAGTGACGTTACATATTGCATAATAGCAAAAATACCTAGCTCTAATATCGACGCGACTTCGCAGTTTTGGCCTGAAAAATGGCACTTTCGCGCTATAGTGGCGCACAACTGACTCACAAGGATGAAATATTGTCAGGATCCAATCAGTTTTCATTGCTTGGTCAACGGCGGTTCGCGCCGTTCTTCGCGACCCAGTTTCTCGGTGCACTAAACGATAATATTTTTCGCAACGGCCTGGTTATTCTGATCACGTTTCAGAGCCTGCAAGTGCTCGGAATGGGACATACCGTACTGGCAAATGTCGCCGCATTCCTCTTCATCTTGCCGTTCTTCCTGTTCTCGGCAACCGCCGGACAATTAGCAGACAAATACGAGAAGTCCATGTTGATGCGACGCATCAAGCTTCTTGAAATTGGATTGATGATGTTTGCAGCCGCCGCTTTGCTTTCACGCCAATACTCGCTAATGCTTCTTGTGCTTTTCCTGATGGGCTGCCAATCGACCCTGTTCGGCCCGGTTAAATACGCCTATCTGCCACAGAAACTGCAGCTTGACGAACTCGTCGGCGGAAATGCTTTGGTTGAGTCAGGAACCTATGTTGCGATCATTTTAGGTTTGATCGTTGGCATCGAAGCAATTGACCAGCAAAACGGCACGCAAACGCTACTGGCGATAATTCTCATCAGCGTCGCCATCGCCGGTTACTTTGCGAGCCGCCAAATACCGAAAACTGCAGCAGTAGACCCTGAGTTGGTAATCAACTGGAATGCCTGGCGCGAAACCTGGCGCATCATTGCTTTCGCGCGAGCAGACAAAGGTGTGTTCCTGTCAATTCTCGGCGTATCGTGGTTTTGGTTCTTCGGCTCGGCTATGACAATTCAGATACCGGCATACACTGCGGACGTTCTCCTCGGCAACGAGTCAGTGGTTACCGCGCTGTTTATCGCCTTCGCTGTCGGTGTCGGCATTGGCTCGCTGCTGTGCGAGCGCATGTCCCGCCATCGTATCGAATTGGGGCTGGTGCCGTTCGGCTCTATTGGTATGAGTCTGTTTGCGATTGATCTATATTTTGCGCAACCGGAGACCGCGCTTGTTGCCGTTAACAGCATCGGTGATTTTCTCAGCCGCGACAACAGTTGGCGCATTCTGATAGACATCGCGATGCTGGGGGTATTTGGCGGCTTCTACAGCGTGCCACTTTACGCCCTGATCCAACAACGATCGAGTAAACAGCATCTGTCCCGAATTATCGCGGCAAACAACATCATCAATTCGCTGCTTATCGTCTTGGCGGCGCTTGTCAGCATCGCCGTATTGAAGTCCGGATTTTCTATTCCACAACTGTTCCTGGTTATCGCAGCTTTGAATATTGCGGTCTCAATCTACATATATTCCCTGCTACCCGAATTCCTGATGCGTTTCATCGCCTGGCTAGTGATCAATATCGTGTACCGAATTCGTCCTACTGGACTGGAGAATATTCCAAGGGAAGGACCCGCCGTTGTTGTCTGTAATCACGTCAGTTTTATGGACCCGATCATCCTCGGCGGCTCAGTAGCTCGACCGATGCGTTTTGTGATGTATTACAAGATATTTCAAATGCCGTTTTTGAACTTTATCTTCAAAAACGCGAAGGCAATCCCCATAGCTTCAAAACAGGAAGACGAGGAGTTGATGAACGCCGCATTCGAAGCTGTCGATGCCGAATTGGCAGCCGGAAATGTGGTTTGTATTTTTCCAGAAGGCGCCTTAACTAAGGATGGCAACGTTCAGAAGTTTAGACCTGGCATCGAGAAGATAATTGCACGACGGCCGGTACCGGTGATCCCGGTCGCGCTTGGCCGATTGTGGGGCAGCTGGTTTAGCCGCCAAAAACACGGCGGCATACGAAAAATCCCGGGGCGCCTGTTCGCTCGTGTACCTGTAATCATCGGCAAACCGGTTGCTCCGGCGGATGCATCCGCGGAAAGTCTGGAACTATTGGTTAGGACCCTTCGAGGGGAGCTGCGTTAAGCCGCGCACGCCATTCTTGTAACAAATCATTTCGACTGCCAAACAGGCTTACGCCCGCCGAGCCGCGAAACTCCACTTCGCGCAACTGCAAATAAGCATTGTTGGCTACCGGAAGATAAACCGCCTGACGGGACGACGTGCTGTCCGTGCCATTGCCGTGCACAAGTACGGCACCCTTCAAAGGCGGAGGCATAAGCACTGCGTCCGCCCAAACCAGGCCGCTTGAGGATGAGGTCGCTTTGTGTACCCAGCGTGCAGTGCCGAAATAAGCCCTGACGCCATTCCTGTCAAACGCGATTTCTCGGACAGCAGACGGCAACTGCAACGCCGACTCGGCTATGCGACCTTCTGACAAAATAAACTGGCTAGCGAGGTTTTTGTCGTCGACGATTATCAGGAAGTCGCCTCGCGGAGAAGCCCGTAACAGGCGAATACTATTTGCACCTTGCCAAACCGTTTGAGCCTGCCATTTACCGCCGACGTTCTCACTTAGCAGATGCAGATTGCCACCCCGATCACCGAGATACAGCTTGTCATTCGCTGCAAATGTCAGCCCGCTATAGGGGATTCCAGAATTGTGTTCTGCGACTAAGCTGCCATCGCTGCTATCGATGATCGACACACGAGTCCCATTTATTAATCCGAGCAGGCTGGCATCAGGTGAAAACTCAAGATGTGATATCGGCGCGCCGTCGACCGCAAAGACAATCGGCAACGGCTCACCGCTTGGTGTCCGCCATAGACGAACCGAATTGTCAGCACCGACGCTAGCCAGCATTGCGCCGGATGAATCGATGCTGAGAAGCCGAACTTCACTGTTATGGCCAACGAAGCTGACGTCCGCGCTGATCTCAGCGATTTCTTCAGGCGTACTGCCAGCGGGTAGCGTATGAACATGACCCTCAGAATCGCCGATTGCGATGTAGCTGCCATCCGGCGATGCCGCCATTGTACGATCCGCAGCCGCGCTCCAGATTGTATGACTGATTGCCGCTGCTGCCTGGCTGTCGCCCGCAATTTTCGGCACACGCCAGATTCTCGGGCCGACATCCGCACGCCCCGTCAACAGAATTTGTTCATCCTGGCTAAAGCTCAGCAAGTCCGGACCGTCAACTTGCTCACGAAGTCCAACGCGTGGACCAATCAAGCGACCGTCGCGACTATTGTAGACCTGATACCCGCTTTCCGCGCGACCTGCCGCGAAAATACTTCCAGATGGTGAGAACGAGATCTGCCAGTTACCGCTACCCAGATCAGAGAGCAAGGCTTGCTGCGAATTCGCAATATTCCAAACGGAAATTCCGACATCCTGATAGACCGTGGCCAACGCCCGTCCATCAGCGGACAACTCCACTGTACTGGGTTGTGCAGGAAGGTCGAACTGGCCCAGCAGTTCTCCGGATTTGAATTCCCACACACGCACGGCGCGATCAAAATCCGCGACCGCAACTCGCTGGCCAGCCGCATCGATTGAGACCAGTGCCGGTACACCAGCAACGACGACTTCTGAAGTCAACATGCCGCTACTCAGGCTCCACAGCTCCAACCGCGTCTCAAGGTCGCTACGCCGCTCAACGAACAGACTGTTGCCATCCTGAGTCAAAATTGCGTTGCTACTGGCCGCGCCAATAGCCAGACTGTCAACTCTATCGCCGGTGGCTGTGTCCCAGAGGTTTACGGTGTCTTGCGTTGCCGTGACCAGGTGACGGGCGGACGCATCGAGACCCACCAAAACTTCACTTTCCGGCAATGCAATTGCCCGCACTGGTTCGGCAAATGCCAAGTCCCAAATTCGAGCGCTATCGCTCTGCGTTGTACGAGCAACCGCATAGCGACCAGACTTGTCGAACCAAATATTGTCGGTCTCTCGTTCGATCGGATCCGGAATATTTAGCCCGCGTTGGAAGTTTTCGATAGCCGCCTGCGAATTCAGTTTGAGGTTCCAGCCAACCAGTTGACCTGCGACACCCAAGCTTTCATCACGAACGCTGATGCTCCAGGTTCCACTCAGCGTTTCCCCTTGAAAACCCTGCAACTGCTCGAAGGGAATGCGAATATCGTCGTCACTCGATGCGCGATCAATCCCAGTATCAATCTCAATTGCACGACCGGACGGCGCAATCACCTTTATACGCAAATCAGCCAAACGTGAGTGGCTGATATTTAAGGTAAGTCCAATTCGATTCACCGTACCCGCACGATCAACAATAACGCGCCGTACCAGCGGACTCACCTCCAGGGCCGTTACCGTCCATGGTTCACGCTGCTGAATACCCTGCGGGGTGTGAGAAAACTGTGAAATCCTGGCACCGACCGCCGTCGAGAGAACCATCCCAAGCGGATCAAATACCGCGGTCCCAGCAGCCACTTTCGGCAACGATTGCAACAACAGCGGGTAGTCATCGCTCACCAATGTAGCTGCCCGCTGACGTCGAATGGCCGTGGCCAGCGTCAGCGACTGAAGTGTTGCCATCAATGCCGCGTCGCGATCTTCATTGCGAGCTGCCGCGCTGGCCTTGCGGTCCCAAAATCCCGCTTCAAATTCCTCCGCAATGCGTCCTGCGTTTGGCAATCCCGCGGTGAGGGCCGAAATTTGCTTAATCTCGGCCTGCTCAGTTGCTACAGCAGCGCGTTGTTCTAAAAATGTGCGATAGATCTTCTCGGCTGTCTCTGAATGTCCGGGAAACGAGCGAAAATTTTCATAAGCTACTGTGGCTACTTCAATATCTACGTTGTCCGCTAGCATCGTCCGCACATAAGGACCCGGTAACCATTGCGTATACCAAAACGGTATCAGTGCCAGCAGCAAAAATACGCCAACTACGATTGCTGGAATTTTAACTTTAGTCGGCAAATTTTCGTTTGCCCAGCGCGTGGTAAATACCGCTTCGTAGAGACGGTTCCGAACTTTGAGGTTGCTGTCCTCGTCAATCACAAGCAGTCCAATCGCCATCAAGCGTCGATGTAACGGCGAACCGAGATCGGCTGCGACATCAATTCCTTTACTAATCTTGCCGTAAAGATTAAGCAATCCTTCATAGCTCTTTTTATCAGCGATAATCGCACGGTGGATATGACTCATATGCGGTTCGCTATGCAAGGCCGCGCGGCCAGCTAGCTGATGTATCGCCAATCGATCAACGAGTGCCTCCACGTTTTCATGTGAGGATTCTCTGGCTACCGCACGCGCCAGTTTTTGTGTGAGATAGGGTTGGCCCATGGTCCAGTAAAATATTCGATCCAGAGCGGTAACCGCATCGTCATGACTGCAGTTCAACTCAGTCAAGAACAAATCAAGCTCTGCTCGCGTAAAATCCTCTAGCAGGATTTGCTGTGTGATATTGAATGGCGAAAGCTCTGCTTCCTGTAGCAGACTGACAGGATCACACTCGCCTAATAAGACGAAACTCAATCTGGAGAAATCCGGGTCTGTTGTTCGCGCATTGTGAGCAGCGCGAATACTCGTCAGCAGCTCATCCGCGTAGCTCAAATTCTCGATGCACTGAACTTCGTCAACGAATATCACAATGCGTTCCGGGACGTTCTGCAGGAGCACTTCGGAGTAGAACTCAAACAAACGTTGCCGACTGCTCAGGAATGACTTGTCTTGCCACCATTCCTGCAGGTCGAAGCGAATACGAAGCTGCCGCAGAAGGCGATAAGCGACACTGTAGTACCAGCGTCCCGAATCTGTACCGCCATCGCGATCACCCAATTGCGCAAGATCGAGAATCGCGACCTTGCAGGCATTGCTTTCAAGGCGCGCGGCGGTCGCTGCGACCAGGCTCGACTTGCCGCTGCGGTCGGGCGCAACCACGTGCGCGTAGCGCCCGGCAATAAGCGCCTCGTACAAAAGATCATCGGCACGGCGCCGGACGTAGCCTGCACGTACAGCATGCAGCGCCGCACCGACGCTAAAAAATTCGCCCGTCGAATCAACTTTTGAGCGAATGTCGCTCGTTGGCTTGTCGCTGGAATCTCCGGCCACGTTTCATCCCGTTAAGACGATTCATGTATTCTCTGCATTTTCCACGGCGACTACCAGTGCAAGACAGGCAGTTCTTAAAAAAGGACGTATTTGGCGAGGTTTGGCTGCTTCTCGGCGACCATGGCCAGACAATACTGCGCGATGCACGCCCAGCTCATTGGTGGTGCGCATGGCTGGCGCGGCGCCTATTACAGCGCGAAGCACGGGCGCTCGCTGCATTGCAGGGTATCGACGGAGTCCCTGAGCTGATAAGCAGTGATGATACGACGCTCAATCGAAGTTTCCTGCAAGGCTCACCAATATTTGACGGCCGACCTAAGGAACATCAATTCTACAATGATGCGATGCGGCTGCTACGGCGCATTCATTCTGCCGGTGTCGTTCACAATGACCTCGCCAAGGAGCCAAACATTTTGCTGCTCAAGGACGGATCAGCTGGGTTTATCGATTTTCAATTGGCTTCGTATACCAACAAGCGCGGCCGCCTGTTTAGAGCGATCGCTCGCGAGGATATTCGACACTTACTCAAGCACAAGCGCACCTACCGACCTGACCTTTTGACAGCGCGCGAGAGATCGATCCTTGAGACACCCTCGCCCCTGTCACGCGCGTGGATGACTTTCGTAAAACCCGTTTACCTGTTTGTCACGAGACGCCTGATGGGTTGGTCGGATCGTGAAGGCGCTGCGGACCGCGGCAGACAAGACTGACGTCCAGCCCGTATCGATGCGCTATACTCGCGCAGCAACGCAACTAAGGTCAGGAAAACCATGGACTATTGTCATCAGCATAATTTGGTTGAACCCTCTACTGCGGGTCTCGATCGGCCGTTTGGCATTCGCGTTACCTTACCGGCCCACGATACTTTAAGGAAAGTTCTGGGCGATAATTGGCAGCGAATGCACTGGTATCCGAGTGCATCGGAACGCGACACTGCGTTTGAGAAAATGGCGGCGCGACATGGCTATTACCGTGAAACAGACTCGCCTACGCAGGTCCTCGAAAAAATCAATCCCTGAATCGGATCACCGCTGCGTCGCCCCGATAAACAGATAAAAATTTGTTTGTCCGTTCTCGCCAAATCCCGCCGCAAGATAGATTGGCCCGATATAAGTATCCAGGCCCGCAAAGATGCTGCCATTCAGTTGCATGCTGCTAAAGTCCATTTCAGATCTTGTTTGCCAGACATTACCCGCCTCGGCAGATACGCCGAGGTAAATCGGCGTGTCAAAAACCCCGCCCGTCTGACTACCCACTCGCCGATAATAAACGAGCCGTGCAAGACCCGCATGAGGCCCGCTGATTTCTCCTTGCTCGAGTCCCGACAAACGTAAAAAGCCACCCAGCGGAAAAAAATCCTGAATCGTGTTGTCAGAACTCAATGTCGTCGCGTAACTCAATCCAAGCTGCAGGCTACTCTTGCCCTTGCTCCAGGTTTGCGCGAAGTCTCCTTCTACGATATCAAATCGATAATCGGCGCCCAGTCCTGGTAATGACTGGCTCCAACGCACGTCAGCGTAGGTGCCTTTTCTAGGAAAACCCGAGGCGTCCATCGAGTCGACTCGTAGACTCGCAAACACACCCCCAGTATCAAAATCGATATTCTCAAGCGAAGGATCACCTATTCTGACTCTAGCGTCGCCAGCGCCGCGGAACGCACCGACTCTGAACTCGCCAATAGTGCCGAGCTCGCGCCCAAGACCGACACCGAAATCACCTTCTGAAACCCGGTAACGCGCTACGTTATCGCCTTGTAAGAACGTGTTTAGGTTCGATTTTCCTATTTCCACGCGCGGCGCGACGAACCAGCGCGAGTCAAAACTCAGAGGCTGGTAGAACTCGCTGACCAGTGCCGGCTCCGTCCCCAGCTGCATATCCGTTCGCCACTCGGCGCCCAACTTATTCAAGGCTGATTTGGTCAGACGGGCGGCAAGATTGAATGACGTTGAACCCTCGAAATCATCCTGCAGCGAAACCCCGAACTGCAAGGTATTCGGCCCCCAGCTTTTTGCGGTCGCTTTGTACTCGACACCGGTTTCGCCATTTTCTTCGACCAATCGATACGCCACATGCTCGTAAAGTTCCAGCCCGTAAAGTCGATTCGCATTGCGCGCTAGTAAGGCCGTATCGATGTCGTCGCCAGCTTCAATACTGAGCTTTGATTCGAGCACTTTTGTATCGAGTCGATCGTCATGAATAACTCGCACGAAAGCCAGTTTTTGATTCGGATCCGGTAGCTTCTTACGTGCCGCAAGATGCGCTTCCCAGTCGAATTGCGACAGCGAGTGAGGAGCTAATCGACTCGATACGGCCGCGACGGCATCGCTACCAGGCCCAATCGTCTCGGTGATATCGTCGAAATTTGCCGAAGCGTACGTGCCTAGTTCCGGTCGAATCAAAACATCGTTGTCGGTAAGCGTGTCAATCTGTCGCAATGTTTCTTTGCGAATCATAATGGTTAACATCTGCTCTGAAATAGTCAGAACCGAGTTCAATTCCTCCGGCTTATACAGCGGGAATTCAACGTCTACTGCGATAACTACGTCGACATCCATTCGCTTCATGACGTCTATGGGCAAGTTGCCGACGGTACCACCATCCACGAGCAGGCGGCCATCGATAGCCGCAGGCGCAAACACGGCGGGCACCGACATGCTGGCGCGAATTGATCGCGTCAGATCCCCACTGCGCATTACAACTGCATCACCCGTAACGATATCTGCAGCTATAGCGCGAAAAGGGATCGGCAAGTCATCGAAGTCGCTGATCTGCGAAGCGTGCAGCGTAAGCTCGCGCAATAACAGGTCGAGCTTTTGCCCTTGAATTACGCCTTTGGGCAACAACAACTCGCCGCCGCGCACCCCAAGCTCGAGGTTGATCGGGAATTCACGCTCATCTTGCTTACGGCGAAAACTCAAATCCTCCCGTGCCGGCTGATCCGATAACGCCGCTGACCAATCCAGTGAGCCAACCAGTTGTTCCAATTCCTCGGCATTCATGCCGGTTGCGTAAAGCCCACCAACAATTGCGCCCATGCTGGTACCGGCGATCGCATCAATCGGTATGTGCAGCCTCTCCAGCTCTTTCAAGACGCCAATATGCGCGGCACCACGAGCGCCGCCGCCACCCAGCACGAGGCCTATTCGCAGACGATCTGACTGCCGTTCTTCTACCGCCGGGGGCTCAGCAAGGGCGTTTTTCGCCAACAACACCGCGCCTGCCAGAAGCAGTGAAATTCGCAAGTAATAAAAATGCTTGTTAGACCGCTTGTTAGACATTCGTGCGCAAGCCTGAAATCGGATTCCTATCGAGCGATTATAGTGATTGCCGAAGCTAAATGTCGGCGCTGCTAGCTAACCCGCAGGGAGTCAGCGTATTCGCGAAGTTCCTGCAATTCGGCCGCACGCACTGCAGCGTCCCAATGCAACTCGTCCGCCGCAATATCGGCGATTTGCTCGTAGTACTGGCGCCCCTGATCCGCATCAAAACCAATCATCGTGCGCCGAAAAACAATGTCCGTTAGTTGCCGGGGGAATTCTTCACGGATAACGAACAAGATTTCAGCAACCAAGTGCACAGAATTATCGCCAAGTGTTTTTTGGGACGCGACATTTGCATTTGCCAAGGCAAGGATATCAGCAGCCCTGCCACCATAAATTGACAACAATCGCTCCGCGCCCAAGTCACTTAGCAAGCCACTTAGCAAGTTGCTTGCCGCAAGCGCATCACGCGCCTCGTCCACGCCCCATGCGCCCGGCAGCAGTATTTCGTCAGTACGGCTTTCAGGGAGCTTTCGCCGCAATATTTTCGAAAGCTTATCAACGCTTTGCTCAGCGAGGTTTCGATAAGTCGTCAATTTGCCACCGATAATTGATACTAGTCCGACTGCGATATTGCGGTTCACCTTAATAATATGGCGCCTCGTGATTGCCGATTCTGGCCCTTTCTCACGCCGTGGCAGTGGTCTTACGCCCGCGTAGGCAAAATGAATGTCACTGCTGGTCAATTTCGCGTTGGAGAAAATACGATTCGTCTCGGCGAGTAGATAGTCGACCTCGGCCCGGCTCGCGCGAATGTGATCAAGACTGTCCTGATAGCGAATATCCGTGGTACCAATCAGATACTGCTGGTTCCAGGGAATAATAAAGATTGGGCGTCCGTCCGCCGCAGCCTCTACGTAGAAGGCATTCTTCGGCGCACCGCTGAACCGACCCACGACGATATGACTGCCTTTGGTTCCACCCACGAAGCGCTTCACTCGCTTCGGCGCCGCCTTGAGAACTTCGTCGACCCACGGTCCCGCCGCGTTAACAACCGCACGCACATTAATCTCATGCTCACGCCCCTGCCGATCAACATAGATCAACGAAGACACCCGACCCTTGTGAGTTCGAATTTCTCGCACCTCGCTATAGGTCTCAATGATCGCTCCAGCAGATCGGGCTGCCAGCAGGTTCTCCAAAACGAGACGTTCAGCGAACGTAACTTGTGCGTCGGAGTACTGCGCCGCGCCAAGCAAAGCATCGTCGCTCAGGCCAGGTTCTTCAGTCATGATCTCGGTGCGAGTGAGCATGGCATGTGCTGGCAGGAGTTTTCCGAGTGACAGTAGATCGTAGGCAAGCATGCCTAGCCGAATCAGGAATTTGCCACGTCGCGCCCCCGAGAATACTGGAATACTAATACGCAAGGGTTTGACTAAATGAGCAGCAATGCGACACAGGCTGCGGCGCTCATGCAAAGACTCATAGACCAGCGGAATCTCGCCGTACTCCAAATAGCGCAGGCCGCCGTGAATCAAACGACTGGACACCGCTGACGTACCACTGCACATGTCATTCTTATCGAGAATAATGACACTTAATCCACGCAGGGCAGCGTCACGAGCGATTCCGGCACCGTTGACTCCTGCGCCAATAATCGCGACATCAAACTTTTGCGATGCGTCACTCACGCAGGTCGTATTTGGCCGCTACCACGCACAACATATTTGTAACTGGTCAATTGCTTCGCGCCAACTGGACCGCGGGCATGGATACGACCGGTTGCAATGCCGATCTCAGCACCCATGCCGAATTCGCCGCCATCGGCAAATTGTGTGGATGCGTTATGCAGGACAATCGCGCTATCAACTTCGCGCAGGAAGCGTTCGGCAGCAATAGGATCACTGGCGATGATGCAATCCGTATGCCCCGAACCAAAATGCTCTATGTGCGCAATTGCGGCGGCGATATCGTCAACCACTCGAATCGAGACTATTGCGTCGAGGTATTCGGTCGCCCAATCGTCATCGCTTGCTGGAATCGCCGCAGCAACAATTTCGGTGACGGCAGCGTCGCCCCGAATTTCACAATCCGCCGCTGTCAGAGCGGCGCATACGTCTGGCAAAAGCTCAGCAGCGACACTGCGATCCACCAATACCGATTCTGCCGCGCCGCAGATACCGGTGCGCCTCATCTTGGCGTTCAACACAACCTCACGAGCAATCGTCGCATCGGCAGATTCGTGCAAGTAGACGTGGCAGATTCCTTCGAGGTGGCCGATAACCGGCACCCGCGCCTCCTCCTGCACGCGCTTGATCAGTCGCTTGCCGCCGCGCGGCACAACCACGTCGATCCATTCCGCCATCGATGACAACAGAAAACCAACGGCATCCCGGTCACGGGTTGGCACCATCTGGACACAGCCTGCTGTGATACCAGACTCCTCGAGGCCTGCAACTATGCATGAGTGAATGGCTGTGCTTGAGTTAAAACTTTCCGAGCCCCCTCTGAGAATCACCGCATTCCCAGACTTGAGGCACAAGGCAGCGGCGTCTGCAGTAACATTCGGCCGGCTTTCATAAATTATGCCGATGACACCCAGCGGCACTGACACTCGCTGAATCATCAAACCATTCGGTCGCTGCCATTCTTCGATGACATTGCCAAGCGGATCGTCCAGCTCGGCGATCACTTCAAGACCGGCAGCCATCGCGGCGACGCGCTCAGGGTTAAGCATCAGGCGATCCAGCATCGAGGCACTTAGACCGCTCTGCTCAGCCTGCTCCATGTCTAATTGATTTGCCGTCAGTATCTTCTCGACGTTTGCTCGCAATGAGTTCGCCGCGGCCGCCAAGGCCGCGTTCCGCTGCTCTGTTGACGTCAGCGCCAGTTCAGCGGCAGCCGCTCTGGCGATCACACCTTGCGAGCGCATTAGTGCAGCTATGTCGGATTCATTAGTCTTCATATTTCAACAATACCAATTCGTCACGGTGTACGACGACCGAACGGCCACGATAACCTATTCGTTCCTGTATCTGAGCCGATTGGCAGCCTGCCAGCTGGGACGCTTCAACGTTAGAATACTCAGCGAGTCCGCGGCCAATTTCCACCCCTGCTTGATTCCTGAGGATAATCACGTCACCGCGCCGAAATTCGCCACTAACAGCCGTAACGCCAACCGGCAACAAACTGTTGCCCGCGCCTAATGCCGTAACCGCGCCATCATCCAGAATCAATTCGCCAACCGCCTCAAGTGTCCCGGCAAGCCACTGTTTGCGAGCCGCTGCAGGCGATCCGCTTGCATGTAGAACCGTGCAACGCGCGCCTTCGAGCAATGCTTTAAGTGGGTGCTCAGCGATGCCGCTGGCGATAATCGTGGAACAACCCGCGTGTGTGGCAATGCGTGCGGCCTGAATTTTGGTCGCCATGCCACCACTTCCGTAGTCGGAGCGAGACTCGCCGGCCATGGCAAGCGTTTCATCGCCTATGTGCATTACTTCGGGAATATGATCGGCGTGTTTATTGCTGGCAGGGTCCGCTGTATACAAGCCATCAACATCCGACAGCAAAATCAGCGCGTCGGCCATGACGAGCTGTGCAATGCGCGCGGCGAGGCGGTCATTATCACCATAACGAATCTCTGTCGTCGCAACCGTATCGTTTTCATTGACGATAGGTACTACGGAACGCTCGAGAAGTTCGCCGAAGGTGCCGCGTGCATTAAGGAAACGGCGCCTGTCCTCAGTGTCGTCAAGAGTCATTAGAACCTGTGCCGCCGTCAGCTTATGCTGGCTCAGAACATCCTGATAAGTCTGCATGAGCTGAATCTGGCCGACGGCCGCGGCCGCTTGCAAGGCTTCGAGTTTGGCGCGCGGTTTGTTTATCTGTAGCGCCGAACAGCCTATCGCGATGGCTCCGGATGACACGATCAGAATTTCATGACCATCACGTTTCAGGGCCGCAATATCAGCGGCAAGTGATTCCAACCATGATCGATTCAGTTCGCCATTCGCACCAACCAATAACGACGAACCGACTTTTACGACCAGGCGGCGGTATTCGGATAGCGCTAGAGCGGGCATGAGTTAGCCCACGAGCAGGTGCTGGCGATCGAATGACGTCAAGGTAACTTCACCTTTAGAAACGGCTACTGAGCCGCTCCTGGCGACAGCAGAGATTTCACCAATGTCGGCCGCCTCAACGATAAATGCATCGACATCCTTCACCCGACCTGTTAATTGCAAGGTGCAACTGATCTGCGCTTCATCCAGCACCTCGGCACCAAACTTTTTGACCAGTGTCATTACGCGTGTCAATCCGCCCGTTCCTAACTTTATTTTCACGATCACAAGCTCACGCTCAAAATGTTCACCCAAGGTCATGTCGTGAATATTGACGACATCAACCAGCTTGGCCAATTGAGCGTTTAGCTGGGCAATGGCCGCATCAGAACCGGAAAGCACTAAGGTCACTCGCGATACACGTGGATCGTATGTCGGCGCAACATTGAGCGTTTCGATGTTGTAACTGCGAGAGGAAAACATTCCGGTTATACGTGTGAGCGCACCGACCTCGTTCTGTAGGAGCACTGAAATGACGTGTCGCATGACGATAAATACCTATCGGGTAGACTGAATTACGGGTGAAACTATCTGCTTGTGAATTAGCGGGATGGTGGCGCAGTGTGTAGAGTATTGCAATGCAATAAAAATTAGTAAACACTCGCGCAAAATACGTTACTCACACGATTTCCAGCAATTTCATGAAGCATCAGTCAAATACCGCCGAAACAGACCAACACCCGCTCTCCGGGAAAGTAATTAGTGGCGCCGAAACGGTCGTGCAAGTCCTGGCAGATGAAGGCGTGGATACCGTATTCGGCTACAGCGGTGGCGCTATTCTGCCGATCTATGACGCCGTGTTTCGTCACAACAAAAAGGACGTCCAGAATAAGGCTTCGCAGCCGATGCGGCTGGTCGTTCCCGCCAACGAGCAAGGCGCCGGTTTCATGGCCGCGGGTTACGCCAGAGCCAGCGGAAAAGTCGGCGTTGTCATGGTCACATCAGGCCCTGGAGCAACCAATACAGTAACGCCCGTGCGTGACAGCATGGCTGACTCAGTGCCATTGGTGGTCATCTGCGGCCAGGTACCGACCGCCGCGATTGGCACCGATGCATTTCAGGAAGCGCCCGTCACCGCTATTATGGGTGCGGTCGCGAAGCACGTTTTCCTCGTTACGGACCCGTTGTTGCTCGAAGACACCATGCGCAGCGCCTTTGAACTGGCAAGAACCGGCAGACCGGGCCCTGTCGTGGTCGACATCCCGAAGGATGTACAAAACTCCGATGGCGCCTATAAAGGCCATGGGGTATTGCCATTGCATGGCTATCGACGACGCTTAGCCGCCGTCACCGAGAACATTCTAAACGACGCTGATTGTGAGCGTTTTTACACCATGCTATCGGAAGCCGAACGACCGCTAATCTACGCAGGAGGCGGTGTAATAAATGCAAACGCCACCAAAGCTATGCGCCGTCTGGCGAACGAATTCGGCATTCCGGTCACAACTACATTAATGGCACTTGGCGCTAGCGACACTAAGCACCCACTCGCCTTACACATGCTCGGCATGCATGGCGTTGCTGCGGCTAATTACGCCGTTGAAGATTGCGACTTCCTGATCGCAATCGGCGCCCGTTTCGATGACCGCGTTGCTGGCAATCCGGCGAAGTTTAGTCCGCGAGCAAAGAACATCGCTCAATTCGATGTGGATTCTGCCGAAATCGGAAAAGTGAAGCGCGTCAACTGGCACCACGTTGGCGTTCTTGAAACTGACCTTAATGACATGCTCGAGTACGGACGCCGCATCAAGTTTGCCAAGACATTCGATGTCTGGCACGAGGAGATCGCGGGCCTCAAGAAAGAGTATGCAATGAACTATGATCGCGACAGCGAGCTCATCCAGCCGTATGCCGTTATCGAAGAAATAAACAAGCACACCAAGGGTGAGGCGATCATCTCAACCGGTGTCGGGCAACACCAGATGTGGGCGGCGCAGTATTTCGATTTTCGCAAGCCGCGACTTTGGCTAACGTCTGGCAGCATGGGAACAATGGGCTTCGGTTTGCCTGCTGCGATCGGCGCTCAGTTCGCTCAACCTGATCGCGTCGTCATCGATATCGATGGAGACGCAAGTATTCGCATGAACATCGGTGAGCTGGAAACAGCGACCACCTACCAGCAGCCCATCAAGGTGGTTGTGCTAAACAACTTCGGTGACGGCATGGTAAGACAATGGCAAAAACTGTTTTTCGATGGTCGAATGTCAGGAAGCGACAAGTCGCTGCATGCCAAGGACTTCGTCAAGGCAGCGGAAGCCGACGGATTCAAGTTTGCGAAACGCCTCGAGCATAAAGACGATATGGCCAAAATCGTACGGGAATTCATGGATTTTAAAGGCCCCGCGTTTCTGGAAGTGATTATCGATCGTGATGCCGGTGTCTACCCGATGGTCGGCCCAGGGCAAGGCTACGACGCCATGATCACCGGCGAATTCATTAACAGCCGCTCGAAACCC
>CAJQPL010000045.1 GCA_905480215.1 uncultured Woeseiaceae bacterium | reverse complement strand
CTTCGCTCTCGTCGCTGTCAGCTTCGTCGTCCTCGACTTCGCTCTCGTCGCTGTCAGCTTCGTCGTCCTCGACTTCGCTCTCGTCGCTGTCAGCTTTGTCGTCCTCGACTTCGCTCTCGTCGCTGTCAGCTTTGTCGTCCTCGACTTCGCTCTCGTCGCTGTCAGCTTTGTCGTCCTCGACTTCGCTCTCGTCGCTGTCAGCTTCGTCGTCCTCGACTTCGCTCTCGTCGCTGTCAGCTTTGTCGTCCTCGACTTCGACCTCGTCGCTGTCAGCTTTGTCGTCTTCGACTTCGACCTCGTCGCTGTCAGCTTCGTCGTCCTCGTCTTCTACCTCGTTGCTGTCAGCTTCGCCGTCGTCAACTTCGTATTCGATTTCTTCTTCCACCTCGTAGCCCAGCTCGTCTCCGGCGCTTTCGTCCAGATCAGAAAACAGGTCGTCGACAACAACTTCTAGTGCACTTAGAGGGTCTTGTTCGGCCTCAACTACGGTGTCCAGATCGCTGGCAATTGTGTCTTCATCGAGTTCCTCGCCGCGGCGGTGATCCTCATCATCTGCGGCAGCGGCTATTGAATCAGCTTCGAGTTCGTCATGCAGACGCTCTTCGACAACTTCAGCTAATTCGTCCGCGGGCTCACTATCAAGCTTGTTGATTCCGCTGAGATCGATACCCATCGCCTCGGCCTGCAACGCGAACTGAGTATCCATATCCAGGATTTCATTAGCTTCATACGCTATCTCAGAGGCAATATTTTCCTCATCTAATTCTTCTTCCGCCGAGTTTTCGGTATCAGGCAGTGCTTCGCTGAGCGCCGCAAACTCCGCTCCGACATTCTCGAACTCGTCGAGGATGTCAGACCACTCTTCCGGCGCACTCAATTCGAACTCGGTCCGTGGCGCAGGCGCAGGCTGAGTTTCGATTACGGGTTCGGGCGTCGGCGGCGTGACGTATGAGGATTCGTTGTCGAGGTCAAAGTCATCGGGCAGTGGCGTATTATCGTCGAAACGCAATTCATCGACTGGTGTGCTGCCGAGAGCATTGGCATCTTCATCGAATATCTCGGGCGAATCGATGACCTCCGGAGTGCTGGTGAGGAATTCGTCAACCGGTGTTTCGGAGGCGTCCAATGGTTCGTCAACGCTCATGACGGCGAATTCTAACGGTGCGTCAAAATCCGATGCCACGTTGCCGGCTGCGGACGCATTTACATTATTCGCCGGCGCGGACGACTCGTCATCATCGAGCACTCGCCATTCAACACCCGTATCTTCAATACGAATGTCTGATCCGGCCAGCTCGTCCAGCGTTTTGAGTAGCGCCGCGCTTTGTGCAGCTGAAATGGCGTGTGGTGGGCTGCTATCTGTTTCAATTATTTCGGGTGTTAGTTCGGGGACGGCGGCGTTCGTATTGATGGCGGCCGCTTGTTTGGGCATCGATTCAGAGAGGAAAGACAACGCGTTGAATGCGCTGCGGCATCCACCACAGCGCACCATGCCGGCGGCCTGCTTCAGAACATCAGCGGTTACTCTAAATGCGATTCCGCAATCTGGGCATTGGGTATACATCGAACTTGTCTACAGGGCTTGTACTAACGCCGTTCCGCTCTCCGTTTTCCAGTCAATCTCGACCAAATTTGGCCGTCCTGTTTCTTGAACACCGGGGATTCAAAGTCAATCCAGGGTTCGTAAGCTGCCATAACGTCATCGGCTTGTTCACATAATACGCCGGACAAGGCAAGCATACCGCCCCTTCTGAGCGTTAATGTGATGGAATCTGCAAACTGGACAAGTGGTCCAGCAAGGATATTGGCAACGACAACGTCGAAATCGCCCTCAATTTCGTCCGCCGCGCCACAAACCCGCAGCTTTTCGCCGATTTCGTTGTTGTCGGCGTTTTGTCGCGTCGCAATTACAGCCTGTGGGTCAATATCCATGCCGACGGCCGAGGAACAGCCCAATTTGAGCCCCGCGATGCCCAGAACGCCTGATCCGCAGCCATAGTCGAGTAAGGTCTTGTCCTTAAGAGTCTGGCCATCAAGCCATTCCAGGCACAACGCAGTGGTGGCGTGCGTCCCGGTGCCGAAGGCAAGGCCCGGATCAAGGTGTATCACTACATCATCGACAGACGGGTGCTGCGTGCCTTTTGGGACGATCCAGAGGTGGCGGCCGAATTGCATCGGCCCGAAATCTTTTAACCATTCACGTTCCCACGCCCGGTCTTCCAGATCTTCGATGTGATGTGCGGGCAGGGTGCTGAGGCCGAGCTCTGAAATCAGAGTCGCCTCGAGGTGGCCGAGATCAATGTCGAGTGCGAACAAGCCTGTGATGGTCGTATCCGTCCACAGCGGTGTCTCGCCGGGACCGGGTTCGAGTACCGGGTCGTCGCCTGCATCCAGAAATGTTACCGAGCTGGCTCCGCAACGCTCGAAGATCGCCTCGACTGTATCGACTTCAAGTGCGTCGAGACGCATTATAAACTGACGCCATGCCACGCTCGCGCTACTCCGAATCAGGTTAGGCCGAGACGCTTCTCAAGGTAGTGAATATCCGTCCCGCCCGCTTGAAAAGCGGCGTGTTGAAAAATTTCCTGATGCAGCGGAACGTTGGTCTTAATGCCCTCAATAACTACCTCGCTAAGCGCGTTTTTCATACGTGCAAATGCGGCTTCGCGAGATTCGCCGTGCGCAATGATCTTGCCGATCATCGAATCGTAATAGGGAGGAACTTTGTAACCACTGTACATATGGCTTTCAACACGAATGCCTGGACCACCTGGCGGGTGCCACAAAGTTACCAGACCCGGTGATGGCATGAATGTCTTGGGGTCTTCCGCGTTCACGCGACACTCGATAGCGTGGCCCTGAAAAATTATTTGTTCTTGCGTGTAACTGAGCTTTTCGCCACTCGCAATTCGCAGTTGTTCGCGGACTATGTCGACGCCAGTAATCATCTCGGTGACTGGATGCTCTACTTGTAAGCGGGTGTTCATTTCTATGAAATAAAACTCATCGTTTTCATACAGAAATTCGAATGTGCCAGCGCTGCGGTAGCCCATGTCTTTACAAGCCTGCACGCAGCGCTCGCCGATACGGTTCCTTTGCTCTTCTGTTATCCCTGGAGCAGGCGCTTCTTCGATTACCTTTTGATGGCGACGTTGCATTGAGCAGTCGCGCTCACCGAGATGGATTGCATTGCCGTGTGTGTCCGCCAGAATTTGAAACTCAACGTGGCGTGGCTGTTCCAGGAATTTCTCCATGTAAACCACGTCGTTATTAAATGCCGCTCGTGCCTCTGCTTTTGTCACCGTGATGGCAGCGATCAATGACGCTTCAGCATGAACAACGCGCATGCCGCGTCCGCCGCCGCCGCCGGAGGCCTTGATGATAATTGGGTAGCCGATTTCCCTGGCGATGCGCATATTCTCATCTGCATCTTCACCCAGTGGGCCATCCGACCCTGGCACGCAGGGTACGCCGGCTTTTTTCATCGCCGCGATCGCTGAAACCTTGTCACCCATAAGCCGAATAGCGCTGGATTTTGGGCCGATAAAAGTGAAGCCGCTGGATTCAACGCGTTCAGCAAAGTCAGCGTTCTCGGAGAGAAAGCCATAGCCAGGATGAATGCCGGTGGCGTCAGTGACCTCTGCCGCGCTGATAATCGCCGGCATATTCAGGTAACTGTCGACCGATTGCGGCGGGCCGATGCATACAGTCTCGTCGGCCAGCAGAACGTGCTTGAGGTTATTGTCAGCCGTCGAATGCACAGCGACCGTTTTGATGCCCATCTCTCGGCACGCGCGTAGCACGCGAAGTGCAATTTCGCCGCGATTGGCTATTACGATTTTCTCGAGCATGTCTGGTTGCTCGCTTAGTCGTTCTGTCGTTGTTCAATAACGATCAGAGTCTGACCGTATTCAACTGGTTCGCCACTTTGCAGGCGGATAGATTTCACCACGCCGGAAATATCGGCTTCAATCTGATTCATCATCTTCATTGCTTCAATAATGCATAGCGTGTCGCCTTCGCTCACGCGGTCGCCAACTTGCACATAGGGCGCAGCACCGGGCGAGGAGGCGGCATAAAAAGTACCGACCATGGGTGCGGTTACTTCAAAGCCGTCCTCTTCTGCTTCGACAGGCGCGGCCGCAAGCGGGGTTGCCGCAAGCGGTGCGGCAACTGGAGTCGCTGCCGGTTGTGCCGTCACTATGGCAGGGGCTGCCACGACAGGCGCATTCTGCGAATAGCGACTGATGCGAACCGATTCCTCACCCTCGGTAATTTCGATCTCGGCTATGCCGGATTCGTCCAGAAGCTCTATGAGTTTTTTTACTTTTCTAATATCCATCGTTTCTTATCCATTATTAAACTTTGGCATTCTTAATGTTTTGGTCGGCGGCCTGTATTGCCAGTTCGTAGCCGTACGCTCCGAACCCAAACAGGCAGCTGCTCGCGATATCACTGAAGTAGCTGTTGTGTCGAAATTCCTCGCGAGCAAAGGTATTGCTGAGGTGAATTTCGATAAAGGGAATCTGAACGGCTAAAAAGGCATCACGCAAGGCGACGCTGGTATGTGTGAATCCACCCGGATTCAGAATGATAAATTCGACCCCATCTGTGGCCGCTTGCTGCACCCGGTCAATGAGGTCGTGTTCAGCATTGCTTTGGAAGCACTCAATATCATGGCCAAGAGCATTTGCAGTGGCTACGCACTTCGCCTCTATGTCTGGCAGTCGCGTTGCGCCATAAACCTCGGGTTCTCGTGAGCCGAGCAAGTTCAGGTTGGGGCCGTTTAAGAGCAAAAAAGAGGACATTTCTAGGTGTTCGCTGCCAGATAGACGAAGATGGCAACAATTCTAACGGTTTTTCACGGTTTTGCTACAACATTCGCAAATCTTGTATGCGGCCTAGAGTCGTGCGAGCGCGTCTTTGGCTTCATCCTTGCTGAGCTCAGCTCGATCCAGGCGGGTCATAACATCAACCACGGTGTCGAGATGGGTCTGGTGCAATTCACCGACAAAGGCGCCGACATACTCACCATCTGCGGCAATGAACATTGTGAATGGCAGCCCGACGAAATAGATTCCCGAGGACTCTGCCAGCGCCATAGCATCCTGCTCTCCAACAAGAACGGGATAATTGAACTCCACTTCCTGTGCGTATCGCGCGACTTCTTCCGCATAGTCGACAGCAATGCCGATAACCTGGAAGCCGTTGCCGGACTGCTCGTCCTGAAACGCTTTGAGCATTGGGATTTCGCGGCGGCAGGGGGCACACCAGGTTGCCCAAAAGTTCAGGATTCGATTTTTGCCGTCCCATTCCGAGGAGTCTCTTACGGTGCCATTCACGTCCGGCATCGCAAACGATGGATGCGTTACGACTTCAATGGGCGCTGGTGGTGCGATCGTTTGCGGCTCTGCTGCTGTGTTCGCCTCGACCTGCACCGGTATGCGGGCAGCATAAAACAAAGCGCCGGCCATTAACGCGACCAGCGCAGCGACGAAAATCAGAAATACTCGGGGCAAACCAAACCTGCTTATCTGGAAACCTGAGCCGATATGTTATCCGATATCGAGACGGCTTGTCGGACATGTGCCGCGAACTCTGCTGCCTTCATGTAGCCGACAACCTCGTAGCCCTGACGTTGCTGACCATCTGCACCGAAAAATATTATGGTCGGAGGACCAAAAACACCAAAGCGCTTGAGGAGAACCTGATCGATCTCGTCGTTAGCGGTGACATCTGCTTGCAGCCATACGGTGTTTGAAAGCGCGTCTTGAACGTCGGCATCCGTGAACGTATAGGCCTCCATCTCGAGGCACGATACACACCAGTCTGCGTAGAAATCCAAAAATACCGATTGACCATTTGCGGCCGCCGCCGCGACTTCACGATCAAGATCGTCGCTTGACTTGATGCGTTGAAATGGTAATTCGTGTTCCGCCTCAGCGAGCATTGCGCCTCCACCAGCGAGGTTGATACTGGCAAGCGGTTTCAATGGGTTGCTGCCACCGGTTAGTGAGCCGAGCAGTAAAATGATGCCGTAGATGATGGCCAGGAAACCAAAGCCTTTACCCAGTTTTTGCGTGACATTCGAATCGCTGCCTAAGGTTGTCAGGCCGCCCATGAAGACGCCGGTCATGAATATCAGTACTGCCCAAAGCAGCATCGTCACCGTGCCCGGCAAAATTCTCGACAACATCCAGACTGCGAGACCGAGCATCATGAAACCAAATGCGTTCTTGACGACGATCATCCAGACGCCGGCCTTTGGCAATAGCTTTCCTTGTGCGGCACCGACGGCGAGCAGCGGCGCTCCCATACCGAGGCTCATGGCGAATAAGGCGCTGCCGCCACGCAACATGTCACCTGTTTGTGCAATGACTGTGAGTGCAGCAATTAGCGCAGGTGCTACACAAGCGGTAACGATCAGTGCGGACAAAGCTCCCATGACAAAAGCACCGATCGTCGTACCGCTTCTTTGGTTGCCGCTGATGCTGGAGAGCTTGCTTTGTATTCCGCTTGGCATCTGCATGTCGTAGGCACCGAACATGCCGAGCGCGAGAACTACAAACAAACCTGAGAATAGAATCAGAATCCAGGGCTGATTAAACGTCGCCTGCAATTGCAGGCCTGCGGCTGCCGCCGCCACGCCCGCGAGGGTATAGATAATTGCCATACCCATTACGTAGCTCAGCGCCAGCATGAATCCGCGCATCGGACTGACGTCGTCGCCTTCGCCGGCAATGATGCCGGAGAGAATAGGCACCATAGGCAGTACGCAAGGCGTAAAGGCGAGGCCAAGTCCGGCAAGGAAGAACAATCCAGCCGCAACCCAAATACTTGAGTCAGTGATTATTTGCGCGAGTCGAGCTTGCTCCGAAACCGGTGCATTGGCATCACTATCTTTCGGAAGGTCCGTTATTGTGCCGGCTTCTGGCAGGCTGACGAGCAATGTTCGGGTTTGCGGCAGATAGCAGATGCCATCTACCTTACAACCCTGATAACTGAGCTCAATAGCAAGCTCCATGGTCTCCGGTGTTGCGCGAGCGATCGAGACTTTGCCGAAGACTTCGTCAAAATATACTTCTTGTTCTCCAAGCCACTCGTCAGTTTTCTGTTTGCCCTTTGGCAAGTCGAGTTGGCCGGCTTTGGCGTTTTCATTCAAGGAACGAACAGCAATTTTGCTTTTGTAAATGTAGTAACCGGGCAGTATGCGAATACCGAACTCGATTGTGTTGCCATCAACCGCAAACGCATCCGGAATGAAAACTTCGTCCGCTGGTAATGGCTGGTCTTCTGACGAGCTGCCAACGCTGCCAAATTTGAGCTGCTTCTGCCGAGGTTCTGCTGCGGCTAGTTGAATATTCTCAATCCATGATTGCGGCGCATAGCAAAAGCCAGTGTCAAGACAACCGCGACTCTCTATTGTCAGGTCAATGGATGTCGGCTTATCACCGATAACAGAGTAGGGAATGCGAATAAGAAAGCTGTCGCGATAAATAACCTGCTCGCCGAGAAACGGGTCAGAATGAATTTTGCCTTGCGGCAGTTCGGGTGTACCTAATTGAATGGACGCACTGGCAACGGAAAAGCCAAATGAATCACGGTACATATAGGCGCCGTCAATAGCCGCCCAATCGAGCTCAAAAGCGTCACCGGCATCGAATGCAACGTAGCGGAATACGTCTTCCGGCGGTGGCGGGCGCTCGCTGGCTGCCTGTGACAGGTTGCCAAACAACAAAATGGCGAATGCGATCGATACTCGTGAAAACGTTGACATACGGCCCTATCCATAACTCGAAAGTGCTAGCCCAATCTACTAGGACCGCGTTAGGAGCGCGATCATTACGCGTTCGCTGCCCCGGAGGATATGTGTTGACCGTTCACTTTGAAGTCTACAGGCATAGTTCACTCCAGGATTGTTACAGCCAGCAAGTGAATTTTACAGGCTGCGTGTTCTCAGCCAAGCGACTGCTCGGGATTCTAGACAAGTGGCTTGATAATATCTAGCAAACGTGTGCATAAATTATCACTACTTACAGCACCAGCGGGACTGAAGCTATTCGACTAATGAAAAATTACCAAGGTTTGCAGCGTTAATTTGACAGTTAATAGTGCACACAGGTGCGCGCTAAATGACCGTTGACTGGCCATGTCATGACTACAAGTCAAATTTTGCTGTTGTAATTTACTGCCCGATCCCTATTATTAGCACTCCTTGCGACCGAGTGCTAACAATTGTCGGTCGGGAAAGCCGCCATAAGTCGGTTATAAATCAATAGTTTACAGGAGATAAGCACCATGAAGATGCGTCCGCTTCATGACCGGGTAATTGTTAAGCGCATGGAAGAAGAGCGCACATCCCCCGGCGGAATCGTCATTCCTGACGCTGCAGCAGAAAAGCCTATCAAGGGCGAAGTTGTGGCCGCCGGTAATGGCAAAATCCTCGAGAACGGCGATGTTCGCGCTCTCGACGTCAAAGTTGGTGACCAGGTCCTGTTCGGCAAATACGCCGGAACAGAGGTCAAGGTTGAAGGTGAAGAACTGCTAGTGATGAAGGAAGACGACATCATGGCGGTAATCGAAGGCTAAAGAGGAACAATATAATGGCTGCTAAAGAAGTACGATTTGGCGACGAAGCCCGGCAAAAAATGTTTGCTGGAGTGAACGTCCTCGCGAATGCGGTAAAAGTGACCCTGGGTCCTAAAGGCCGCAACGTCGTGCTCGATAAGAGCTTTGGCGCGCCGACTGTCACGAAAGATGGTGTATCGGTTGCTAAAGAGATCGAGCTTGAAGACAAGTTTGAAAACATGGGTGCACAGATGGTGAAGGAAGTTGCTTCACAAACATCTGATATCGCTGGTGACGGCACAACGACGGCTACGGTTCTCGCACAGGCTATCCTGCGCGAAGGCTTGAAGTCAGTTGCGGCTGGCATGAACCCGATGGATCTTAAGCGTGGTATCGACAAAGCATCTGCTGCAATGGTTGCGGAGCTGAAAAAGCTTTCCAAGCCTTGTGAAGATGAAAATGCAATTGCCCAGGTTGGCAGTATCTCTGCAAACTCTGATCCAGAAATTGGCGAAATTATTTCAAACGCCATGGATAAGGTTGGCAAAGAAGGCGTCATCACCGTTGAAGAAGGTTCTGGTCTCGCAAATGAACTCGATGTCGTAGAAGGCATGCAGTTCGATCGCGGTTACCTGTCGCCTTACTTCATCAACGACGCAAACAGCCAGCAGGTTGAGCACGATAGCCCGTTGATTCTGTTGTATGACAAGAAAATCTCAAACATCCGCGATCTTCTCCCGGTCCTCGAAGGCGTTGCGAAAGCAGGTCGTCCTTTGCTGATCATATCTGAAGACGTTGAAGGCGAGGCACTCGCTACTTTGGTTGTTAACAACATTCGCGGCATCGTAAAAGTTGCGGCTGTTAAGGCACCAGGTTTCGGCGACCGTCGCAAAGCTATGTTGCAAGACATCGCGGTTCTCACCGGCGGACAAGTTATCTCGGAAGAGGTTGGTCTGTCACTTGAGAAGACAACGATCGAAGATCTAGGCGAAGCGAAGAAGGTTCAGATCACGAAGGAAGCTACGACAATCATTGATGGCGCTGGTAATGCGGCTGATATTAAGGGTCGTGTTGAGCAGATTAACGCTGAGATTGCAGACTCTTCGTCGGATTACGACAAAGAGAAGTTGCAGGAACGTGTTGCCAAGCTGTCTGGCGGTGTTGCCGTCATCAAAGTTGGTGCTGCTACCGAAGTCGAGATGAAAGAAAAGAAAGCACGCGTTGAAGATGCACTTCATGCGACCCGCGCAGCCGTCGAAGAAGGCGTTGTACCGGGCGGTGGTGTTGCGTTTATTCGTGCCGTTGGCAAGATTGCGAAACTCGAAGGCGACAACGATGATCAGAATGTTGGTATCAACATCCTGAAGCGTGCCGTTGAAGAGCCACTTCGTCAGATCGTTCGTAATGCTGGCGGCGACGCGAGCGTAGTCTTAAATGCTGTTGCTCAAGGCAAAGGCAATTACGGCTATAACGCAGCCTCTGGTGAATACGGCGACATGATTGAAGCCGGCATTCTCGATCCGACTAAGGTCACGCGCTTTGCATTACAAAACGCTGCTTCAGTATCAGGTCTGCTGCTCACAACCGAAGCAATGGTTGCTGACGCTCCGCAGGATGACGCTGGGGGCGCACCTCCGATGCCTGATATGGGCGGAATGGGTGGCATGGGCGGCATGATGTAAATCGCCTACTGCACCAGCAAGATCAAGAAACCCGGCTTTATGCCGGGTTTTTTTTGGCCCGGTGTCGTCGATATCGCCACCCAAGTCGAGCAGCGAGTAACACAGCAAGAATCGTGGCATAGATCAGTGGCTCGGTAATGTCTTTCTTAACCTGCCACCAGTAGTGCGAAACACCGAGAATAGCTGCCAAGTAGACCGAGTTATGCAGCTTCTGCCAGTTGCGTCCCATGCGCCGTCGAATCGCGGTAAACGACGTCAGCGCGAGTGCGAGTAACAAGAGCACAGCAAGAAAACCGATGCTTATGAATGGTCGTTTAACGATGTCTTCAAGAATGGCGGAGAGCAACAGGCCCTGATCCAGAATTAGCCACGCCAGGAAGTGCATTAGTGCGTAGAAAAAAGCGAACAGTCCAATCATGCGGCGATAACGCGATAGCCAATTCCAATCGCTGAGTCGGCGCAATGGCGTGATCGCCAACGTGATCAAAATAAATCGTAATGCCCAGTTGCCGAAACGATCTTGAATTTCTTCAATGGGATTTGCGCCGAGCCGGCCTGTAAGTTCAAAGGCATCGGTAACGACGAGCACTGCCGGAATCAGGCAAAGCAGAAATACGCTCGGCTTCCAGATCAACCGGATCTGTTGCAGTGTATTCATCGTCTATTAAAAGTTGCGGCGGAGATCGAGGTCTTTGTATAAGTGTGCGACGTCCTCGCCATAGCCGTTGAACATCAACGTCTCTTGCTTATCGGCAAAAATTCCGGCGCCAATACGACGCTCGCGCGCCTGGCTCCAACGCGGGTGGCTGACTTCCGGATTCACATTGGCATAGAAACCGTACTCGTTCGCCGCCGCCATGTTCCAACTGGTCTGCGGACGCGTCGACGTGAACTTGATTTTAACGATGCTTTTGATTCCTTTGAAGCCGTATTTCCAAGGCGTAACCAAACGAATGGGTGCGCCGTTCTGATTGGGAATGACGTTGCCATAAATACCAACAGCCAGTATTGGCAACGGATTTGTTGCTTCGGCAATGCTTAGACCTTCACGATATGGCCAATCAAGAGAGCGGCCGTTTAATCCGGGCATCTGCTCGCGATCATTCAATGTTTCGAAGGCTACGTACTTTGCTTTGGATGTCGGGTTAAAGTGTTTGACGACCTCAGCCAAGGATATTCCCACCCACGGTATAACCATGGACCAGGCTTCAACACAGCGCATCCTGTAAATGCGCTCTTCAAGATCAAACGGCTTCATGAAGTCATCAAAATCGAAGCTACCGGTTTTCTCTGCGTGTCCTGAGACCTCAATCGTCCATGGGCGGGTTTTGAAGTTTTCTGCGTTTTGAAACGGATCTTCCTTACCCAGGCCGAACTCGTAGAAATTATTGTAGGTAGAAATGTCTTCGAAGCTGTTGGCTTTCTCACTAGTGCTGTAGGGACTCTTTGTGACGTTAGCCAGTTTGCCCAGGCGAGCATCCGGTATCACAGCCCCGACAGCGCTGCCGCCGAGCAGCGCGCCACCTGCAATCGCACCGCCGCGTATAAAGTCACGCCGGTTAAGATAGTTCTTCTCACTGGTTATTTCTGAGGGCTTAAGATCAGCCGGTTTTTTGATCAACACTAACGTTCTCCATCGGACTTAGCTTCGGGAATAAAAATAGGGGATAAAATAAGGCCCTTGTCTACTAGACCACGACCGGGCTGTAATTATTGCAACGAAATCCAATCCGCGTAAGGCCTGGATCATAAATAACGCAATTAAGCTGTGTTGCGTCGGCAGATTCAGTTTCGTGGTTGTCGATTACTTTCTGCAGATTAATGTCCGAATGGCCTTTCTGCAGCTCATGATTATGACCGATGAGACGACTGGAAAAGGTGGCGGAGCAATCACACCGGCCAGGAATTGTTCATTTATCTAATTTCAGGGAAAATCGCTTATATCGCGTAATTTCGCGGTGTTTGGTCTCTAAAAAGCGCAAAAATTGATTAATATGTCAAAGCAAGGATTACCGTGGTGAGCACCTTTCGAGCTCAGTCATTATTACCTGTTTTACGGTGATAGCAACATATTGCCCACCTAATAGCGAAAATAGCGCCTTTTTAGCTGCATTCTATGTCTCAGGCAGCAGTTGCAACGTGCAGAACGAGGACTGTGAATAAAACGGGACAAGCGACCTGGCAGACAACTTCTGTAAATTTCGTCAAATTATTCAAAATTTAGCTATAAGTATCCCGAATGTCGATAAAATAAATAATTTCAAGCTGCCAGCTCCTTACTTTTGTTTGATGTCTCGAGACCCGCTTTTTTAAGAATTTAGAGTAATTTAGGAACTAAATTCGCCTATTTAGTGCTTTTTAGCCACTTAAGCATCAGTCTGTTAACGTCCTGCGGGCGCTCCTGCTGCGTCCAGTGCCCGCAGGGGTCCAGCATTTCGAGTGTCAGATCAGCCACCAGTGGCCGCATTGCGTCAATTTGCTCGAGGCCAATAATGACATCATCGCTGGCACCGATGAACAACGTAGGAATTTTGATGAGCTGGTCAACGCCGTCCATCGCTCGCCAGTTTTGGCTCCAGTTTCGGTACCAGTTGATTGGCCCGCTGAAACCTGAGCGGGCAAACGCATTCACGAAATAGTCTCGCTCTTCGTTTGTCAGCAGCGGCTCGCCACCGGCGTGAGAGCGCCGTATGGCTTTCAGCATGCTGAATACTTTCATTGCCGGCGGCAGCCGATCAAATTCTGCGCGCGTCACCTGATTCTTTCTCATCAACATGTCGAAGAAATGGCCTGGATCGTTCGCAAACGCTTGGTCGGCCTCGTCGGAGTCCTGGAAGTTGACGATGTAGAAGTCGTCGCCGAGTCGCTTTCTAAACAATTCGATCGGATCAATCGGCGGGCGAGGGAAATGCGGAATATTAAGGATAAGCAGCTTCTCAATTCGCTCCGGCGCCAACATAGCCATGTGCCAAAGAACTATTGCACCCCAATCGTGGCCAACGAAAATTGCGCGTTCGAGCTCGTATGCATCGAGCAATCCCGTTAAGTCGGCGACCAATTCGGCGATGCCATAGGCTTCCACATCGCCGGGTGAGTCGGATTGTCCATAGCCTCGCATGTCAGGCGCAATCGCCCGGTAACCGGCGCTTGCCAATGCTGGAAACTGGTGTCGCCAGGAGAACGCGAGTTCCGGGAAGCCATGAACCATGATGGCGGCGGGACCGTCGCCTTGCTCATACACGGCCATACGGATGCCGTTGCTGTCGACAAATTTTGCTGCGGGGAACATCGCTCCATTTGACAGCAAAGCGCCCGTGATCGCAAAGTGGGGTCAGCCGACACAGAAGCGGAGTAAGCCTATGCTGCAGCGTTTCTTCATATCGCTGATGAAAGTCATCACCAACACATTTTTTCGCCGCATTGATGTTGTTGGTGAGGAAAATATTCCTGAGGCAGGCCCGGTTATCTTTGCCGGCAATCATCCTAATGCGCTAATGGATGGATGGTTGCTAACTGCTCGCTGTGGCCGCTGGCCACTACATTTCATGGTGAGTGCGAAACTTTGGGACTATCCGTTGTTGGGGCGAATCCTTGACGCCATGGGCGCGGTACCCATATTGCGGCGAGAAGAACACGCTGCCGACGTCGACAACACGATGGCGTTTGAAAAACTGTTCGAGGTTCTTGAGGCCGGCAATTGTATGGGGATTTTTCCGGAGGGAGTCAGCCACACGGAATCGCAACTCACCAAGCTCAAAACCGGTACTGCCCGTATCGCGTTATCCGTTGCCGCACGCGGTCATACGAAAGTTACCATCGTGCCGTGCGGACTGAACTACATACACCGAGACCGCTTTCGTAGTCAGGTGTTAATTGAATTTGGTGAAGCCATTCATATCGACGCAGAATGGTTGAGCCGATTTGAAAGCGATGATCGCGCGACCGTTTTAGCGCTCACAGAATATCTGGCGGACTCTCTAAAAGCGGTGACCCTGAACGCCCCCGACTGGGGTACTTTGCGTTTTATTCAAACCGCGAGACGCTTGTATAAGCCTGCCACTGCACATCTCTCCCCCAGTACTTATATGGAACTTAATCGTCGCTTTATCGATACGTATCAGGCGGCAAGCGGTGAGCCCGAAATGATTGCGATCCGTGAGGAGATTGATAACTATCAGGCACGCCTTGATGCGCTGGGTTTAAAGGATTACCAATTGCGAAAAAGTATCTCCATTGGCCGTGCCGTTCGTCGCCTGATGGGACGTTCATTGATACTTCTGCTGCTGCTACCGATAGCCATTCCTGGCATTATTTTGCACCTGCCGGTGGCCTGGGTTGCCGCCATTGTGGGCGATAAATTCAGCTACGAGGCAGACGATGTCGCAACCCTAAAGGTTCTTGCTGTCGTAGCAATTCTGCCGGTTCTTTATGTCGTCGCAGCATTCATGATCGGCAATTATTTTGGCATCGGCTGGGCGATCTTCGCTGTGATTGCGCTCAGCATTAGCTTCTCGGCATCAGTCTGGGTGATTGAGACGCAGGTGACGTTGTTGGCGTCACTGTTTTCGATTCTGCGGCGGACACGGCTGCGTGCTGAAATCGATGACTTGCAAGCGACTCGACTCAGACTGGTGGCAGCAGTTCGATCATTGGCTGACAAACTGGCCGATCCGAGCAAGCCGAGATTGTTTTCGAATCAGGACTTCGCGATTACAAACGTAATAGAATCGGACCAATGAGCTCTGTCATCAGCAGTTATTACGACTTTGTAATCGCGTTGCTTGACCGCGGCTTGCTGAGGCGAGGGGCATATGTCGCTATCGACAGGTTAAAAGTATGACGTACTTTTCTGAAACCATGCGCAAGCGTCTCCTTAGTCTGCAGAGCGAACTAAAAGAGCAGTTAGCGGCCGGCAAAGAGTCCGCCGCCGTCGTCGAGCTCGATCAATCCAAAGTTGGCCGCTTGTCGCGGATGGACGCGCTGCAGGCTCAGGCAATGGCGCAAGCGTCAAGCCAGCGGCGCGATGCCCTGGGGCATAGAGTTACCGCTGCGCTAAAGCGAATCGACGATGATGAGTTCGGCTTCTGCCGCTCATGCGATGAGCCAATTAATCCAAAGCGCCTTGAGTTCGATCCAACCGCGACGCTTTGCATCGGCTGCGCTAGCAAAGCGGAACGATAGCAGCGGGCGATAAGCGAGAATATTCCTTGTATTTTAGTCGCTTGGGCGCTAATTTCGCGGCACTCCACTGCGGTGATAGTTAGCTTGGCTCCGCAAAGGGGTCTGAGCCACCGTCATCGTGAATAATGAGAGCAATATTCACTGTAATTTCGCAGCGATTGGGTAGAAGTTTTGTCATTTAAAGAAGTTCAGGGTCGATATGATGGACCAGCGCTCGAGACCGAGGTGCTGGCGTTCTGGCGTGAGCGCGATATTTTTCAGAAAACGCTGGATCAGACAGAGGGCAATCCGCACTTTAGTTTCAGTGAAGGTCCGCCGACAGCGAACGGAAAGCCCGGCATCCATCATGTGTTGGCGCGCAGTTTCAAAGACATTTTTCCGCGCTATAAGACCATGCAGGGATACCACGTGCCGCGAAAGGCAGGTTGGGATACGCATGGCCTGCCTGTTGAGCACGAAGTCGAAAAAGAGCTCGGCATTTTCGACAAGAACGAGATCGAAGCCAAAGTTGGCGTAGCTGAGTTCACCAAGCGCTGTCGTGACTCGGTGATGCGCTATATCGACGATTGGGAAAAAATGACGGAGCGTATGGGATTCTGGGTGAATCTCGACGAAGCTTATTACACGCTCAATAACAGCTACATCGAATCAGTCTGGAGCTTGCTACACAAGATCTGGGACAAAGACCTGATCTATCGTGGCTACAAGGTTGTCCCTTACGATCCGCGCATTGGTGCGACCTTGTCGTCTCACGAGTTGGCGCAGGGCTATAAAGATGTCGAAGACCCGTCAATCACGGTGCGTTTCAAGATGCAGGGTGCAGACGATACCTATTTTCTCGTTTGGACGACGACGCCCTGGACCTTACCGTCAAACCTCGCTCTGGCGGTTGGCAATGATATCGATTACAGCTTTTGCGAAACCGATGGCGAGACATTAATTGTCGCCGAGGCGCTACGGGAAGCTGTGTTTCGTGACATCGAACACTCTGTACTAAAAACGGTTAAGGGCAGCACGCTCGTTGCTACTCGTTATCAGCAACTGTTTGACTATCTTAGTGTTGATGCGCCGAACGCGTTTCAGGTATTTGCGGCAGACTTCGTTAGTACGGAAAGCGGGACCGGCATTGTGCACACGGCACCGGCCTACGGTGTTGACGATCTGGCGCTGGGTCAGGAAAACGACTTGCCGGTCTTGCATGGCGTAGGACTGGACGGCCATTTCATTGACGAAGTTGAACCGGTCAAGGGTTTGTTCTTCAAAGACGCGGACAAGCCGCTAATCCGTTTATTGAAAGAGCGCGGCATGATGTTTCGCTCCGAGCGCTATTTGCACAGCTATCCATTCGGCTGGCGTACCGGCGACCCGATTATCTATTACGCGAAAAATGCCTGGTACATCCGCACCTCGAAATTTCGTGATCGTATGGCAGAGCTCAATCAAACAATTAATTGGGTTCCAGAGCATATTAAGGACGGACGATTCGGCAACTGGCTCGAAAACAACGTTGATTGGGCATTGTCGCGCGAACGCTTTTGGGGCACGCCACTGCCCGTCTGGACCGATGGTGAAGGTGGATACCATTGCATCGGTTCCGTTGGCGAACTTGAAGATCTCACTGGTCGCGAACTCAGCAACCTGGACTTACATCGGCCGGCGGTCGATGAGATCACTTTCGAAAAAGACGGCAAGACCTGGCAGCGGGTTCCTGAAGTTATTGATTGCTGGTTCGACTCCGGTGCCATGTCGTACGCGCAATGGCACTATCCGTTCGAGAATCATGACAAGTTCGAGAAGCATTTTCCGGCCGATTATATTTGCGAAGCGATCGACCAGACGCGCGGCTGGTTTTATACCTTGCACGCGATTTCAACCTTGGTGTCGGACAGCGTCGCATACAAAAATGTTATTTGCCTGAATTTGATCGTCGATAAAGACGGCAAAAAGATGTCGAAGTCAGTGGGTAACATCATCAATCCCTACGATGTTTTCGATACCGCCGGTGCAGATGCTCTTAGATGGTATTTCCTTGCGCGGCTTGCGCCCGATGCGCTAAAGCGAGTGTCGGTTGAGATTGTCGCCGACGTAACGCGGCAATTCATTAACACGTTCTGGAACACGTATAGTTTTTTCGTGCTCTACGCGCGACTCGACGATGTTGACCTCAGTGATCACATTCCACCTGAAGAGCGACCAGAGATCGATCGTTGGGCACTAGCCTTGTTGTATAAGACCACAACAACCGTTACTGAATCGCTCGACAATTTTGACGCGAAGACGGCTGGTGAAGCGCTCGAATCGTTCGTCGACCAGTTGAGCAATTGGTACGTGCGCCGCAATCGGCGGCGATTCTGGAAGTCGACAGATGCCAGAGACACACAAGCTGCCTACCTGACTTTGTATGAGTGTCTTAATACAGCGCACAAATTAATGGCGCCGTTCGTTCCATTCCTCGCCGAGAACGTCTATCAGAACCTTGTCAGGGGCGTTGACGCCAATGCGCCTGAATCAGTACACATGGCGAGCTGGCCAGCGGCAGACCCGAATTGGCAGAATGACAAACTCTTGTATGACGTTGACGTGGTGCAGAAGGTCGTCGGCCTTGGCCGGTCAGCGCGCGTGCAATCGGGGGTTCGAACGCAACAACCTCTCGCAAGGTTGTTGGTGCGCGCGCCAAGCGATGCAGCGACAAAGTCCCTGGACTCGCATCAGGATCAAGTGCTCGAGGAACTCAACGTCAAGGCGATAGAGTTTATTGCTCGCGATGCCGATCTCGTAAGCTACCGCATCAAGCCGAATCTGCCGCGCATAGGCAAACAATATGGCAAATTGATTCCTGCGATTCGCAAGGCGCTCGATGCCGCAGACGGTGCGGCAATTGCCATCGCGGCAGCTGCCGGTAGCGCATTCGATATTGAAGTCGATGGGCAGATAATTAGTTTCGAAGGTGAAGATGTCCTGATCGAAACGAGTGCCGCCGACGGCTACGCGTGCGCGGAGGACGCGGGATTTCTGGCCGCTCTGGATACGACGCTTGATGATGAACTCATCAGCGAAGGTCTGGCCAGAGCTATCGTGCGTTCGGTGCAGGATGCTCGCAAGCAAGCAGGGCTGGAGGTATCGGACCGAATCACGTTGGGAATTTCCGGTTCGCCGGGCACCGAGTCGGCAGTGCAGCGACATCGGGATTACATAATGAGTGAAACGCTGGCCACATCCTGGGTAGTTGGCCAGGCAGAGCCGCTGCATAGCGACGCAACGTCGTTGGGCGATGAGCAATGGCGGATTGAGATCAGTCGCCAGCCGTAATTTGCGATTGTGCTTGCGCAGGTTGCCGAGTATCTGCTATAAAAAAGCTGCGCAACAACTTGATAGATAGGGAGTAGTAGAGAGATTTTTTGGCTCTGCAGGAAACAACGCTACAGGATGTAGCAGACTCTAAATAGCAACAAAAGCGTATAAGCCACCGTAAGGATACGAGCGGCATTAACAAAAAATAAGCGCTGGAGTAAACATGATGAACCACGTCGACCGCTTTCACGCCGCACTCGCTGTGCTGGCTGGGCATGGTCACATAAAACAAAGACTTATGAAGGCCTACGAGGACAACCTCGCAGAAATCAATGAAGACGAATTGCCGATTGCAAGCAAGCAGTTGTTTGCCGACGTAAGACGGCAAATGCACAGCGTTACACCGCTAAATGGCGAAGGACCGATTTGCGCTTCAGTGCGCAAGATGTCAGTTGCCGAGGCTAGCGAATGCGCGGCTTCTATAGTGACACTGTTTCGCGAAGTGGCCCGAGTGCAGGATGACACCCAGGTGAGCCTGACATTGACTGATTCTGATGAAGTGCGAGTTCCGCCATTTCTGGTGAAGTCCGTTTAACGAGTTGCAGTTCGTCTAATCAACCCGGATCGGGTAGAAAATGTGAGTCAGGAGGTCGACCTCAGCGACCCTGCCCGGGTCACTGACATATGATTCCCATGACGGGCCATCGCGCTCAATATCCAGCGCCGCCAAGTAGGCCGATATCTTGCGGTGCGTCAGAATTAGATTCCTGTAAGAGCCGATGTGGCTGACCCGGATAACGTTTCCCGCATGGGTCTGTCCGATTTTGACCCCCGCGTTGTCCCGCGGAGTGTCCTGGTCGACTCCACGCACCGGAATGGCGGCATCGAAACGCAATTCTGCGCCGCTGAAAGCTTTCGTTATGGCCAGCGGCGCGCCCGCAGCTGTTAGTCGGTTCTCGTCGATGAAGCTGAGGATCTGTAAATACGCCTTGCGCAAGGCCGCGGATATTGCGTCCGGTGCTGCTTGTGACGTCGCTGGCAGGTAAGCGATCTGAGTGGCTTCGACCACAATGTGCTCGATCTCAATGTCGCTGAAGTCGGCAGTCGGCAGGCCTTCAGCGAGTTCTTTCAAATCGGCCAAACCGTTATAATAGTCGCGCGCGACTATACCGCCGAGCATCGCGGCGAAATATCGTCCGACGATATTGAAGCCATAGTCCGCTTCAAATCCCCAGGTGATTTGCGTGGTTCCGACTCCCGGCGTCAGGGTGAACCAGGAGTGTGCTTCGCCAGCTTCACCGGGATTGGTGGTGATGGCCACATGCTCATGCGGTTGACTCGCGGTAATTAGCTGGCTGCCGCTACCGCGAACCGCGCCGTCCCAGGTCATCAGCGCACCTTTGCCGCGATTAGCGCCGGAATAAAGGACACGCGCGTTGGGATCGGTATCGGTCCACGGCGACCATGCCGAGAATCGTCGAAAATCATTGACCAGTGCAAACACCGTGGCTGGATGGGCATCGATTTCCATCGAGACCTCTATCTGATGGGTGCGCGGCAGAGCGAAGCCGATGATTATCAGGAGTGCGAAGAAGATGCCGATGCCGTAGATGAGTTTTTGCACGCCGATTGAGGCCTTTACGCTTGAAGTCCAGATAGAATTATTCCACAGAACCGCATCTTTGGGCACAATGCGCTAATGACTGATCACGATTACAAAGAATTGCCGATCGGAGTGTTCGATTCGGGTGTTGGCGGATTGACCGTGCTGAAGGCGATCCGCGAAGCCCTGCCGCAGGAAAATCTGATTTATCTGGGCGACACGGCGCGTTTGCCTTACGGGACCAAGAGTCCGGCATCGATTGTTCGCTATGCGGTACAGGCCACCAAAAAGTTGCAAGATCAGGGCATTAAACTACTTGTCATTGCTTGCAACACGGCATCGGCAGTCGCCCTGGATGTTCTGCGCGATCAAATGCATCCAGTGCCGGTGCTGGGCGTCGTTGAGCCGGGTGCGACCGCTGCGGTTAACGCACGGCCTGGTGGTTCGCATTTGGTCCTGGCTACCGAGGCGACGGTCGGGTTGGGAGCCTACCGCAAAGCGATAGAGCGGCTCGACCCTGAGGCGAAGGTTCGTGAGCAGGCCTGCGAATTGCTGGTCTCGCTCGCGGAAGAGGGTTGGACTAACGGCTCCATCGCTGACGCGATTGTGCGGCGATATCTCGCTGAGGCTGTAGACAGCGAATTCACCGTGGATAGTATTATTCTGGGTTGTACCCATTTTCCCTTATTACGAGATACGATTTCTTGCATTGCGGGCGAAGGCGTCGACGTAGTCGATTCAGCGATCACAACGGCAGCTGTCGTTGAAAAGTTACTCGCGTCTGCTGGCCACTTAAGAAGCAGTGATGAAGCGGCAACGCTACGGCTCCTCGCGACTGATGGTGCGACCCGTTTCGCGCGGGTCGGCGGCCAATTCTTGGGAAATTCGCTACAAACAAGTGACATTCAGCTCGTTGATTTGTGACCTCGTGCGATAATGTCTGCTCGACTGAAGCTTCAGGGGGAAGCCGTGAATCCCGATAATCTCTTGCGCCAGACCGGCCTATTTTTAGTCAGTCTTTTTCTAGTATCCTGCGGCGGCGAGGCACCTGACGAGCTAACTTTTCAAGCGCTCGAAATCGTCGCGCCTCGTCCCGAGATCTACGCCGAGTTCACGCTAACTGCAGATCTGAGCGAATTGAACGAAGAGCAGCATGAGATGCTGAAGTTGCTGATCGACGCGTCGAAAATTATGGACGGGCTATTCTGGAGACAATCCTACGGCGACGATTATCAAGCGTGGCTGGCGTCGATTGAGGATGATCAAACGCGTCGCTTTGCGGAGCTGAACTACGGTCCCTGGGATCGTTTTCAAGACGACAAACCCTTCATGGACCGGATTGGCGCCCGCCCGCCCGGCGCAAATTTTTATCCTCGAGATATGAGCAAAGAAGAGTTTGATACAGCGTACCTGCCCGGCAAGAAGGGCGCGTATTCATTCATCCGCCGCGATCTCGATGGTGCTTTAACGCTGCTTCCCTATCACGTTGCTTTCGCCAGCGAGCTAAAGGCCGCCGCGGACTTATTGCGTCAGGCGGCTGCACTTGCGAGGAGCATGGATTTCGCGATCTACCTGAAGCTTCGCGCTGCGGCACTTATCAGCGACGAGTATCAAGTTAGCGATATGTATTGGATGGACGTGCGTGACAATCAAATCGACGTCGTAATCGGGCCAATCGAAATCTACGAGGATGGCTTGTTCGGCTACCGAACTTCCTACGAATCCTACGTGTTGGTCAAAGATCTCGAGTGGAGCGATCGTCTGAGTCGATTCGCGGACTTCTTGCCAGCGCTGCAGGAAGGACTGCCAGTTGCTGACGAATACAAATGGGAGACCCCGGGTATTGACTCCGACCTTAACGCCTACGATGTTGTTTACTATGCTGGTTATAGCAATGCGGCGAGCAAAACTATTGCGATCAATCTGCCAAATGATCCGGAAGTTCAGCTGTCGCGCGGCACGCGCCGGCTGCAACTCAAGAATGCCATGCAGGCAAAGTTCGACAAGATTCTCGAGCCAATCGCGGACATCCTGATCGATGAGTCCCAGCGTAGTCACGTGACCTTTGATGCGTTCTTCGCCAACACCATGTTCCACGAGATTGCGCACGGCCTTGGCATCAAAAATACTATTGATGGCAGCGGTACGGTTAGCGCAGCCTTGCTTGATGAGGCCGCCAGCATGGAGGAAGGCAAAGCAGACGTTCTGGGTCTCTACATGATCACCGAATTGCACAAGGCCGGCGAACTCGGTGACGTCGACTTGCGCGACTACTATGTGACTTTCATGACAAGTGTCTTCCGCTCTGTTCGATTTGGCGTATCGAGTGCTCATGGCAAAGCTAACATGCTGCGGTTTAACTTTTTTCTCGATCAGGGCGCATTCATTCGCGACCCTGAAACGGGTCGCTACCGAATTGACTTCGAGCAGATGAAATTGGTAATGACCGACTTGTCGCGTCTGTTGCTGACGATACAAGGTGACGGCGACTATGCCGGAGCGGTCGCACTAGCCAAGAAGCACGGCAGCGTCGAAGCTGAACTACAGGGAGACCTTCTGCGCCTGATGGAAGCCAGTATTCCGGTCGATATTACGTTCGTGCAAGGAGCTGCAGCTTTGGGTCTGGAGTAGTGAGTTGCTGAGACGTGGCCGTTGGTAAATCAAAGATCGCGCTTAGCGAGGCGAGGTAGCTGATTACCGAACAAGGTAGTGAGGTACAAGGTGTCGTGAGTTTCGATGACGCCGGTTAAGGTCGGAAATCGGGCTTCTATGTCTCGCATGCTCATAAGCACCTGGCCATCACCATTGATCGCAATAACTTGGGAATAAGGCTGAGCGCTGGGTCGTAATGATGCCGGCAGTCGTTGCACGACCTTACGGAGCAGCGGTTTATCGGATAGTTTATCCATTGCGGCGTTTCGTGGTGAAGCGAAACCAATCCAGAAGCGGCCGTTTTTGCCACGTTTAATATTGTCTGGAAACGCCGGCAGATTATCCAGAAGAACATCCGTGGTACCCGCGTTGTCACCTGAGAGCCAGTGCTTAAGGATTCTGTAGCTACCGGTTTCAGCGACGAGAAGATAGCTGCCATCCTCACTGATAGCGATACCGTTAGCAAAATTCAGATCATCTATTATTTCGTCGACAACTCCTGTCTTCGGGTCATATGCATACACGTGGCCATGGCCACCATGTTCGAGAAGGTCGATTACTGCGGCCTCATAGGTGCCGCCAAACTCTTGCGCACCAAACTTGTTACTCGAATTGCTAAAGAAAATGGTGCCGTCAGGCGCGATGGTTAGACTATTCGCGTAAATCAACGGTTCGCCATTGACTTCGGCCAGAATGCTAGCGACCTCGCCGCTCGGTGATACTCGTTGTATGCCGTGGTAAGCGTTCGCGATCAGAAGGGAGCCATCGGAATCCGCGATAATACCCAGCGGTCGACCGCCAACGTTGGCAAATTCGCTGATACCACGATTGCGGATTTTTAAGATGACGCCGTTGTATGTTGTTACGTATATGTGCTGGCCGGCACCCACGGTGGCATCTTCCGGACCTTCAAAGTTCCCAAGATGAATTCCGCTCGCCGTCTTCAGCTGATCGTTGGGCGCAAATGGATCAATGAAGCCGCGATCGACAGGTGCTTGCCATGCGACCGGCTCCATCGCGATGGGCCACAGCAACAGGTACAAGATGATCAGGCTGAGTAGCGCTGCTAATGCCGATAGGGTGGTTCTTAGCAAAGCAGCGGCTTAACGTTGAGCTTCAATCATCCGAAGAAACTCGGCGCGCGTACGGGCATCCTTGCGGAATGTGCCAACCATTTGACTGGTAACCATGGATACATCCGATTTATGAATGCCTCTGGTAGTCATGCATTGGTGCTTGCCTTCAATGACAACCGCGACTCCCTTTGGCTGCAATACATCTTGTATGCAATTTGCGATCTGCGCCGTCATTTTTTCCTGCACCTGAAAGCGCCGCGCGAAAGCCTCAACAACGCGGGCAATTTTGCTAATTCCAACAACCTTGTTCTTTGGCAAATAGCCGACATGGGCTTTACCGATGATAGGTGCCATGTGGTGTTCGCAATGCGATTCAAACGCGATATCACGCAACACAATCATTTCATCGTAGCCGTCGACTTCCTCGAACGTGCGCTGCAAGTACTCAACTGGATTTTCCTTATAACCACTGAACCAGTCTTCATAGGCTTTTGCGACGCGCTTTGGTGTATCAAGCAATCCTTCTCGGCGGGTATCTTCACCAGCCCAAAGCAACAGGGTGCGTACTGCTTCTTCAGCCTGCTTGCGACTGGGCTTTCTGGGCTTGGGTTGTTTTCGTTTATTTGCGACCATGAATGAATACTACAGATGGCGACGGGCGTTTGGCTAGCGTAAACGCTCAGCCGCAGCTGACGCCGGTACCGCTCAGCCCACAATAACCACCCGGATTCTTGGCAAGATATTGTTGATGATAATACTCAGCGTAATGAAACTTGTCCAATATTCGAATTTCTGAGGTGATTGCCCCGAGACCGGCCGCGCTCAGTTTTAGCTGATACGCTTCACTCGATTTCTGCGCTGTGGCCCGCTGCGGTTCGTCACTGGCAAAAATCACGGAGCGATATTGCGATCCCACGTCATTCCCCTGGCGGTTTCCCTGAGTAGGATTGTGGCTCTCCCAGAAAACATTGAGAAGATCCGAATAGCTGACCACTGCAGGGTCGAATACGACCAGGACCACTTCGGCATGTCCCGTCTGCCCGCTACAAACCGCTTTGTAGTCTGGTTCCGGTGTATGGCCACCGGCATAGCCGACTGCAGTTGAAAAGACGCCATCTATTTCCCAGAAGCGTCTTTCAGCGCCCCAAAAACAGCCTAGTCCGAATATCGCTTGTTGTAGATGACTATCGAATGGTCCCTGCAGAGGATTGCCATTGACGAAATGTGCTTCGGAAATATTCATAGCGCTATTTCTTCTTTCCTTCCGCTGCTTCTGCAAGCGATTCTTTTATCGCATCGAGATCAGATTGATAATAGTTAAATTCATGCTCGAAAATAAGATCTTTAGAAGCGACAGGCTCTCCGTCGACCAAGCGCGGCCGAAACAGACGGCTTCTGATCTCGCGGTGCACCATGCGTTGCATTTCGATGAACTCGGGCGGCGATGCTCCGGTTCGCAAGTTGCGGACCCGACCTTTTGTCGAAACCTCGTATTCAACGACGATTTTTCCACTCAATAGTTCCTCAGATTCGGAACTGTCGATCGGTCCGTTACCTGCAAATGTTGGTAATACGTTGATTTGTATAGGCGTTGGCTTTGAGAACAGCTCGATTCTTGTCGCGATTCGCTCATCGTCTTCTGAGAGAAAGTGCCAAGTGTCCTCGTAAATTTTCCGCGCTTTGTTATGCGAGTCGGTGAATACGTAAAAGTCTGCCAAGGCAATCCGGCTGCGAGTTGAATCGTGCCAATTCATATCTTCGGACTGTTCAGCAATCCGCGCGGAGCGCCGAAAATAGCCTTCACCGGTCGATACCCGGCCCTGCATCGACGTTTCCGCTACAGTCATGTCTACGAAGTAGAAGGTTTCGCCCAGCTTCCTTAGCGGTTCGACCAGCAACGGCGAATCTTTGCCATTGCTCGATTCAATGATGCGTATGGCACTTCGGTAGCTGGCCCCTTCCTCTGCAAAGAAGCCGGCCCGGTGCTGCCACTCGGCGCGTCTCATAAGAGATGGCAACAATCCGAGTGGATCTTCCTCAAAATATTTAACGTTCAGTACGTGGATTCGATCAAGAATCTTGCGCGCGCCCTTCAGATCATCCATGCGAATGTGCGTTTCCGCAATCGACTCGAGAATTTCGACCTGCCCAATATTGTGCGGGCCATTGTTGACCCGAGTGATGTGCGCCGCTCGATCCAGAGTTGCTCGTGCCTGATCCGGCCGGCCGATACTTAACTGCGCTGAGCCAAGTCCCTTCAGCGGATTCACCAACGCACTATTGAGCCTATCTTCAGCGGACTCAATAATTTCTACGGCAGATGTGAAGTTTTGAATAGCTGCGTCGTACTGGCCGTTGCGGTGCTGCACGATGCCAAGATTACTGAGCGAGCTGGCGGTTTCTCTTGATTGCGGCCCATAAACCTTGATAGACATCTCTACAATTCGCTTCGCTGTGATGTCGGCTTCATCGAGCGTATCCGCGGCAACCAGCTGGCGGTAGCGATTGAATTCGTTGAGAAGTTGCTCTTCTGTCGGTACGTCGCTCGCTGCTTGCGGCATGTCGGCGGCGACTTCGTCGGCCACGGGAACGGTCTGCTCGAAGGTTTCGTCAATATCCTCCAGTGGAGGCACTTCATCTTCTGCCAGCAATACGCAGGGCGTCAGAAAAAGCGAAACAAGTGCTACATACGTGTTGTTATTATTCATGCTGTAGTGCGCATCCGGGGCCAAGCCTGAGATCGGTTTACCGAGTACTAACTAAGACCCAACATGGGCTCATTAGTTCTGCATTCATAGTATCGCCAAGCCGCACCCACTATACCGATTGCTGCTGATTGGCGGTAGCGTTGCAGGATTGATCGACGTTAGAGAGTGAGTTCCAGCTGCTGTTTTGCCGGATGTAGGAAGCGTGTGCAATCGAGTGATTGTTGGTAAGTGCCGGAGTCCAGGTGTAAGTGTCTGGTAGCCTTAGAGAATCTTGATGCCAGCATGTTTGCATAAGGCCCCTGACCAGATTGCCGGCGACCGAAACGGTGATCGTATTTCTTGCCACCACTGGCTTGCTGGACAAGGCTCATGACGTGTTTCGCCCGCTCGGGATAGTGTGTTTGCAACCACTGTTCAAACAAGGATTTGAGTTCGTGGGGGAGCCGTAAGAAAATGTAGCGCGCCTGCGTTACACCAGCATCGGCGGCAGCTTCGAGTATGGTTTCGATTTCCGCGTCATTGATCATTGGTATGACGGGCGCAACGAGCACGCTAACCGGGACACCCGCGTGCGCTAGAGCGCGGCTCGCTTTGAGTCGCGCGCTGGCTGCAGGTACCCGCGGTTCCATGATGCGTTTCAGGTCCGAGTTCATTGTCGGAATACTGACCGCAACAGAGCATAGATTGTCATTCGCCAGGTCCTGCAAAAGATCGATGTCGCGACAAATCAGATGGCTTTTAGTGATGATGTTGACAGGGTGTCGATACTCAACGAACAGCTCCAGTAAGCGGCGCGTTAGCTGCAAGGTCTTTTCGGCTGGCTGATAGGGGTCGGTATTGGCACCGATGGTTATAGGCTTGACCTCGTAGCTCGGCTTTTGCCATGCATTGAGCAAGCGTTCCACGGCGTTGGGTTTGTAGAATATTTTGGTCTCGAAATCGAGGCCGGGCGATAAATCCAGATAACTATGGCTCGGTCGCGCATAGCAATAGATGCAGCCGTGCTCGCAGCCTTGATAGGGATTAATAGATTTATCAAACGGGACGTCCGGCGAGTTATTTGTACTAATGATTTTGTCGGCGCGCATTGCCTTGAGCACCGTCTCCGGAGCCTTGTCCGGGGACTCAACTTCGTCGGCAAAGTATTCGACTTTTTGCCGCGCAAATCGTCCTTCACTCGCGCTCAGTGCACCGCGGCCCTTGTGTTGTACGATTGTCATGCTGACCCCAAGTACTGTATAAATACACAGTACTTGGGCTGCCAGCCCGGGTCAAGCGGAGGCTCGAGTGCAAAGCCCCGCGGGTCTTATGACGCCCGCGGCAAAATACTGACTAGTCCGAGCCCTGCTTATACAGGTGCACATCCTGTTGCGGGAACGGGAAGGAAATACCTTCCTTGTCGAAACGCTTCTTGATGGCCTCGGTAAGGTCAAACATTACGCCCCAGTAGTCGGCCGAATTGACCCACGGACGAACCACAAAGTTAACGCTGCTGTCTGCCAGTTCGGAAACCGCAATTTTCGGCGCGGGCTCGTCGAGAATTCTATCGTCGGCCGCGATTAACGCTTCGATGGTTTCCCTGACTTTGTCCAGGTCATCGTCGTAGCTAACGCCAACGACCATGTCGACGCGTCGCGTGTCATTGGCCGAGTAGTTGGTAATAATGCTGTCCATGATTTGACTGTTCGGCACGATTATCTGTTTGTTGTCGCCCGTTTTCATGATCGTAGTCAGTATTTGTACCTGCTCGACAACGCCAGCGATGCCTGCAGCTTCAACAAAATCGCCGACCCGGTATGGTCGGAACAGGACGATCAACACGCCTGACGCGAAGTTTGACAGTGACCCCTGAAGCGCTAATCCGACCGCCAGGCCAGCGGCGCCGAAGATCGCGATAAACGAGGTGGTTTCAATACCCAGCGCACCGATAGTTGCGATCACCAAGACGATCATCAGGGCGGATCTAACCAAGTTGCTAACAAAAGTTTCCAACGTATCTTCGACGTCCTGTTTTTGCATAACTTTTTGCAAAGCCCGCATGACCAGCCGGATGATAAACTTACCGACAAAAAATATTGCGAGTGCAGTCACGACCTTGATGCCCAGGTCGACACTAAGGTCGATGCCTTTCTCCTGCAATAATTGCGGTAGCGTTGACCAATCAAACGCTATAGCTTCTGTAACAATTTCATCGTTCACAATTTTTATCCTTCCTTAATGTCCGGACTTACTGTCCAGGATTGCCGTCAAATCCGGGCTGAAATCGGAAGATTCGATACGGCCCGTTGGCTTCGATGTGATCAGTTGATTTTAATATGAGTTCGGGTAGTGCGCTGTCGGCGATATACAGGTATCCGTCGGGACCGAATGATAATGCATCCGGCCAGCGAATTTGCTTCGATTGAATTGTCGTAGTCAGCTTTCGCTCCTGATCGACTTTGAATATCGCGTTATGTTCCACCGCGGTAATGTAAACGTTGCCGCTAGTGTCTACGCTGAGTCCATCGCTGAGTGGTTTATCGCTAAAGCGTTCTATGCGTGTTTCCAGCTGCGGTAAATCGCTATTTCTCAAGTCTTTGAGGCGGATACGATAGAGCCCGGAACCGTTGAGTGCTCCCCAGTAAAGCCATTCGTTGTCGAGAGCAATACCATCGACGCCGCCGCGAAGTGCGACCATTCCGCCTAAATAAGAGAGCTTGCTACCGCCGCTATGTATCGCAAAGTTTTCGGCTGAGACCGACTGGTGGCCCTCCAGTACGCGCCGCGCTTTGCCGCTTTCGATGTCGTACACGATAAGCGCGGGCGATTTGCGCCAGAAGCTGGCATCGGCGATCACAATCGTGCGGCCATCGGCGCTGACCTGCAGGTCCTGCAGCAATGATCCGGCCGGTGCAATCGATGCGTCAAATTGTTGGTCGCGGATGACATCGCCACCGATCAAGTCGATGCCAATGATGCGCGCGGAATTCATGCCATGATTACCGTGGTCGATGACCCATAATCGATCGAGGCGGTCGATTGCAATTCCCAAAGGTGTAGCGAATAAGTCGCTTTGCCTGCGCCTTGATGGAAATGGAACAGACGCGCCGTCAACGTACTCAAGCAGCTTGTTTCCCTGCGGCCGGGATTCAGGATGAACCGTAAAAAATATCCGTCCATGTCGGCTTACAGCAACGTTGCCGATAGGCTCTGAGTAGGCGAGCACTTCTTGCAGCGCGTTGGCGCTGAATTCCGGTGAGCTGGTCAGATCTGGATACGCCTCGCCACCGCCATGTCGTACCCACAGAATGGTTGACGCGGCTATTAACAGGAAGGCAAGAAAGGTTAGAACGGTTTTCATTTGAACTTATGTGACGCAGAGTTTTCCTAAGCGCAAAAGTCTACAGCATTGTGCGAGAAATTCAGACCACCAACGCAATCGTCCAGCTGCAAAAAATCATGCTGCCAGCGAGCAGCCCAGTGATGAGTTGAGTTTTAGGATCCCTGGGCACCGGTCCGAAACGAATCAACAGCATGCCAGCTGCAAATCCGCAGACAAACCCCAGCAAGTGCGCGCCGATATCTGTGTTCGGCCCGCCAGTGCCGGTAAACATAAGCAGTGCCAGTCCGCCAACGATGGGACCATAGCGATTCGACCAGCGATCTTGCCGCATCAATTTGCCCCGCCAGACGTAGCCGGCAAGCAAGCCGAGCGCTGCGAAAACGGCTGTCGATGCGCCGATAGAACGATGTGTGGCTTCGAGCAAATATACGTTCAACGCATTGCCGAAAGCTGCCGCCACAACGATGCTGAGCCAGGCGACACCAGAGCCCAACAATCGACCCGCGAACAGGCCAAAAAACACGCCGAATACCAGGTTGCCTAACAAATGTTTGACGCTTCCGTGCAGGGTCAGGGCGGTGAATAGTCGCCATAATTCGCCATTTCGAATCAGCTCACCGTCGACGCGGCCAGCGATAAACCAGTTGAAGCCAAAAAACGAGAAGCCCGCCATTCCTGCGATCAGGCAAACTATCAGAACATAAGCAAGCAGCCCTGGCACGGGATCCTGATAGTCTATTTTTGGCACCGTTGGTGCTTGCACAGGTGGATTCTCTTCATCGTACAGCTGCAGTTCTCTAGCGGCCTCTGCCGATGCGGAGGCGGGGACCAGCAGAACAAAAACGCCGTCGTCGTCTATGACTTGGTGCGCTATTTGCAGCGAGGCAAGCACGAGGGCACGATCGGCACAGCTTTGCCGACTACGACTCTCAAAAACAACTCGCAGATCCTCGTTCATTCGGTCCTGTTTATGGGTGGTGTTTGTGTCATTCAATTTTGCGGTAAGCTAGAGCGCTACGACTGGAGCGTACATGAACAATCTCCCACTCGCCGTTTTACTCGCAGCGCTAGTTGCTGCTGACGCTTCTTGGGCTGAGGTTACTGATTCAGCGGCTGGCGGATTCACCGTAGTTAATGAAGTAGTGATCAGCGGCAGTCGCGCGGATGTCTGGAAGGCATCGGCCGATCAGGTTGGTCAATGGTGGAGTTCGGATCATACGGTTTCGGGGGATGCGACTCGACTCAGCATTTCTTCTCGCCCTAACGGTTGCTTCTGTGAAAATTTTGCCAGTGGCGGCGGCGTTGTTCATATGACGGTGACGATGGTCAATCCCGGCGTGGTCATCCGCTTTACTGGCGGGCTCGGTCCGCTGGGTCTGATGGGTGTGAATGGCAATATGACCTGGGAATACCAGCAGACAGATAGTGGTACTCGCGTGAAGTTTACCTACGTCGTTGGTGGTTACAGTGCCGACGGCCTGGATACGATCGCCGCGCCGGTCGACCTTGTTATTGCCGAAGCCCTGCAGCGTCTTAAGGCGCACGTTGAGACTGGTGATGTGAACAGTGCGGCCATTGACTAATAGATTGACTAATAGATTGACTGACAGCGTCCCAGTTAGGCCATCTTCCACAGTGGTTCTTGTTCGCGAGGCAGAGAGTGAACCGCAAATATTCATGGTCAAACGGCATCAAAGTACGTCGTTTGGTTTGGCCTATGCGTTTCCGGGCGGCGTCTTGGATGCCGAGGACGCGAAGGTCCACGACTACTGCGGTGACCTTAGTGATAGTGAAGCTAGTACAACACTTGGCGTAAAAGACTCTGGCCTCGATTACTACAGCGCAGCCATTCGCGAATTGTTCGAAGAGGCTGGCGTATTACTTGCGGACGTGTCGGATATCGATGAAGATCTGAATGTCATTCGCGATGGCTTAAACGATGGCTCGACAAATTGGCTTGATTTTGTGGTGGCCAATAAGCTCAAGCTACATTGCGATGAATTGCACTACTTCAGCCATTGGGTTACACCAACAGCGCTTGCAAAGCGGTATACCACTCGATTTTTCGTCGCGGTTTTGCCAGCAGGGCAAGCCGCTATCCATTGTGGGGGCGAGTTGACGGAATCGCGCTGGACCACGGCCAGGGATATGCTTGCTGCTGGCCGTAATGGCGATGTAGTGCTGCATTCTCCGACGATCAATACGCTGCAGCGCCTGGCACAACACGATAGCCTCGCGCGTCTTACCGAATGGGCGCAATCATGTGCCCAACGGGGCGTAACGAGCATGCTGCCGGAGTTGATCGAACGCGATGGCAGAAAACAGGCTTCGCTCCCCGGCGACCAAGACTATCCAGGAGCGAGGTCATGAGTGGTTTCGGCGCGCCGCTGCCGTCGTTCGCCGAACTTGCTCCCGGTATTCGCCGGCTGGTCGCGCCTAACCCGTCGATGATGACTGGACCGGGAACCAACACCTACCTGTTCGGTAGCGATGCAGTTGCAGTGCTCGATCCGGGGCCGGTAATTCACAGTCATTTGCAAGCCATTGAGGCGGCAGCGGCTGGAAACATACGTTGGGTGTTAGTGACGCATACGCATCGCGATCACTCACCGGCGGCGGCTGTCCTCGCTAAACGCGTCGGCGCCGAGCTGTTGGGGAGACCCGCGCCAGAGGGCGGACACCAGGACATGACATTCGCCCCGGATCGGATTCTTGAGGACGGCGATTGCCTCAACGTAGATGGCATTGATATTGAGGCGATTCGGACGCCAGGTCATGCGTCAAATCACGTCTGTTATCGGCACGCGGAGCAGGACTGGATATTCACCGGTGATCACGTCATCGACGGTTCCACTGTCGTCATCAATCCACCTGATGGCAACATGAAGGATTATCTGGAGTCACTCGAAAAGTTGAAGCGCCGTTATCCAGTTGCGCTGGCACCTGGCCATGGTGATTTGATAAACGATCCGCAGCGACTGGTTGACTGGATAATTGCACACAGGCTGGAACGTGAAACAAAAGTATTGCTCGCGCTTCGAGCAAACCCGAGGCTGACTTCCATGGAATTGGTGCCGCATGTCTACGCAGACGTCGATAAGAAACTCTATGGCTGGGCGGAACGGTCGCTGTTGGCGCACCTCATCAAGCTGCAGGCGGACGGCCTGGCGCTGGTGACGAATGATTGCTGGGTTGCAGTCGAGTAAAGCACCCGTGCGCACCGCGACGAACGTATGTTGCGGCTTGATTCGCCGCGCAACATCGCATAGCGTACGCGCTGCAGAGGATTTGGATCAGGACTGGTATCTAGAATGACTTTCGTTGTTACAGAAGCTTGTATTAAGTGCAAATTGACCGATTGCGTCGAGGTATGTCCCGTAGACTGTTTTCACGAGGGAGCAAACTTCCTCGTAATCGATCCGGATGAGTGTATTGATTGCACCCTTTGTGAGCCTGAGTGCCCGGTCGAGGCGATTTTTTCCGAGGATGAGCTGCCACCTGGCCAGGAAAAGTATCTGCAGATTAACGCAGAGCTATCGCAGGACTGGCCCGTCATCACCGAGATGAAGGACCCTCCTGAAGACGCCGACGAATGGCGTGAGGTCAAAGACAAATTCCAATTCCTGGAACGCTAATTCTTGTTTACAAAAGCGACCAGACCCGCGCTTAGTTCGGCTCCTTTATCCTGCTACAGAAAGGGCCTCGTGTTTCGTCGTATGTCTGGTTAAGGCTAAATAGATGAGTATTCGCGCAAGAATAGTTCGCGCTATAGTGGCGACTGTTATGCGTAAGTTCGATGCGGAAACTGCCGATATCAGCTTACTGCGACGTCTGGAAAAAGTCGTCAGCAGATTCGCAATAACGGCTTTCGGTGTGCGCGTATTGGCCGACGAGATCGGCGGTTTGCACGCAGAGTGGCTCACCCCGAAGAAACGAATTGATGGCAAGTTGCTGCTGTACATGCACGGTGGTGGTTATGTCGTTGGTGGTTGTGACATGCATCGGCAAATGGTCAGCCACATTGCCAGGGCCGGCAAGATCCAGGCATTGCTGCCAGAGTATCGATTGGCACCCGAGCATAAGTTTCCCGCGGCGATTGAGGATTGCCTGACGATATACAAATCGCTGTTGCAGTCCGGTATCAAAAGCGCGGACATAATTTTTGCGGGTGATTCCGCGGGCGGTGGTCTCGTCATGGCGACTTTACTGGCGCTACGAGATACGCACGAACCAATGCCTGCGGCGGCTGTGTTGCTGTCACCATTTCTCGATGTAACAGGTAGCGGCAAGTCCATGCAGACACGCGCTGAATACGATCCGATCTTTAATGCGAAAGATGTTGGGCTCATCGCGGATTTTTACTGCGAACCGCACCAGGTTCTATTTCCTCAGGTTTCCCCAGTGTTTGCCGATGTAGAGGGCTTGCCCGCGATGTTGATTCAGGTCGGCAACGACGAAATATTGCTTAGCGATGCTGAGCGCATTACAGAGCAATGCGTGGCCGCCGGCATTGATGTCTCACTCGAAGTCTGGCCAGAGATGTGGCACGTTTTTCAAATCTTCGTTGGAAAAATGCCAGAGTCTGGGCGTGCCATCGAAAAAATTGGCAGCTTCATTCAGTCGCGATTCGCGTAGTCAGAAAGAGGCTTGCTTCTGCGAGTCGTCGTACATCTTCGTCATGAATGAACGGATTGCCGCCTGCGCTTCTTCCTGAGTCATAAGCTTCTGATTTTCAAGAATAATAGCCATTTCCTTGATGGATCGTTTACCGTCAATCAGAGACATGATGAAGGCGTAGATCTGCGTCGTCATGGCTTGTTGGCGAAACGACGGGCTCAGCGGTACCGGTTCTTTCCCGGTAACAATCCAGTCCGGCAAGGCGACGTGCCGATGCGGCTTGTCCACCTCGCGCTCCTTGTAGCTTGAAAAAGTAAATACTCGCTCCTGCCGCCCGTGCCGACTGGCAGGTGAACTCATATAGGGGATCGTTGCCTGCGACACATAGGGATCGGAGAAACCGCTTTCAGCAACGATGGCTTTGGTTTCTTCGGGACTGTAACGACGTGCGCGTTCCGGGTTGGCAAATGCCAGGGAACCGAAGTTGATCCAGCGGCCGTCTTTTTTTAACAGCTTGTTGATGCGGCTGGCAAAAATTGGCAGGTCTTCATTGATGATATCGATGAGCCAGGGCGTCACGACGGTGTCGAAGGTCTGTTCCGCAAATGGTGCGCGCAAGGCATCGCCAAGTAGCAGGTGGAATCCCTCACCGGCAACGCGAGGCGCGGCGAGTTTTCTCTTCACCGCATCGTCTTCAAGGGATAACGGCGCGATCGGAAACTCATACATACTCAAAGCCGCACCGGAGGTTACGGATTTCGCCACGAGCATCAGAAGTGGATTGAAATCCATTGCGGTTGTCGAGCTACAGTTGAGCTCGGTGTGGATATCGTAGGCGAGACGCCCGGCACCAGCGCCCAGCACCAGGACATTGCCGAGCTCAACGTGGTCGTGCAGTACCGCCCGTATTTGCTTAAGCGATGCCGCGTTTTCTTCCTCGCCCCAGGCCCAGTCGCGATGAATATTCGGGTAATACGTATTCAATCCCTGATCTGTGGGCAGCCGGGTGCGCAATGCAAGATAGCTTTCGTAATTGCCCTGCAGGGATTGAATCTCGATCGGGCGCAACAGTTTTTGCAGCGACCGCCGGTGCATTTCTACGGCTTTCCGATAGCGTTCGATGCGGCGCCGCGACAAAGCGCGCATTTGTTTGGATTCAAGTTCCTTATCGAGACTTGCGATCTCGTGACTGAGTTGCTGCAGTGAAAACTGCAGGCGTCCGCGCCATTCGCCAAGCGTGGCCTCTGGTTCCGCGAACATCCACGGCATCCCCTCGATCAGCGGGAAGTCGACTTTGCATGCGTTGCAATGCATTGCATCGTCAGTGGTTTCGAGCGGTGTCTTATCGCAGCGTGGGCAGGCGAGGAGGGTGGATAGATCAGTCATGGAATCGAATTATGCAACAAAAACGGTCAGTCGAAAGAGCGACTGGCCGTGATTTAGAGCACTTTTTTCGAGCGGCCCGTTGCCTGTGTTCTCAAATCGGGTTCGAAATGATGCCATTCACGATCGGTTCGAACGCAGTCAGACTGTCCTGAAGCGCCGCGTTGCCGAGGCCGTGGTTCCAATTACTGCCGTCCGGATTTTGATACAGGGATCCGAAGTTAGCTTGTTCGCCATGCAATGCCATGTAGTTCAATATGACCGCGTTGACGAGCAGGTTGACGTTGTTAGCGACCGGCGATCCTGCGCGCATCACCGAGCCGCCTGCATCCATCGCGCCGATTTGCTGGTGTACCGCCTGGATTTCCGGTGTACCGCCGATAATAGTCGGTCGCCGCGTCGGGTTGTAAACGAGAAAGAACGACGCTGCTGTTGACGAATTGTCACTGTCCCATTCGCCTTTGCCGCGACCCGCTGTTGAATTATCAATCGCACCGTTTGAGGACAGGGATCCGTCACTGAAGACGTACATCATGACCGGCTTGTTGAGCCGTGCCGCATACTCAAGTACGGCCCCCATGCAACGTCCTGCGCGTTCGTCCTTAACCTCACCTTCCGCTCGAGCACCGCCGTGGTAGTCGTAACCACCCATCTCGACACAGCCTGCGCCGGCAAATCCATTCATGACCAGCTTCATGACCGATGCTGTCTTGCGAAACTCGGAACCGTTACGGTCATTGGCCATAAACTCGGCAGTCGTAAAGATGCCGGTGCCATCATCAGCGACGATTTCGGGATCGACCGTCGGATCGATCGGCGTCGCGCCGAAGCGCTCGGCGATGTCGGCTGCCTTCAGGTAACCGCATCGGACTGCTTGCTTAATAGCAGCGTCCGTGGAGATTTGTGTATTAACCGCGCCCATTTTTTGGTCGCTAATTCGATAGATGGATTCCATTACGGCGGTCGCGTCATTTTCGGAAAGAATCCCCACTAGTTCGCCTGTATCAACCAGGTTCACTACGTCGCTGGGACGATCGACCTTGGTTGGACGCAACTCAGGATCAAACAGCATCGCCGGTAACATGGAGTTTCCGCCTGAATCCGTATTTTCGGATCCGGCGAGGGTCAGAATCGAGCCCTTCGCACCGGCCGTGGCAATGCCATACATCGGGTTATGCGGATTGTTACCCGTGTCGTTGTCGGAGCGGGCCGGAATCACAGCGCCATTGATATTGGCTTCACGTCCCGGTGTCAGGCTGGTCATGATGCCGCGGCGAAAAGCGCTGTCGAGGTGAAAGCCCAGTCCAAGATCGAAGTTTGCGAAGTCGGCGCCACTGGCATCTTGTAGTCCGGGAACCATGTCGCCCGGCAAACCCATTTTCTCGTAGCCGGATGTGCTTAAGAAGTCACTTTGTCCACCTTGCTGACCGATCAATGCGTTGGAACCAGCGATATTGGCACCACCCGCGAGGTCAAAGCAGATGAAGGGAATTTTGCCTGCACCGTCGGTAATATTGCACGGCGTGGCCAGCTGGCTCGCCAGATCGCCCGATAAAGCCATCGCGTTGCGTGGTGCGGAGAATATTCCCAGCGCACCAGCGCCGAGCGTATACGCGGCACCTGACATGAAGCCTTGCGATACAAACTGACGTCGCGTGACAGGCCGCGGATGATCACCATGAAGCTGCGGCGCATCCCAGTGCCGTGCATTTCGTTTCTTACTCATCTCGATAATCCTTTATGTCCTGTCTTTACTGAACCAGAGTAGCCGCGCTTCCGAGAACGGAGGCACAAACACCCTTGGCAATCGCGCGCGTGTCACTAGGACCTGCGAGCAGTCTGTCAATAAGGTTGTTCGGACGATTGCCAGCGGCCTGGAAGGCGGCGAGCTCGTCGTGAACACTTGTATACGTCGGTTGCGTACTCAATTGCGTACCGCTTGATGTTTGCCCGACTGCTCGTGCGATCAGCGGATCGACGAAATTGTTGCGGTTTGCAACACTAAACGCCGTTGCCGCAGGCTGATCAAAATCGAAAGCAGTCCAAACGACATCCTCGGCATTTGGATTCGGATTTGCGTTGCTGCCGATCGCAGCATCGCAGTATTGAATCGCAAGCTGTGCAATTGCCACTTGATGAGAAGACAGGAAGGTGGTCACTTCCTCGACTGCGGGCAATGATTGACGAAGTTCCTGGAAGGTCTCGTCAACATGTGCGGCGCTAACGCCGCCGGAGCTGTACACGATCAATCGATCTAGTTCGAGAATTGATGAATACGACGCGTCGATCTCATCGAAGGTGCGAATACCGACTTGCGATGCTGGTGTTAGATCAGTAGGCGTTATGATCAGCGTCGGTGCGTCTTGACGGTTGTAAATTACGCCGTCGAGATCATCGAAGGTTAGGAAGAACTGGTCCTCCGCCGGGCCTTTCTCAACCGGGATAACGGCACCGAGAGCGGATAAGGGCTGTCCCAGCTCCTGGAACAGTGCAGCACTTAGTGTCTGATCCATGTTGGCGTAGGACTGTGACTTCTCGACTTCCTGGCCATTCATTGCGAGATGCAAACCCCGCATTGAAATGCCTTCGGGCGTGGAGCCGTCGAGCGTAATGAAGTGCGGCTTGTCGAACAGGTAGGCGTAGGTGTCGAATTGTTGCGCCTCAAACAGTACGAACGAGGTATCGACCGGTGCACCAATGCGAGCCGAAATATCAAACAGCATGTAGAAGCGTTCACCAACACCAGCGTCAAAGTTTTGTGTGATCTGTTCCTCTGTTAACGCGCGGCGGTGAATAGCTGCGAGCCTGAAAGTGCCTTCCCAGATGCCATCGCCTGATGCCTCGTTGCCGAGTACGACCGCAAAGGTGTCTTGCCAATCGATCAACGTGCCACCCGGTACTGGATCGGCGTTAGTGACCAATGCGCCATTGACGTAAATGCTGCGGCCGTTAATCGGGTCATAGTTGGCCACGACGTGTTGCAGTGTCGCCTGCAAAACTTCGTCGTCCGCCGGTGTTGAAAGTGAAGGGTCACCATTAAGACTGGTCTCGTTGGTGCGCAACAGGAAATTGTAGTCGTACAGCGTTTGTTGCAGAGTAAAGTTTCGCGTCGTGGCTCCCGCCGAGTAACTGACGATGCGTGACATTTCCTGCGTAACGTTGGCGGGTACTATCCAGGCCTCAATCGAAAACTCACCTGATTCCTGCAGTACATCATGCAGTTTCTTACTGGCCGTCGTTGATGCTTGCGCTTTACCGGGCCCCTGAGCGGCATCGTTACCGATCGTAATGCCCCAGCCGCCAAACCAGCTGACGTCACCGGAGAAATTCAGATCGATGGCCGGATCAACACCGCTGGTGTCGAAAGCCTTAAGGCCGTTACCCGTCTGGAATTCCCAAAGGGCGATCTGCGAGTCTTCATAGCGGTTGCCGCCAGATGCGAGGGTGCCATCAATTAAGCGTATTGCTCGACTGGTGATCAGCGCCGGGTCGACCACTGTCGCGGTGATTCCAGTTGCAAATGCTGTAATCGCATCCAGCATTTCGGTCTCAGCTGTCGGGCAGTCATTGTTCCAGCAGTTATGTGATTCACCCGAGATCGCAGGGTTCGGGCTAACTTTGATTACAAAGCGCGAGTCTCCCGGTGTGTCCAGGCTGATTTTCGATTTTGCAGCTTCGTACGCAACGTTGACATCGACGTCAGCAAAGTAGGGCTGTTGCGCTGTCGCGGAGTCCGAGCTATGACAGCCCGAGCAGTAGCGTTGCAATATCGGTGTGTAAACGAGTTGCTCAAATGCGGCTGAAGTGTCCGGGAAGTTTTTGCTGTCAGCAGGGTTTAGCGATGCTGGCGCAGTGAGTGTAATCTGACGTCTGCCATCCGCGGTATCGCCAACCCAGTTTTCGACCCAGGTCGTCATGATTGACCCGCAAACACCGGGGTCTTCTACCCAGCAGTTGTGACCGAGCGGAAGTCCGCTTACCTTGCTCACGATTTCTGACTGTGCAGGCTGATTGCGATCTATTTTGGTCAGCGCCGCCTCATAGGCGAGGTTTACGTCATCATTTCTTACAAACATGGGCATCTGACCAACAGTCTCATTGTGACAATTGCCACAACGGTTTGTCGTTTTTGCCTTTGACCAAAATTCTTGCTGAAACTTCAGAACATCAGCGTCGTCTGCAGCGGGTCCTGCATACTTAGAGTTGTTGTTGTTTGCCGGGACCAACGATGCTTGATTCTCGGTTGTTGCTGCACCGCCGCCACAGGCTGCTAGAAACGCAGTTGCAAATATAGTGAGCGCCGCCGTACGTAGAAAACCGAGCAGTCGAGCCTGAGTAGCAATTCCGTTTGCATTAGTCATTATCATGTCTCCCTACTCGCCCATGCAATGAACGGCCGAATCGGCAAAGACTTGCTTCATCCGGTAGCCCGTTCCGCGGAACGTAGTAATGATTTCATCGACCTTTGCCCGGTCTGTCGCGTCTTCAGGTGCACGCAAGCAAACGGCGCGGAATACTTTCTTAACCTGGCAGGCGGCAAATGCGTGGCTGTTGCCGAGTTCAGCGCCCAGAGACTTGGCACCCTGACCAGAGCCTGGCAGCGAATTATCAAAACCCAGATAAGCATTCTGGCCGGTGCGCCAGTAGTTGTTCCATTCGTCATCCGGTGTGCGAAAACCGGGTGGAAAATTCAGATCGTTGTTGTAGTACTTAGGCTGCACCACATTAGGCGTGTACTGCAGCGACTGCGTCGTTACTTCATCGTAGTCGTAATACGCAAATGCCTGCGCCATCGGATCCATACCAGCATGGCAGCCAATGCAATTATTCAAGAACAGGCGGCTGTCGCCGCCCGGACTGCGACTGACATCCTGACGAATCTTGTCCGGTGTCAAACTTACGTCATGCATCTGCTCCATATCGTTGCAAAGATGATTGAGCAGTGTGAATCGGAACATCGCGCGATTCGTGCCGGCGACGAAAAAGGCTTCAGAAGCGGCTCGCGACGTCATAACTCCCGCAGTTGCCGTTGACGGTATGCCGTTAATTGATGATTGCGTGGCAAACTCGAGTTCGTCACGAAGATTGACATTGTTCGCCTCAAGTTCAGCGTAGTGATCATTGTTATTAGCCGCAGGCGGTGATGTTGCTACTCCGGCACGTCCCACGTAGGTGATGTCACGCGATAACAATTCGTTGAAGGCCTGGTCATCACGCACCATGCCAATGACTGTAGCGATGTAGTCGTTCAACGTTACGAATACTGATTGATCACGATTCGTCCACGGAGCCGCGAAATTCTTTAACGTGACGTTATAGAAGTTCTTGTTGTCCATAGCGATGTAGGCAGCGCATTCGGCCCGCAGATCCGCGACGCCGCTGGCATCGGTAGCACCGTGCAGCTGGTAGCCAGAACAGGCTGAGTTCGTACCCGTCATAGCGCTTGCCAGATCGGTTGTTTCCGCGGCATTTGGCGGTACACCAGCGATACGATCAAAGATACGTTTCGCCTGTTCGCTATCACCGGCACTCGCAGGCAGTGCAAGAATCGTACATAGCAACGCTGCTATAGCGATGCGAGACAAATTTTCAAAAACGTCTTCCATGTGTTGTTTCCACGTCCAGTTATTCATATCGTTTCTGCTCGTCTGCGGTAATGCGTTGAGCCTGGCTGTCTAAGGCTGCCAAACATCAGTGTGAATCTCCGTGAATGCACTCACAGTCCTCGGCAATTGCGATTTCCTGCTTGTATTGTCATTGCGTCGAGGTTCGTAACTGATAAAGCAAGTGCTGTGCCAGTCTTGGAATAAGCGGCGAAAATGAGTTGAAAATAAATATAAAACAATGACTTACGTTCTTTACGCCTTGCCGGATTAGTGTCGTTATATGTCAAGCGATTGTCGGCGCAATCGCACAACTCTGGGTGCCAGAGAGAGTAAGTCGTTGATTTTAATAGGCTCGCCTACTGTCTCTGAAGGGAGACGGGACGCCCCCGATACGACAAGTCGCAATAATTGCAAGCTTCCTCACAGGCATTACCGCGTCTCAATGTGGGAAGAAAACTACATTTTTTGATTTTATTTTATTGCGATGGAAGGCAATGAAATCGGGCTACGCATAGGCTAATACAGCGCATTGAAGAGAGCTCACGATCGCTAATGTCGTGCTTTTGAGACATTACATCGGGTTTGAGGCCTCTCTTATAATTCTATGCGACGAGACAATATAGGGTAGCTGCAGTTAGACATAATCCGTGGTTTGTGATCTCGTTAACGGTATGTTGGCTGTATGGCGTCGTACCCTGCCACGATGACGAAGGTGAGACCTATGATTAGGCTATCTCAATTAAAATTAGACGGATTTTCGGGTTCAGCGACCAGGATGGTTGCGTTGATGATGGCCAGCTTCGTGCTTGCTGCGTGTAGCAAGGGCGATGGTGTACAAATAGGGACAGGACAAAGTCAGGACCCCGTCATTATTGATTTTCCGATCGCTTACATTAAGTCACCGATTCCAAGCGATGATAATGGCGATTTTTTGCAGACGGACCTGCGACAGCAGATCACGTTTGATTTCGGCGCCGAGCTCTTCATCCGTGATCGCGCAGCGGTAGGCGCAGAGCCGGTCAATATCACCGCAGCGGTATCACAGGGTCTCGCCGCTATCCGCGATGTTGAGATGGATTTTGACGGCAGCCGCGTGCTGTTTTCCATGCGCGTCCCATTTGAGATGGGCGTTGCTGTTGACGATCAGGTTGCAACCTGGAATATCTGGCAGTACACGTTTGAGACGGAAGAGCTTGTGCGTGTCATGCCATCGGACCTGACGGCGGAGATTGGTCACGACATCATGCCGAAATACCTGCCCGACGGGCGCATTGTGTTTTCCTCGACGCGGCAGACGCAATCTCAGGCGTTGTTGCTGGACGAGGGCAAAGGCGCGTTTCCTGCAATGGATGAGGATGAGAACGAGTTTGCATTCAATATCCACGTCATGAATGACGATGGCAGTAGCATCACGCAAGTTACCTTTAATCAGAGTCATGACCTTGACCCGTCGGTTACTGATAACGGTCAAGTAGTATTTAGTCGCTGGGATCACAACGAGAACAATGATGCCGTCAATCTGTATCGTATGAATCCGGACGGTTCGAATATCGAACTGCTGTATGGACAGCAAAGTCACGATACCGGCTCCAACGGCGAGACCATCCAATTCATGCAGCCGCGCCAGGTTCAGGATGGACGCCTGTTGATTGTCGCCAGACCCTTTAACAACACCGAAGGTGGTGGCGAACTGATTTTCATCGACACGCCACAGTATGTAGAGAATACCCAGCCAACCAAGGATAACGTCGGCGTGCTCAATGGTCCGGCGCAAGAAGATGCGACCGTTAATGAAGTCCTGACAGAACCGGGCGTACCCTCTCCAGGTGGTCGTTATTTCTCGGCATTTCCAATTCAGGATAATACCAATCGACTGCTGGTTAGTTGGAGTCAGTGTCGGCTTATCGAGATCTTGCCTGACGACGGCGACCCCAGTACCAGCGACGAGCAGATCGTGCCGTGTACTGACGAGAATCTTGCCAAAGCCTTGGTAGACAACGACCCCGACAATCCGCTCACCCCGGTTGAGGGCGACTTCTCTGTTGCGCCGCCGCTATATGGCATCTGGATTTACGATCCGCGGGACGAAACGCAATTGCCGATCGTTGCCGGTGAAGAAGGGTTTATGTTTACAGAGGTCGTATCCGGTGACCCGCGTTCGACACCACCTGTTATTCTCGATGGCCTCAACGATTCTACACTCGACACCACTTTGTCTGACAATGGCGAAGCTATCCTCAATATTCGCAACGTCTATGATTTTGATGGTGCTATGTTTCCGGGCATAGATGCGGCGGTACTGGCAGATCCTTTGCAAACACTGGCGGCCGACCGACTGGCTCGGTTTCTACGCATTGAAAAAGCTGTTTCGCTGCCGGACGAAGACTTACTCGATATCGACAATACTGCGTTTGGTGTTTCGACTGAGTTTGGAATGAAAGAGATTGTTGGCTACGCGATGATTGAACCGGATGGTTCAGTGATTACCAAAGTACCGGCTAATGCAGCACTTATGATCAGCGTGCTCGATGAAAATGGCATGCGGATTACGCAGCGACATCAAAACTGGATTGCAGTGCCCGACGGACAGGAACTCAAGTGCAACGGCTGTCATGACGCAAACAGCGGCCTGTCACATGGTCGAATCGACTCGTTCGAAAGTGCCTATGCCGGTGCTCCCATAGCCGGTGTGGCATTTCCGAATACCGATCCACAATGGTTTGTTGGCGATGTTGGCGAGACCATGGCGGAAGTGCGAGCGCGAATCACCTGTGCCAACGATGGCTGTTCGTCAATCGAACCATCACTAAATGTTATTTACCGCGATGTTTGGAGTGCGAATCCGCTCGACGTCAACGGCAGTCAGATCAACCCGGACATCTCTTACCGCTATACGGATTTGACAACACCCTCGCCAACGACACTGGCATGTCAGTCCGACTGGCAGTGGAATTGCCGCAGTATTATCAACTACGAAACGATCATCCATCCGCTGTGGAATGCTCCTCGTGGCGTCACATTTGATGATGACAACGACCCGAATTCGCAAGAGGTACCGCTTCTCGATGCGAACGGTCTGCAGGTCAATAATAACTGCCTGAATTGCCATACACCTGTCGACCCGGCGAACAATGCCGTTCGCGAACCAGCCGGTCAGTTAGAGCTGCAAGATGGTTTGTCACCTGATGAGATGGACCACTTTCACGCCTACCGTGAGTTGTTAGTTACTGATAACCTTCAGGTTGTAGAGAATGGTGCGTTGGTAGACTTTACCGTTCCTGGCCTTGATGCGGATGGCAATCCGATAGATGTACCAGTTCCGATAGCTTCACCAGCGAGTAATAGAGGGGCAAGGGCCTCGAGCGTTTTTTTTGACCCTTTTAACGATCCAAACGATCTCATTCACTTCAATATTTTGTCCAAAGCCGAGCAGCGACTTATCGCCGAATGGTTGGATGGCGGAGCCCAATATTACAACAATCCCTTCGACGCCCCAGCCAACTAATAATATTTGGCTTGGATGCCTAGTCGCTGTCGCACTGCAAATATTTTTTGTAGCACCGACCTGCGCAGCTGACGATTATCGAAGCGTAACGGTTGCTGACCCGTATCTTGAAATGCACACTGGCCCGGGTCGGGGCTACCCCATTTTTCATGTCGTCGACCGCGGCGACGCTGTCGATGTTATTTCGCAAAAGACGGATTGGTACAAAGTTCGTACCGACAAAAACGTCGAGGGATGGGTCGCCGGTTCGCAAATGGAACAGACGCTGCAGTCCGATGGATCGACTGTCCGTTTCGCCGAGCTGGGATTGGAAGATTTCACCAATGCCAAGTGGGAGACTGGTGTCCTTGCTGGCGACTTTGGTGGTGCGAACATCATTTCTCTTTACGGCAGTTATTCGCTTAATCCGAATATCTCTGTCGAACTTTGGGGCTCGCAAATTCTGGGCAACTTCTCCAATGGTTGGATGGGCAGTGTCAATATCGTACACGAAGCCTTCCCCGACTGGCGCGTGTCACCGTTTTTTACATTGGGCGCAGGTGCTATTCGTACTGAACCCAAGAGCACGATTATTCAAGGCGAGGACCGCACCGATCAGATTGGACATGTTGGTGCCGGCTTCCGAGTATATGCCACGCGACGTTTCTTGTTGCGTGCCGAGTATAAGAGCTACGTGGTTTTCACTAGCCGTGACGAAAATGAGGAAGTAGAAGAATGGAAAGTCGGCTTCGCGTTCTTTTTCTAATTGTTGCAATAGTTAGCCTTTCAGGCTGCGCTGCGACAAAAAATCTGTTTGGCTTCGGCCGTGAAGAGGCACCGCCTCCGACGGCGGAACCGCCTGGGCAGGTTGTTAATCCGCAAGTTAAACGCCGGGAAATTAAGGAGCCCGCGATTGATCGCGAGGACTTCGAAATTGGTGGCTACGTGGGAATTATGAGCATTGAGGACTTCGGCTCAGATATGTCCTACGGTTTGCGGCTTGCATACCACATGACAGAAGGCTTCTTTATCGAGGGAGCTGTTGGTCAGTCGGAAGGCGGCCTGACAAGCTTCGAAACCTTGTCGGGCGGCGCGCGTTTAATTACCGACGACGAACGCACATTGACGTATTACAACTTGAGTCTGGGCTACAACATCCTGCCCGGCGAAGTATTCCTTGGTGAAGGGCGTGCTTACAACACCAATTTGTACTTGATCGCTGGACTGGGCTCGACCCGCTTTGCCGGTGACGATCGATTTACCGTCAACGTTGGTGCGGGTTACCGCTTCCTGTTGACTGATGCGATCGCTTTGCACCTCGATTTTCGCGATCACCTATTTGATATCGACATTATTGGCGAAGAGAAGACAGCTCACAATCTTGAAAGCCACCTCGGTTTCACGGTGTTCTTCTGAGGCAGAGGTCACGGTTCGAAACAGCTTGCGGCGCTAAAGTAACAACATGCAAAACGGAACAATTATGATGAAACGCTTGCCAATTGGACGAATTCTACTGTCCTTACTGGTCATCGCTGGCTTGTCCGGCTGCGGTCCGATTGAGCCCTGGGTCAAACCCTACGAGCGCGACCGGCTTGCCGACCCCATCATGGCGCTGGATTCCGATGCTATCTCCAGCTCTTACATGCAGCACGTCTATGAGTCTCGCGAGGGTGCACGAGGCGGCGAGGGCGCTGCTGGTGGTGGCTGCGGCTGTAACTAGTACTTAGGAATCGAAGACCAGCCAATGATCTTACGACGCATATCTGTTTTCGCTTTGCTACTAGCCATGACCGTTAGTGCGAGTGCAGGTGTGTTACCGGAGGACAGGGCAGATGTCCTTTATCATCTCTATGATGGAGGTGGGGTTACGATTGATGGTCCGTCGGTTTTAGTACGAAAGAAAGTTGGCAAAAGCATTTCAGTGGTAGGCAACTATTACATCGATATGGTCAGTTCGGCTTCCATCGATGTCATCACTACTGCGAGCCCCTATACCGAGGAACGTGAACAATGGTCTCTGGGTATGGACTACCTGCATGGCAACACGACCATGAGCCTCAACTACGTTAGCAGCGAGGAGTCCGACTACGATGCTGAGACAGTAAGCTTTTCCGTCAGTCAGGATATGTTCGGCGACTTGACCACACTAACGCTTGCTTACGCCTTGGGCGATGACCTGGTGAGACGCGCAGATGACCCGACTTTTGAACGAACTCTCGACAAACAAACTTACAGCGTCGGTATTACACAGATTCTTACCAAGAATCTAATTTCGACTTTGAATTTTGAAACTGCCACGGACGAGGGCTTCCTCAACAATCCGTATCGATCTGTGCGTTATTTCGATGCTGGCAGTGCCCTCGGCTACAGTTACGAGCCTGAGCTATACCCAAATACACGCACTTCGAATGCGATTGGCCTGCGAGCCCGCTACTTCCTGCCCTACCGGGCGGCAATTGAAGGTGAGTATCGATTCTTTACTGATACCTGGAATATCGACGGGCATACTGCGGCTCTGAGTTATATCCATCCGTGGCGTGAATTTATATTTACCGGAAAATTCAGATACCACAATCAGACTGGCGCGGATTTCTACCGCGATATCTTCGCGCGTGCACAGGAAACCAATTTCCGCGGCCGCGACAAAGAGCTTAGTCCGCTCACGAGCTATACCTTCAAACTCAAAGCGAGCTACGAGTTACTGAATGACGATGGAAATGATTATTGGGGTTTCATCAAGAAGGCGACAATTTCAGCGTCACTCGATTTGTTGCATGTGGACTACGACGACTTCGCCGATCTATCAGCGGCGGCGCCGCTGGGTAGCGAGCCGCTGTATAAGCTCGATGCCAACGTATTTCAACTGTACTTTTCTATCTGGTACTAACAAACCAAGGTCTTTACGCTTAGGTCCCTGAGCGATGTTACGATGTGCTCCGCACTAAACGGAGTCTTTGTTAATGAGCACGATCGTGATTTTCGTCGCAGCGCTGATTCTCGTTGCTGGCGTCATTATCTACAATCGCCTCGTCGGCGCACGCAACCAAGTCAGCACCGCCTGGAGTGATATAGATGTCCAGTTACAGCGCCGCTATGACCTGATCCCAAGGCTGGTTGACGCTGTAGACCAATACGCCAGCTACGAGCGCGCAACGCTTGAGGCTGTGACAGTGTTACGGGCCGAGGCGATGCAGGTTGCCGATGTCGAAGCCAGGGGTGAGGTCGAAGCCAAAATTAGTAGCGGATTGGGACGTCTTATCGTTCTGGCAGAAAGCTATCCGGATCTAAAAGCCAACGAAAATTTCCTTAATCTGCAAAATGAACTGGTCGAAACCGAAGACTATCTGCAGTTTGCGCGGCGTTATTACAACGGCTCCGTGCGTGACTACAACACGCTGACCGAAACCGTTCCGAGCAATTTGCTTGCAACCTGGTTCGGTTTTGATCGAAGCGTTTACTTTCAGAAAACCTCGGACGATGCTGCGAACGTGCCATTGATCGACCTGGGCTCGGTCGAATGAAGTGCTGTTACTTATTTTTGTTGCTAGCATTTTCTTCGTTGGCAGGCGCCGACGAGCGCATCCTGAACTTCCACAGCGATGTTCGTGTTTTTGCCGATGGCATGATCGAGGTTACAGAGACCATCAAAGTGCGTTCGGAAGGAAAGCAGATCAGGCGCGGCATCTATCGCGACTTTCCCGTGGAGTTTCAGGACAATCTTGGCAACAAGCATGAGATCACAGTTGAACCGCTGATTGTGCTGCGCGACGACTTGCCCGAACAGTTTCACACGGTGCGAAATCGTCGTGATATTCGTACCTACTTCGGTCATGCCGATAAAGTGCTGAGTCCAGGCGAACATACTTACACCTTTCGTTATCGAGCGAATCGAATGCTCGGCTTCTTTAACGAACACGATGAACTGTATTGGAATGTGACCGGAAACCGCTGGGACTTCCTGATAGAAAAGGCAAGTGCTAGCGTAACGTTTGAGTTCGATGTTGCGAGAAATGCTGTTCACATAGAGGCCTATACGGGGCGTCGAGGATCCAAAGCGCAGGACTATAGTCCGAGTATGGATGAGGCTGGGAAAATTCACTTTCGCGCCAACAAGTCCTTGCCGCCTGCGCACGGCTTGACCATTGTGGTCGGCTGGCCGAAAGGTCTGGTAACTGAGCCCAGCGACTGGCAACGCCTGCAGTGGCTGCTGAGTGATAATCGCGATTTACTAGTCGCGCTCATTGGTTTCTTGTTGTTGCTGGCCTATTACATTCCGGTGTGGCGTGCAGAGGGCAGAGACCCGCCGGAAGGGGTGATCGTTACACGTTACCAACCGCCGCAGGGTTTTTCGCCAGCGTCGCTACGCTACATATCGCAGATGTACTACGACAACAAAGTAATGACAGCTGGGATTGTCAGTCTGGCGGTTAAGGGCTATTTGCAGATCAAACACAAAGACAGTATTCACTCGCTGAAGAGAATGGCGCCTGAGGACAATCGACAGACGCTTGCTGCCGGGGAGCAGGAACTGTACGAGGCGCTATTTGCAGACGATGACGACGTTGTAACGCTAAAGCAACTCAATCACGAGGTATTGGGCAAGGCACGTGAGAAACACAAGGCATCGCTGAAAACCGACTATAAGAAGAAATATTTTCGCACCAACGGTGGTTTGAATATTCCGGCGATTATTATCGTTCTGGTCGCTACTGTAGTGTCACTAAAGATAAGTGATGGCCCGAGTCAGGTTCTTATTGCATTGATTGTATCGATGTATTTAACCATGGTGTTCTTCGCCATCATCATGAAGCGGCCGACTATTCGGGGTCGCGTATTGCTCGACGAAATGTTGGGTTTCAAGGACTATCTCGAAGTTGCTGAGAAGGACGATCTGAATTTGCGAAACCCGCCGGAGAAAACACCTGAGCTTTTTGAAGCGTACTTGCCGTTCGCGTTGGCCTTAGGTGTCGATCAGGAATGGTCTGAAAAATTTGCAGCATTGTTAGCCTCAATGCGAACCCCTGATGGCAACAGCTATAGCCCATCGTGGTACGACGGCAGTTGGAATTCGTCGAATCTTGCGGCGACAACCAGTGCTATTTCAAGTGGCCTAAACTCGTCTGTAAGTTCATCTGTCACTCCACCTGGATCATCGTCGGGCAGTGGCGGTGGTGGATCATCAGGCGGTGGTGGTGGTGGCGGCGGTGGCGGCGGCTGGTAATGACAATTTTTGACGGCGAAGTCGTCTACCAACAGGACAGTGAATGAACCAACAAATCCGTAAACCACAAGCAGCGAGCGCGATTCCGGACGTCATATTCCTCCTTCTGATCGTAAATGGTCTGGTGTTCGCGTTGCAGCATTTTGCTCCTGAGCTTATGCAGCGCCTGTTTGCGTTGATGCCTTTGGTCAGTCCACCTGGCTATCAGTTCCCCCCGTTCCTGCCGTGGCAGCTTGTAAGCTATGGCTTCATGCACAATACCGCCGCACTGACGCACATCATCTTCAACATGTTGATGCTGTGGATGTTTGGTCGCGATATTGAACGTTTGATGGGTCCGCGCCGCTTTCTTACCTATTTCCTGGCGTGTGTTGTCGGCGCCGGCATCGTGCAATTGCTGGTAGGCGTGGTGCAAGGCTGGGGCGTGCCAACAGTTGGCGCATCCGGCGGCGTGTATGGGATTCTGCTTGCCTATGGCATGACATTTCCCAATCGAACCATCGTATTGTTATTTCCACCGATACCCATCAAAGCGAAGTATTTCGTCATTTTGCTGGGTTTGTTCGAACTATCCATCGGTTCCACCGGTGCGATGCCGGGAGTGGCCAATTTCGCCCATCTTGGTGGCATGATATTCGGCTATGGCCTCATTCGGTATTGGAGATCTCCAAGCCGCCGCCGATAAAGCGACTTCTGAAACGTTGCTAGCGGCTGCGCCAACAGCGTCAGCAATTGCGTCGGCTAGTCAGGCGGTCTCGCCGCAATGCTTTAATCCCTTAGCAAGCGGCGACTTGTACGTTACTGCGGTGCCCTGGACGGATGTCGACTTCTCGGGCGAGTAGTTGCTTAAGCTGACTCACCACCGTCTATTGCAATCGCTACGCCGTTTATTTGCGTGGCAGCCTCGCTAGCCAAGAACAGTACGAGGCCGGCAACTTCTTCCGGCGTTGATATGCGACCGTTGGGACTGGATGCGGCCTGCTCGGCGAGGTATTCGTCAACCTCCTGATCGGCTAGTTCCGCGCCGGCGGCCAGCATTGGCGTATCGACGCTGCCGGGGCAAATAGCATTGACGCGAACGCCGTCAGCGGCCGTGTCCAAAGCCATCGCCTTACTCAGCATGACCAGGCCACCTTTGCTGGCACAATAAGCGGCTGCCTGATCACTGGCTTTCAGTCCCCAATTGGAAGCGATGTTGACTATGCTTCCCTGAGTTTGTTGCAAGTGCGGTAACGCGGCGCGACTTAGGTAGAACGGCACATCGAGATTGATTGTCAGCGTGTCTCGCCATTCCTCGTCAGTAGTGGTCGCAGTGTCGGTTCGCACGAAGATGCCCGCACAGTTAACGAGACAATCGATGCTGCCGAATTCGTCAACTGCGTCAGCGATCAGTTCACGACATTCTTCCGACTCACTGAGTTCTCCCGACCAGATCGCAATATTGTCTGACACGTCGGCGACTTCTTCGAGGCGGCCTTCGTCACGCCCCGCGGCCATAACGTCCCATCCGGCTTCTGCGAATGCGATTGCAATCGCCGCGCCAATGCCGGAGCTGGCGCCGGTTACAACAGCGACACTCATGATCTTCCCCACAAATACATATCGTTTTCTCCAGTGTAGCGCATGGACAGCGATGAATCGTTGGCTAGTCGCAGAAGCTGGCAAAGCATTGATGTGGGGGGGCAGCAGTCGGGCGACTAAACGCCCGACATGCGGACAATTCACGGTCTCGGACGTAATCGCGGTTTGTCAGTCCAAAAATGGTGGGCCCGGTAGGACTCGAACCTACGACCAAGGGATTATGAGTCCCCTGCTCTAACCAACTGAGCTACAGGCCCGTAACTTTCTAATCTTCGAGCAAGAAGCTCCGCAGTTGATCCGAACGGGTCGGATGCCGCAGCT
>CAJQPL010000044.1 GCA_905480215.1 uncultured Woeseiaceae bacterium | reverse complement strand
AGGCGTATTGAATGATCGAGCGACAGTTTGCGTCTTAGCGATGGATGCGTATAATTAGCACGCACACGTTTGCATAACTGTTCATTTACCCTCACAGGATTTTGCCGATAGGGATGGAGCGGTCGGGTCTTATTCATTTGCGACGGGTAGGGTGTCCGCTTGCAGTTATCAGACGGATTCGCAATATTAAGCATTGCTTAGGAGAGCTTCAGATGTCAGTTATAAGGTGCCAGTTTACGAGCAACAAACTCATTACAGCGGTTGTTGCGATGATGCTTTTGTGGCTCCACGCAGGCGCTGCGAGTGCGGCACCTAAACCGGCGACCGAAAAGCAAAAAGCAGCGTGGGCGACAAAATGGTCGGAGCAGGTTGGCATTAGCCTTGAGTACAGTTTTGACTCCAGCGGCCCGGCAGCATGGACGCCTGAAGAAGATTCCACGGTGTTCATTACGACGGAGGGGCCTGGCTACGGCGGTTTGCTCAGCGGTGTCACATTGCCTGGATTGGCGATCATCGACGCCGATACGCGCGAAGTGGTCGCGAACCAGAATTACGATGTGCTTTCCTGGGGCTGGAAGAATGTCTTTGAGCCGCACGGGCTCGGCACATCGCCAGACGGAAAATGGATATACCTGCCGACCGGCGAAGGGGCGTTCATGACCACCGGCGAGCACGCCGGTCGATTCCTTGTTATTAATGCGAAGACCCTGAAGATCGACAAAGTCATCAAGCTGCAGGGGCAGGCGCATCACGCGAAATCTTATATTACGCCAGATGGGGAACAACGCGTCATCCTTTACGGTTGGTCGCAGCCGATGTTTGTTTTGGATCCCGATGACGACAATAGGGTGGTCGGTAGCATCACGCATCAGGAGCAAGGTAGCGAAGGTTACCTGTACTTCGCTTCACCAAACGGTGACCAGATTATCGGTACCGGCCGTTATCGCGATTTCGACATGCGTAAGCACCTGACAGACAATCCCGTATGGTTGATCGATCCCGAAAACTGGACGGTTAAGAAGTGGATACACGTACCGGACAGCGCGCCTGTCTGGGTCAATTACACTTCAGATAGCAAGACGGCTTACATAACCGGCGCGCGAAACAGCATCATCATCCAAGTTGATTTGGAGCACGGCGAATTTGTCACCGAGCAACGCGCGGGCGTTGATGGTCCTTACGGGAATCATTTCGGCTGGGATGATCGTTACATCTACACAATTGGCAAGGGTGAAGAATCACATAATAAGGGCAAGGTACTCGGCATGGTCGACACTACGACGATGCAAGTGCCGGGCGCACGCTCAATGAACCAATTCTATACGGCCTGCATTCGCGGTGACCACGGAACGCTGCATCCTGATCCCGAAGCGAATGAACTTTGGATCAGTTGTAACGCGAGCTTTGAAGTCGCGGTGTTTGACCTTGACTTGCTGCAGGTTACGGCGCGCATACCTATGCCCAATGGTGGCAGCACCCACTCCGGCGCATTCGTTCATTACCCCGATGGTTGGAACGAAGACGGTGAGACGCAATCGGACCAGAGCGGATTGTGGGGCAGCGCATTGCAAACGAAGCGCGATATTCTTGCTGGCAAAATGGGCTCCATGGGGTCTGGCTCGATTATTGAGGCGAATATGTCGCCCAGTAGTGCTGCTGTTGCTGAAGGTCGAGAGGTATTTAGAACGGTTGCCGGAATTGGTTGCGCGGGATGCCACGGAAATTTCGCTGAAGGTGATATGGGCGTTGGGCCATATACACGCGGAGCAAGCGAAGGTGCGGTTCGTGCAGCAATTTCCGGAATCGGTGAGATGGCCGTGGTGCGTGATGCAATCACAGAAGAGCAGATAAAATCCGTATCGGCGTATCTTGAGTATCTCGGATCGAATCAGGTAGTGCGCACACTCGTCAAACGCGGACGGTTCATGCCCGACTCGTTAAGCGTGCGTCCAGGCACAAATGTTCAGCTCATCATCAACAATGCCGGATTCTCGGAGTACGAATTCAAGAGTGACAACCTTGGCCTTGAACCGATGAGTATTCCGGCTCGAAGTCTGGGCACCGTCGATTGGCAAGCGCCCGCTGAAGAAGGCACGTATACGATCTATTGCGCCGACTGCAAACTCGAGGGCGAGCAATTCACTATTAATGTTGATGCGAGCGCAAAGGCGTTTAAGCCAGTGGTAGTTACAAGTAGTTTGAACCCATAGGACGAAGCGCCATCCAACCAATATGGATGTAGCACACAACAGCCTGACAGGGGCAACGTTTTGGACTCGCTCTATACGTGCGGGAACCGTGCTCGTCCTGTTTGTGCTTATGACCGCAATTGCCGGTAGCTGGCTGATCTTTCCGTATTTCGTGAAAGATCAGAATTTGCTGCAAACCGTTGGTGGCGATGTTAAGCAAGAACGACTGCGCAACGCGATCACTGTCGGACAGCTCCTGACGCGGACGACATTCGGTGTCGGCGAGGCGCAAGTAGATATGCTGTATGCGCCGCCACGTTTTTTCGAAGTGACGGATCGGGCGGACGCGGTGCGTGATTATCGCCCGGACCTCTATCACGTCTTCCTGGTGACGGAAACGACACACATTGAAGACCTTCCTGAAATCCTGCCCGACGCCCGACTTTTCGTTGATGATAGAGAGATTGCGTCGCACGATGTGGAAGGTCCGCTTCTCGTTTATCACCACCGCGTATTGACCGTTCGATTCCCGCGCTTCGATGCGGCGGGCGATCTGATCGTTACCGATACTTCGCGCGAGCTAAGACTTGAACTTGCTAGCACCTGGGATCCGGGAGGTGGAACTCGAACCGCGACCTGGAAACTGCCAATCGAATATCCCGACCACATTGAGAACGCTACGGTGTGGACGCCGCTTATGGTTCTAGGTATTTCGGCTGGTCTTTTGTCTTTCGTACTTACGCCTTGCCTTCTACAGCTGATCGTTGTGTTCGTCGCATCTGTCGCCGGGTTTACGGCAGATCATGCTGTTGGTGATGAGCAAAACCTAGCCAGCAATTCGAGGCGCATAATCATCAGAACGGCATTCGCCTTTGTCATCGGCTTTTCGACATTGTTCACGCTTACTGGTGCGGCAATCGGCCATGCCGGAAAACAGGCGCAAATGTTCTTTTCAATCTGGAGTCCGACGTTGACGATTATTGCTGGCATTGTCGTCATCGCGATGGGACTGTGGGTCGGAATACGCTCGAAAGCGCCAATAATTTGTAAGCTTGTTCCCAGCGAGTTGCAGTCGCGAATTAGTGAGTCCAAGTCAATATATGGCGCGGCGTTAACCGCCGCTGGCTTTTCATTGGGTTGCCTGACGTGTTTTGGCGGCGCGATTATAGCCACGTTGTTAGTCTATGTTGGTGCCATTGGCAGCGCTTTGGTCGGTGCAGCGATGATGTTAGCTTTCTCACTTGGGGTCGTTATTCCGTTTATGCTCGCAGCCTTGTTCTTGTCGCGCGCAATGCCGTTACTTGCCAGAATTCAGCAGTCTGCGCCCCAGATCGGATTTGTTAGCATGCTGATTATGGTGGCATTCGGCTTAATTCTTCTTACCGATAATTTTCATACCGTCAGCGACTTTATTTATCCGTTTCTGGGTCTTGCCTAGCGCATGAAGCGAGCTTCTCAAATCGCAATGCTTGTCGTTTTAAACACGCTTGCGACGGTATCGTCGGCTGCAGCTTTGGATGACGGATCTCGCTATGCGTTTTCAGCAAGTGGCGATGAAAAACGTGTATACGCGTTCGACTTGAAAGAGCAGGACGTTGCTGCTTCGATCGAATTAGATGCGCGTCCAGATCAGATCTTGGCATCCGACGGGCTTGATGCCCTGATTGTCTCGCACCGAGCGGCGCGAAGGCTGACCTTGGTTAACCTCGCGGATGCGGATCTAGAGCAGATCGATTATTCACTGGAGATGACGCCCGACGACATCAACCTGAGTCCGCTCGGCGATACCGTCGCAATTTACGAAAAGCAGAGCAAGCATCTGGAAGTTCATAACGTCAAACGGCGTGCGGTGTTGTTGAGCGCTGACGATGTGAGTACGAGCGCAGCATTCACCTTCAGCCCGGATGGATCGAAACTCTATTGGCCGGACAGTAGCAACGGTTCATTGCACTTCATTGACCTTTGGTCGAAACGGGGTGAGCTGCAGCTTACGGAATCCGGACAGAAGCTTTCTGCGCTATCCAGAAGTGCGGATGGGCTGCTCGGATTTGTTAGTGGCACCAGTACAGATGAGGTCTTCGTCATTAACCTGCGTGACTTCACCTTGCTAGCCACTATTAAAGTACCACCGAACCCTGATCGCCCCTGGGGCACGGCGGATGGTCGCTATATGTTCGTTGCTGGTAGCACTAGCAATACGGTATCGGCGATCGCGACAGATAATCTGCGATTGCAGTACTCGGTGCACCTCGCCGATCGACCGTTGTCGATACACTCAGGATGGTTGGACACCGTTGCCGCTATCACGACGCAGTCGGGCAACGTAGTATTCATTGAAGTGGACAGCGGCAAAGTACTGCAGCAACATCAACTGCAGCAGCGGCCACTGGAGGCTATCGTGACGTCCGACTCGAAGACTCTGGCCGTGCCGCTGGCCGCTAGCGGGCAATTTGCGTTCTTTGACATGCGTAATCAGACGCTTAGTAAAACGCTCACAGGCTTACCGCTGGACATCGGTGAGGCGTCGATTGCCGTGTCGAATAACCTGTGTCATTGACATGTTGATATTACGAAATTCAATTGCGATTCTGTGTTTGATGTTTGCGGCGACAGCGCACTCAGTTGAGACGGTTTCTGGCCGCTTTGATCTCATTGATCACCGTGGTGCGGCAGTCAGCGAAACGAGCTTTGACGGCAAATATCGACTGGTATTTTTTGGCTTCACACGTTGCCCGGTTATTTGCCCGACCACCATGTTGGAAGTTACCCGCGCTATGAAACTACTTGGCGAGCGTGCTGATCGGGTGCAGCCGTTATTCATTACGATCGATCCTGCTAACGACACCGTGGATAACATTGCAAGCTACGTGCGGCACTTTCACCCGTCCTTGGTAGGCCTGACCGGGAGTCGGCAACAGATTGCGGCTGCGGCGAAATCATTCAATGTCACATTCGGCGGCACTGATATCAGCGCTGCTGGCGATAGCACAGAAATCTACCATTCCTCATATCTGTACTTGATGAATAGAGACGGTAGTTTTCTGGATGTTTTCGGCTACGGGGACAAGGCAGAGTCCATTGTAGAAGTGCTGGACAAGTACTTACCATTGTCCGCTGGTGAAATTCAGATCGTCGATGCGTGGGCCAGTGAGCCGACGGGGAGCAAGTCTAAAACCATCGCAGGATTCATGTGTATTCAGAACGACCGATCAGCGGCGATTCACATAGTTGGCGCATCCAGTTCATCAGTACAGCGTATCGAAATTCACGAGATACACCATGAGCAGGGTATCGTGAGAATGAAGCAGGCAGCTGCTGTGGAAATTGCAGCGAACAGCACCGTGTGCCTGCAGCCACAACAGTTACACCTTATGTTGTTCGGTATCGACGAAAAGATACGCGCGGGCGCTGACGTCGAACTGGATTTACTTACCGCGAGCGGCGAAAAACTAACTGCCGTGCTGCCGCAGCGTCCGTTATCAAGCATCAATTAAAAAGGAAACCGGAAGATGACAACGAGACCAACACTTTTCATAACTGCGTTTCTATTTGCGGGCTTACTCAGCTTCGCTTCTTCGGCATTCTCTGCCGAACGCCAATGGGGCGTCAATCGTGGCATCGAGCAGGTGTCAAAGAGCGTGTATCGTTGGGGTTCGGATAATCAGTACGGTGCATATGTCGTTGGTACGCGCAGCATAGCGGTCGTTGACGGGCACTATTGCGGTTCAGGAACGATGGATTGGCTAAAGCAAGAAATCGAGAAGCGGCACGACATGCCGGTTCGCTACGTGATTCTGAGCCACGATCATCAGGACCACAACTGTAATACACAAGTGTTTAGCGACACCGCGACGGCGGTCGGTCATACGAATCTCGTTCCACACCTTGTTCGTGAGAAACGGGATTCGATGATTCCTGAAATTACGTTCGAAACGAGCATGGAAATTGACCTCGGTGGTGTAGCCGTCAAGCTACTGTACTTTGGCCCGTCTCACAGCGATAACTTGATCCAGGTTCACGTTCCCGCCGAGAAGGTTCTCATTGCTGTGGATATGGCAAAAGGCCGCTCACTGTTTCCCGACTACCGGGACATGGATGTTCACAGTACGCTAAAGGTCATGAAGCAACTGGCGATACTCGAGGATGTCGAGATTGTTCTACCGGGACATGGGGCGATATCTGATCAGCAGAGTTTTAGTGATGGTTACAAGTACTTAAAGGCCTTGCGCGATGAGGTTTTGGCGCTAATGGTCGATGGCAAGACTCTGCCTGAGATGCGCGAGATCATAAAGATGGAAGAGTTCAGTGACTATCGTGGCCATGACCTGCATTTGGACAACAACATAGTGACGATGTGGGGGTACCTCTATCGTTACCGCGAGCCAAACCAGCGGATTACTCAGCAAGAAGCAGTTGAGTGTCGCGAAGACCTCAGTAAATGCAGGACAAGCAACATTAACGAGTGACTGCTTAAGCACCGATCAAATTTGGAATCACCAGCGATATCCAGGGTACGAATGTGATCAGCAGCAGCACGACCAGCAACACGGCCAACCACGGCGCCGATGCTTTAATCGTTTCCTCAAGGGACATTTCGGCAACGCCGGCGGTGACGAAAAGATTAAGACCTACTGGCGGCGTAACCAAGCCAATTTGCATGTTCACAACCATCACCACGCCCAGGTGAATCGGGTCGATACCCAGCTTCATCGCGATTGGGAAAACAATAGGCGTCAAAATAAGGACGACCGAGGTCGGTTCCATAAAATTGCCCGCCATGAGCAGCAGTAAATTCAGGACTAACAAGAAGCCCCATGCCGGTAGTCCCATGCCGCCAATAAAGTCGGATGCTGTTTGCGGAATCTGCATCGTTGTTAGCAAGTAGGCAAACATGAATGCATTAGCGATGATAAACATCAACATCACAGTAATCTTGCTGGACTCAACGAGTACCCGGGGCACGTCTTTCATCGTGATGTCGCCATAAACGAAAACAGCGATGAAGAATGCGTACACAGCAGAGACGGCAGCCGCTTCGGTTGGCGTGAATACGCCGGCATAAATGCCGCCCAATATGATTACGATGAGCAATAGGCCCCAGGCGGCTTCGCGAAAAGTCCTGAGTACTGTTTTGAAGTCAGCCCGCTCTTGTCGCGGCATATCCTGTTTTCTGGCAATAAAAGAAATCGTTGCCATCATCGCTATTGTCAAGACTATGCCGGGCAATATGCCGGCAATGAACAGGCGTCCAATGGATGATTCAGTGATTGCACCATAGACGACCATGACCAGAGATGGCGGTATCAGGATACCCAGCGTTCCTGCGTTGCAGATAACACCAGCAGCGAACGGTTTTGTATAACCTGACGCGATCATACCGGCGATCATTACGCTGCCAACTGCGACGACGGTGGCCGGCGCAGAGCCGGAAACCGCTGCGAAAAACGCGCTGGCAAGAAGTGCCGCCATCGCCAGGCCACCTCTGAAATGTCCAACGAGCGCATTTGCGAAATTGATCATGCGGCGGGCAACGCCGCCGGTCGTCAGGAATGTCCCGGCGAGTATGAAAAATGGCACGGCCAGTAAAGGATAAACCTGCATCGTATGAAAGAATTTTTGTGCCATCGACAACAGACTTTGATTGCCGAACATAAGCATTGTCAGCGTACTGGCAAGGCCCAAAGAAATTGCGACAGGAATTCCTACTAACAGGAAAACGAACAGTGCGAGCAATAGGGCGACGGCGATCATCGATTAACGCCTGTACCCTTGATGACCTGCCATCCAACAACCAGAAAACGAAAGCTCAGGAGGGCAAACCCTATTGGCATCACGAGTGTCAAAATCCACTTCGCGACTGGAATGTCGCGAGCATCGTTGCCGAGCGCGGCGAGTTTATCAACGAAAATAGAGGAGCCGTACAGCATCATTCCGCAGTACAAGAGACACATTGCTACTGCAGCAAGAGTGACGGTCTTTCTCATCGCTGGTGGCAGGCGCCGGGTAATGAGATCGACCGCGATATGACTATTAGTGCGAACACCGTAAGACATACCGACAAGTACCAATGCAGCAAAAGCATAGGTGGTCGCCTCAAGTGACCACACCCAACCACTATTGAATACATAGCGCAATACCACTTGCGTGAAGGTCAGTAGCGTCATGAACGCGAGCAGCGACGCCATCGCAATTTCTTCAAAGCGCTCTAGTATTGATTTGAAATTGAACTGTGCCATCACTGCGAAGACTGTTGCGCCGCTTCGATGATGTCGCTGCCGATGGCCTCTTCAAACTGAGTCCATACTGGCCGCATGGCGACGCGCCACTCTTCGATCTGTTCTGGGGTAAGCGTTACAACATTCGATCTCTCGGATGCTTTTATCTTCTCAAGCGCCTCGAGATTGATTGCAGTTGACTGTGCATTTGCCCAAGCGGATGTTTCGTCCATGATCGATTGTAGCTCAGAGCGGATGTCGTCTGGAATTGATGACCAGAAGCCGCTGTTTACCAGGACGAGGTAGCCAATGTAGCCGTGATTTGACTGCGTGATGTGCGGCTGAACTTCATAAAACTTCGCTGAGTATATGTTCGACCAGGTATTCTCCTGTGCATCCACGGCGCCGGTCTGCAGCGCTTGGTAGACCTCGCCAAGCGCCATTTTCTGTGGGTTGCCGCCAACCTGCAGAATCTGCGCTTGCAGCACGTCGGATTCCATAATTCTAAACTTTAAACCTTCCGCAGCGGCCGGCGTTGTCATCGGCTCAGGTCCGCTAAACTGCTTCATGCCGTTGTGCCAGAAGCCGAGGCCGGTAAGACCGTTATCATTCATCGCGGTTAACAGCGCGGCGCCTGATGGGCTGCTTTGAAAACGTTCGACGGCCTCGATATTGTTGAACATGAACGGCAGATCGAAGAGCTGATATTTCTTGGTAAGACGATCGAACTTAGACAACGAAACGGCAATCATTTGCACTTCGCCGAACGCAAGCGCATCGATCGAGTCATCATCGTTCATCAGCTGGCCGGACGGGTACACTTCGACGGTGACGCGGTCGCCAAGTCGTTCATGCACAAGGTCGCGGAATCGATCAGCAGCTTTTCCCTTTGGCGTGCCCGGCGCCGTTACATGAGGAAACTTGATCAGTATTTTTTCTTCTGCTTTGTTGGTGCCATCCCCACAAGCGGTCAAGGCCAGCGAGCAGATCAACAGTGCCCAACAGCCGAAACGACAAACTGACGAACTGCGTGCTTGTTGTAGTGAAGTCGTGCTCATGTGTTTGTACTCCTTAAAAGTGAATCTCGAGGGCATTCCCTTCATCCATGAAGGAGCAGGGAGGGTGCTTCGATATATTGCTTAAATGCTTGCAGGAACTCGGCGCCAACCGCGCCGTCAACCGAGCGGTGATCAACCGACAATGTACAGCTCATCATGGTTGCGATTGCCAATGACTCGTCGCGGACTATTGGCCGTTTTTCTCCGGCACCAATTGCAAGAATGCAGGACTGTGGCGGATTGATGATTGCGCTGAATTCCTTGATGCCGTACATCCCAAGGTTGGAAATCGTAAAGCCGCCGCCTTTGTACTCGTCGGGTTGAAGTTGGCCGTTGTTGGCACGGCTCGCCAGATTTTTTACTTCAATGGAAATGTCATCGAGCGATTTTCTATCAGCCTGGCGTACCACCGGTGTGATCAGGCCATTTGCGGTCGCAACGGCTACAGCAACGTCGATGTCGTCGTAACGTCGAATCGCGTCCTCGGCCCAACTGGCATTCGCTGCCGGAACATCGAGTAACGCCAGTGCGGCCGCTTTCACGATAAAGTCATTCACCGATACTTTGATATTGGAGCCGTTCGTGCTGTGTCGTTCATTGATCTGCTGTCGGCTACCGAGAAGCGCATCGAGTTCGCAATCTACAGTCAGGTAAAAGTGCGGTATCTGTTGTTTGGCCTCGGTTAGTCGACGAGCAATGACTTTACGGACTTTGCTGTTCGGTATTGTGGTAAATGTGCCTCGCGGTGCTTCTGCGGCAGCAGCAGCTGCCTGCGGTGACTTGCCATCCTGCAGCGCCTGTTCAACATCGGCTTTGAGGATGCGCCCATTTGGGCCGCGTCCCTTGATCGTTGCCAGATCTATTTCGTGTTGCTCCGCGATTCGCCGCGCCAGGGGGCTTGCAAACAGGTGACCGTCCGTCGCCGTTGCAGTTATCACAGACGCAGTAACGTCGATTGCGGCTGCTCCATTACTGATGGCCTGACTTACGTCCTCGACCGCAGCGAGCGGCGTATCTTGCTTAAGTGCCGGTTCCGCGCCATCGATGTCGCCGATGGTTTCGCCCGCCTCAAGTAATACGCCGATGACGGTGTTGACGGCAACGTCTTCAGTGCCAGCCGGCACGACAATGCTGCCGAGAATTCCGGAATCACTTGCCTCAACTTCGACAACGGCTTTGTCGGTCTCGACATCGACAATGACTTCACCTTTCTCGATGCTATCGCCAACGGCCTTGTGCCATGACGCAATCGCACCGGCTTCAAAGTCTGCGTCGATTGCCGGAAGTCGAATCTCAATTGCCACCTTTTTGTTCCCCTGTAGTCTGATCAGGCAGCCGGTTTTGCCGGATGCCAAAGTTTGTTTTCGTAGTCCTTTTCGTAGCCCTTACCATTCGGGTAGCTGACAAGTTCGAGCTGCATGCCCCAGGGCGTTAGAAAGTAAATCCAGGTCTGTCCGGCATTTGGCCCGGCCACACGCACGGTCGGTTCTCCAAGGATGTGGACGTCATGTTGTTTCAGGTGCTCGAGGGCCGCATCAAAATCATCGACATAGAAGGCCAGATGGTGACCGCCTATATCGCTGTTTTTTGCTTCGGTCGTAACCTGATCAGGCGCTTCGTACTCAAAGATTTCAAAGTTCGGCCCATTGGCGCACCGTAACCAGCTAATCTTTCGTATGACGGCATCCGGGTGCACGTTCAGATGTACGGCCATCCAGTCGGTATCCGACTGCAGCGGGCCGTCCCGATAAAACGGCTCACACCCAATTACATCAACGAAGAAGTTTGTCGCTTCGTCAACGTCCGGGACTGTGAAGCCAATATGATCGGTTCCGCGGAGCCCAGGCAGACCATTGGTTTTAGAATTCATTACTGTTAGTTCTCCGTGCAATTATCAGTCGGCTGCAGCTGGCTGCTGACCCTGGTCGGCGAGCATGCGCTGCAATCCAGCGACAATCTCCTCGTCGCCGACAAAAGCCGCCCTTTCAAGGACTTTCGATACGCTGGGCGATGCTTCGCCACCGTGAATCCGCTGCACCGGATGATCGAGATAGTCGAAGAAGCGGCGTTGCAGCTCGTCTGTCAGCATCGCACCGTATGAGGTTGTTAATGGACCCTGTTCAAGCATGACGACATGGTTGGTTTTGCGCACACTTTCGCCAATCGTCTCCCAGTCGAGACTGCCGCGATCCAGCGAACGCAGATCAATAACTTCTGCGTCAATGCCCAACTGGTCTGCGGCTCGAACGGCTTTGTCGACCATTGTGAGGTAGGTCAGGATCGTCATGGCCTTGCCCGGTCGCACGACTTTGGCTTTGCCGAGCGGAATGTAATAGTCGTAGTCACCTTCGGTACCGGGTCCCTTGGTGTTGTATAACTCGACATGCTCGATGACCATGACAGGGTCCTCGCAGAGCAGTGCCGAATTCATTAGCCCGACGTAGTCGAACGGTGTCGATGGCGCAACGATCCGCCAACCGGGCCACATCGCAAACAAGCCCGCTGGATCCATTGAGTGTTGCGAGCCGTAGCCACTGCCAAGCGCGATCTTGGTTCGAAGTACGAGCGGCACGGAAGAGTGGCCGCCAAACATATGGCGCGCCTTCGCAATCTGATTGAACAGCTGATCAGCGGCAACCAATCCAAAGTCTGGATACATCAACTCAACGATAGGACGATACTTGCCGACCATTGCGACCCCGCCGGTTAATCCAACGAATCCGTGTTCAGCGATTGGCGTTGGTACACAACGATCCGGCCAGCGCTCGGGAATTCCCTTCGTCGCGCCGTTTGTGCCGCCGCGCAGCTTGTGTACATCCTCGCCCATGACGAAATAGCGATCGTCCGTTTCGAAGCGGCGCACCATGCCTTTTGCCATGGTTTCTATGAACTTCACGTTCTGAATAGTGCCGTCGTAGGTTTCCTGTTCTACAAAGTCGATATTCGCGAATTCGGACAGGTCGCCACGCAAGCCACTGTCTCGGAAGCTAACATCGGGCCACAGGGAGTCGATGATTTTTCGCTTTCCACCCACCTCCTCGGTGAGAAGAGCGGAGGCCTTTCGTACGCAAGCGGTCGCATTGTCTTTAATCGACTGCAGCTGATTATCCGTTAGCCAGTCGCGTTCAAGCAAACCGTTTTCAAGACGTAGTATGGCATCGCGGTCACGGGCTTCCTGTTCTTCCTGTTTGCTTCTGTAACCGAATGCGCTGCCGGGAAGCCCGCCACTGTGGTGATAAAAGCGATAGACGTCGAGTTCAAGAACGGCCGGTCCTTTACCCTCACGTAACAGCTTGACGACGTGTTCCATGGCCATGCGCACGGCGACTGAATCCATGCCGTCGACACGAAACGATGGAATGCCAAATGCCAGGCCACGCGATGACATGCGGGTTTCACGAGCTTCCTCTTCGAGCGTTGTCGAAACTGCGTAATGATTGTTTTCAATCAAAAAACAAATCGGCAGGTCGTAGAGAGCAGCAAGGTTGAGTGATTCGAGAACATTTCCGATATGACAGGAGCCGTCGCCAAAACAGGTGACCGCGACATCGCCCTCGCCATCTCTTTGCAAAGACCAGGCTGCACCATTGGCCAACGGTACGCCGCCCCCCACAATCGCGTTCGTTCCAATAACGCCGGCTTCGTCCCAGCGCAAATGCATTGAGCCACCACGACCTTCACAGTAGCCGGGGCTGAGGCCCATGATTTCGGCCATCGTTCGGTAAACCAGGTTGTCGAACGCATCCGGAATTGGGTCGGAGCCAGGGTCGTAGCCATCCGGTTGTACATGGTTCAGGCATTTACCAAGAAAAACATGGTGTCCACGGTGCGAACCGTTGACGAGGTCTGACGTGCGCAGGCTTGACATGGCGGCGACCATCGCGCCTTCTTGTCCAACGCTGACGTGCACAGGGCCATGTGCCAGACCCTGGCGATCCAGTTCCAGCATTTCCTCTTCGAACGCTCGAATTATGTGCATATGATTGAGCATCTTCCGCAGCTCAGTTGCACCGAGTGCGTCCCAGTCGTCGGCAGTTGCGCTGAACTCAACCCATTCCGCCGTCAACTGGAGCTGTTTCTTTTCCGTCATTTTAAGAACTACCCTCGAGCATATCGCGTACGTATTTTGTCTCGTTACCAGTCAACTGCGACATATTTGGTTTCGAGAAATTCGTGTAGCCCGTCTTGCGAGCCCTCGCGTCCGATACCGCTTTGTTTGAAGCCACCGAACGGTGCGGATGTGTCAGAAATAAATCCGCGGTTGATACCCATAACGCCCGCGTCGATTCTATCGGCGACGCTAAGCGCCCGGCCAATGTCTTTGCCACATACATAAGCCGCCAAACCAAAGATCGTGTTATTGGCCATCTCGACCGCCTGATCATCGTCTTCAAACGGCACAATGGTCGCAACAGGTCCAAAGATTTCGGTGTGCAGAATTTCTGCCTCTGTTGGGATGTCGACCATGACGGTTGGTTCGTAAAAGTGGCCGGGACCATCGGGGCGTCGACCACCTGTCAGTACTGTGGCGCCTAATTCAACGGCCTGCTTGACGAGTGACTCAACTTTGTCGCAGGTATCCGCATTTACGAGTGGGCCGACGTCGATGCCAGCGTCCATTCCGGGGCCAACTTTTAACTGACTCATCTTGGCGCTAAGCCGTTTCGAGAATTCATTGAAAATAGAGGAGTGCACATAGAACCGATTTGCACCGATACAGGATTCACCAGCGTTTCGAATTTTGGCAACGAGTGCTGCCTCCGAGCTGACATCGAGATCGGCGTCATCCAAAACGATAAACGGGGCATTGCCGCCAAGTTCCATTGAGCAATTGATAATCTTCTCGGCGGCTTTCGTGAGCAGGATTCGCCCGACCTCAGTCGAGCCTGTAAATGAGAGTTTTCGCGTTCTGTCATCACTCATTATTGTATTTGAAATGACCGAAGAACTACGTGATGGCAACACATTGACGACGCCCGGTGGCACTCCCGCTTCCTCATACAAAGAGGCCAGCATTAACGCGGTCAATGGCGTTTCCGACGCTGGCTTGAGAATCGTCGTGCAACCTGCGGCAAGAGCCGGTGCAATTTTCCGCGTTGCCATTGCTGCAGGAAAGTTCCACGGTGTAATCAACAGCGATACGCCAACTGGTTTGTGTTGTACGAGGATATTGTTACCGCCGGCAGGTGCCCGCCCGAATCGGCCGCTGAAACGCACTGCCTCCTCGGCGAACCAGCGCATGAAGCTTGCTGCGTAATTCACTTCACCACGTGCCTCCGCAAGCGTTTTTCCCTCTTCACGGGAAATGATCGATGCATAGTCGTCACATCGAGCCAGCATCAGGTCATAGGATTTGCGCAGTATGTCGGCACGCTCAATCGGTGCTCGCGCGGCCCATTCCGGGCCCGCATCATATGCTGCCGTGACCGCTGCTGTTGCATCTTCTGCGGTGGCACTGGCGACCGATGCGATCACCTCTTCTGTGGCAGGGTCGCGCACGTCAAATCGGCCGTGGTCACTGGCCTCTCGCCATTCACCACCGATGTACAAGTCTTTTCGTATGCCCTTTATTAGTTCATCAATCATATTCATCGCGTCCGTTTAGTAAGCGTTCGCAACAAACAGTTCTTGTGCCGGGAAAAGCGTAATTATCCGGCAGCCGTCACTGGTGACGACGACTTCTTCTTCGATGCGAGCAGCACCACTACCGTCTGCGGCAGGGCAATACGTTTCCAGGGCGAACACCATGCCCTCTTCCAGTTCGAACGGTTGGTCGAAAGAGGTGAGCCGGCTGATGATTGGCCGCTCGTGGAGAGCAAGCCCGAGCCCATGTCCGAATTGCAGTCCGAACGCTTCCATTTCGTTGTCGAAACCGAACTCTGTCGCTGCTGGCCACATTGCGGCGATTGTGTCCGTCGTGGTGCCCGGTTTGACCGCATTGATAGCCACGTCAATCCATTCCCTGGCCTGCTTGTAAGCGTCGATTTGGCCGGGTGTCGCGAGACCCACGTTAAGCGTGCGGTAATAGCATGTGCGATATCCCATATACGACTGGATGATGTCGAAAAATGCCTGATCACCCGGTCGATACATGCGATCCGTGAAGTTGTGTGGATGGGGCGCACAACGTTCGCCTGACACCGCGTTGATCGCTTCAACATCGTCTGATCCATTGTCGTAGAGAAACTTGTTGGCAATAGCAACCATTTCGTTCTCACGAACACCTGGTTTTAGTTCTTCGGCAAGCAAGTGATAAGCGCCATCAACCATCGCAGCGGATTGATTGAGTAAGACGATTTCGTCCATGCTCTTTATTTGGCGTGCGTCCAGCAAGACTTGTTGCGCATCCCTGACGTCAAGGCCTTCTTGCTGAAGTGCGAACAGCATGGGCGGTTCAACGATATCAACACCGAGTGGCATATCGGCGATACCTTCGAAACGCAACAGGTCAGCAATTTCCTTTGCGGCGTTTTTGAACAGCTGCGCCTCCTCTGATACGGAGCCACGCAGTCCAAGCATTCCAGCGCGGCAACGATCCGTCTTCAGCCACGGTGCGTACAATCGATGATGTGCGGCCGCGGATCCAAAGTCCCACAAATACGGGTCTGCACTGCCAGTGAACAACGTATAGCGACAGATTTTGTCACGACTCCATTCGCCAATAACGCTACTGGTCAGATAGCGAATATTGTTGTTGTCAAAACACAAGACCGCGCCGAGCTTGGAGTTCGATAGTGCCTGCTGCGCACGCGCAATCCGGTACCGGTGCAAGCGCCGAAAATCAACGCGTTCTTCGAAGTCAACGTTGGCGCGACCGGGTGCCGCGATGGGCCTGTCCCAGTTCCAACGCGGATCAAGGTCCGCCGTAACGATGCTATCTGACTTACTAGGGTTTGACATACGATTGTCCTTTTGAAGGCTTCGCCTAAACTCGAAATCAACGTCTGTTCGCTTACCCACAGGTGCGTTTCGCATTGAATTGCAGACGTGTGCACACTATAACGTTGCTGTGCACACAGGGCAAGACTGACGTTTAGCTCGTAATCGAATCCAGCTATAGCTGAAACAGTAGGCTAGACCTTGCAACCTCAGGTGCCAATTGATAAAGTGCACACGTGCGCACCATTGGTGCCATTTTTCTTATCCTTTTAATACCCTAAGAGTCCGTTCCATTGGCAGACGATTTTGCTTGGTAGGAGAGCCCGTACATGAGCAGCAAAGATCTTTCGAAATACAGCATTGGTTGGGTAGGTATTGGCCGCATGGGATATCCAATGGCCGAACGACTAGCCAAAGCCGGTTGCGATCTGGAAGTGTGGAATCGGACCAAATCGAAGGCTGAACCATTGTCCGAGTATGGCGCGAAGATCGTTGATAATCTGAGTGATCTTGGCAATAGAGACATTGTCTTCTCGATGGTTTCGACATCAGCGGACGTAAAAGAGGTGCTATTCGGCGAGAGTGGCGTTCTTTCCGGTGGGGCGACGCCCAAGATTTTTGTGGAATGCTCCAGTATATCTGTCGAGGCATCGGCGGAGATAAGACAAGAGCTGGAAGCTCGCGGCGCCGAATACATTGCATCACCTGTCAGCGGTAATGGCAAATGTGTGAAGGCCGGCAAACTCGCGCTTGTAACATCGGGCCCCGCTGATTTGTTCGAAACGATTCGTCCCTACCAGGAAATTATCGCCGGACTTGGCGTGACCTACGTTGGTGAGGGAGAACTCGCGCGTACAATCAAAATCTGTCACAACGTGTTTCTTGGCGTCGTTACTCAGTCTCTTGCCGAGCTTACTATTCTCGCCCAAAAGGCCGGTGTGCCACGTCATGCGTTCCTGGAATTCATGAACAATAGTGTGATGGGATCCATTTTTTCGAAGTATAAAACGCCTGGCTGGGTTAATCAGGATTATACGACTACGTTTACGCCAGAACTGCTGCGCAAAGATATGGATCTGGGACTTGGCCTGGCGCGTGAGTACGAGGTGCCAATGCCGGTCGCCAATATGACGCGCGACGTGATCCAGCAATCGATGGGGCAAGGCAATCGTGGCGATATTGACTTCAGTATTGTGCTCGACTACGTGGCAAAATGTTCAGGCATTGAAAAGCTGGAGTCGGAAAATCGGGATGTCGATAACGGTTTGTAATCGACTTGGGAGTAGCGCATGCCAACATACACTTATGAAACGATTCCGGCCGATTCTGCAACCGAACCGCGCCGTTTCGACTTGTTTCAACGAATGACGGACGAGCGGCTACAAACTGATCCGCAAACGGGCGACCCGGTTCGACGGATAATTTCCGGCGGCCAGGGTATTAAACGAAAAGTGCTGAAGCGAAGCACAGTTGTTAATAAGCGTAGCGCAGCGGCAACCGCGTGCGGCTGCGCGACAGGAAAGCCGCATCAATCTCGCCGCAAAAAAACAGGACACAGTTGCGGCCACAAGCATTGATCGTGGAAATCAGATGATTGATCGTCGTAAGTTTATTCAGTATGCCGGTGCCCAAGCACTATTAACGAACATCCCCGCAGTTGCCACGGCGATGTCAGCAAAGCTCGATACTCGATTGATCCCTGGCACGACGGAGCCAATGGCGATCATTGGTCTGGGTAACTCCAGAGCATTTCTAGACAATGATATTGCGGTATCGACACAGTTGCTCGAAATCTTTCTCGAACATGGTGGAACGTATGTTGACGTCTCGGGTTCAAGCCGTACAACCGTCGGCAAAATTGTCAGCGACCGCAATGCACAGCAACAGATACTGTTGGGGAATTATCTTTCCGGGCAGGATGAAGGCGAACTTCGCACCGAAATTGCCGGGCTGCAACGCGTTCAAGGCGACGGTCCTCTTGATTTGGCAATGCTTAGAAGTGTTGACGGCCTTGCGCGGCGCGCCGATGAGTTTCGAGCACTCAAGACGGACGGGCTAGTTAGGTACGTCGGGATTGGCCGGCCGCATCAACGCTTTTACCCTGGCATGATGAAATTGATCGAGAATAAGGTTATCGATTTTATTCAGGTCAATTATTCAATGATGGAGCCGGAAGCGGCCGATCGGATACTACCAATGGCAATGGACAATGGTATTGCCGTCGTCATCAATCGACCGTTCATTAACGGTAACTACTTCAATATCGTCAAGGGCCACGAACTACCGGAATGGGCAGCGGAGTTTGATTGTGAGAGCTGGGCACAATTCTCGCTCAAATATATTGTTGCGCACCCGGGCGTCAATTGTGTGCTTACCGAAACAGCTAATCCGAAACACGCGCTGGATAATTTGGGCGCTGGGGTGGGCCGTTTACCCGACGATGCGACCCGAGTCCGGATGCGTCAGCATTTGCTGGCAATTGCCAACAAAAACTAGTCCTCTAATTCGCCCACGCACATGTATTAAATTTCCGGGTAATCATCAAGGCTGCATTCGACCCTTCGCGACCCTGGATGGATTTTTTTTGTCAGAACACATCCCAGAGCAACTTGATCTCCATCAACAGGAATACTATGAAGAGTATTTTTTGAAATGTGACATTTGAAATTCTCGCCGAATACGCTATTCCAACTTGTGTAAATATCAAAGTCGGTACTAGTGCGATCAGTCCGATAACAATGCGATCAGGTGTGAAAAGGCCGTTAGTCGATGCCGTTAGAAGTTGTGCGACCGAAAAGCTTAAGAAGGATGTGGCCATCAAGAAGGCATAGGCACCCGGTTTGATGTCACCTTTATTAAAGTAAGGAGCGACAATGTGTGAGGAGATTCCTGTAGCACCCTGAATGACACCTGCGGAGGCGCCGATCGCAGCGGCTGCTGCACCGCGTGCTTGAAATACCATTTGAAAACGGTTCCCAAAGACTCGCTGCAACAAGTACAGCGCGAGCCAAACCGCGAGCGCGAGTTTTAGCCAGCGATCATTGATCTCCAACAACAGCAGTGTGCCGACGATCCCACCGGCGAATCCCGCAATCAAAAAGGCTATGTGGGCAAGCACTTGCCGTCGATACTGGCGGTGGCTAACGACCAGCCAAATATTCGACCCCAGCGCCGGAATAATTAGCAGTGTGACCGCCTCTTCCACAGAGGTCATAGTGGCGATTGCGGGGATAGCGAACAGCGGCAGACCCATTCCAGTCAGGCCCTTGATCCACGAGCCCAGCGAAATGAAGGTCAAGACAGTAACAATGAACCAAATATTGGCCGCTGCCCACTCCATTTTGTGAACCTTGTTGTTCGTGAATGCGTCTATAATCGTACTGCAAACGTTTGCACAATTCACTCTTGGACGGAACTAGGAAAAGCCACTGGAAATCACCGCCGTACAGCAACAGGCAACATTAGGCGCACGGCAGCAGAACTACTTGGGATTATTCCAGGCACAGCCGATGAGCATTGAATTTACATTGCATGGCAAGCGCGTAAGCGTTGATGTCGATCCACAATCTAGCTTGCAACGCGGCAGAGGCTGCGTAAATTGCCGTTCCACATGGATTTCAACACAGATCGAGACAACCGATCAGAGACCGCCTTCTCAACTTGTCGGTATGTGTCCCTGATTATTGTCTAGATACCATTTCGCGAGCTCTTCGCGAGTCGGCCACCAAACGCCGGGTAAGGACTTGGCATGTTGTATAAATTCGCGCAGCGCTCGAATTCGATATGCACGGCCGGAAACATGCGGGTGGATGCCGACGTTCATAATGCGTCCGCTGCTCGCACCTTCTTCGTAGAGTACATCTAGTTCTTCGATGAGAATGTCGCGGTATTCACTGGTCGTGTGGCCACGGCGAGTGATGATTGTGAAATCGTTGATCTCATTGGAATACGGAACCGAAACGATACTACCCGCGGCAGTATCGATCAGATAAGGCTGGTCGTCATTCATGATGTCGCAGTAAAAAAGAAAGCCGTTTTCGCGCAGTATTTCGGCCGTAGCCAAAGTGCCGCGAAGCGATGAGGACAGCCAACCGAGTGGTTTTCGACCGACATACTTCGTATACATTTCTATGGCTCTGGAAATGATATCGCGTTCTTTCTCAGGGTTACCGGAAAAATCCGTCAACAGCTCGCCTTGCTCGAAGTTGTGGGCGAGCAATTCCCAGCCGCGGTCAAGGCATGCCTGAGCCATTGCGTTGCGGCGTTCAAAGGTTAAGGCATTGATCGTACAGCTGGCTTGCACGCCGAGTTGATCGAACAATTCGAATAGACGCCAGATGCCGACTCGCTGCCCGTATTCACGCCAGGTGTAGTTCGGATAGTCAGGCACATTGCCTGCTAATACGTCCGGCAATATTGCAGGGCCGCCCGCGTAATAGGCTTCTTCGGTGTCTTTCGTTAGCTCCCAGGTTTCCAGGTTAAAGGTGAGAATGAGAGCCACCTTTGCGTCGTTCGGGAATCGTAGCGGGCCTCGTGCAGCGATCGGGCTATAGTCGTAATGCATTTCTAAAACTCCTCAAGCAGTCGGCCGAAGCCTGAGATTTTGTCTTCGATATCGTTGTTTCGGAGTGCATGCCAATACGTTGCGGTATTGATCGCTAACACTGGTTTACCGATACGTTGCTCGGTTTCCGCCGCCAATTTAATCATGGAAAGGTTTGTACCGACTTGAACGAGAGCATCCACATCGTCGCCATCTAGCTCGGCCAAAACGTCGATTAAGGTAGCTTCAGTGACTTCCGCAATTGCGGTCCACGTTGGGCACTGCAGGCAGACGTCGCGTCGAGTTTCAATGCCATAGTCAGATAGATATTCGCGAACCGCGGTATTAGCGACAGGAAAGTAGGGTGATACAAACGCAATTCGTTTTGCGCCATGCGCTTGCAGCGCATTGGCCAAAGACTCTGATCCGATAGAGAGTTTGAGCCCCGCAACCTCTTCTATATTCTCTTTCCACCGTTGTCCGCCTTCGGCACCACCATAGAATGTGACCGCCGACATGCCCATGACTAAATAGTCCGGTTTACATGTGAGAACGCCACGCACAGCATCGACAGTATTATCGGAGATTTCCATGGTGCCGGCATAGAACGAATCATTAGAGACTGCATTCGCATCTTGTACGACAATGCGGCTGTAATGATTGGTTACGCCTGCAGGGCGTAAATCGTCAAAATCCGGTTGAACAATAGTGTTGGTTGATGGCCCAAGGACACCAAACTTTTTGCGCCATCCACGTACGTCAGTCATGTGTAATTTTCCTCTATTCTATTGCTGCTGCGTCACTCAGGCTTTCGAGCATAGATTGTCGCAGCAAGAAACTTCGTCGTTGACCGTCATCGGCTGCGATTGCCTGCATATTGGCAAATCGTCGTGCGTGGCCTTCATCGGCCCCGTGTTCCAGAAGCTCTTTGTTCTGAATGGTTTGTCGTTGGATAAAGTCATGTGTCACGGTGCGGCGCTGCCGATCATAGAGGTCAAAAAGACGCTCGTCGTGACCATCTCCCACGGACTGGGCTATTTTTTGCTGCAAGTTCCAGACGTCGTGAATGCCGCTGTTCATGCCGAAGCCACCGAGGGGGTTGTTCAAGTGTGCCGAATCGCCAGCCAGGAAGACACGGCCGTGATTAAACTTCTGTGCGACCCGCTGATGCACGCGGTAGATGGTGCGATGATAGGTTTCAACATCGCTTTTGCCGATCAGTCGCGAAAATATGCCATCTCGAGTCTCGTCGGAGAGTAATTTTTCATCGCTCTCTGTTTCAGCGGCTGGCACCAGAATACGCCAGACGCTGGGTACTCGCAGCAACACCAGCCATTCTTCCGGGTCGGCAATGTAGTTGACGAAGCATAGATTGTCGATGTAGTCCTTTAATTCCAACTTGGTGGAGACACACAAGAATTTCTCTGGATACGTGAAGCCACTAAATTCGGCACCCAGCCATTTACGAATAATGGAATTACCACCGTCAGCGGCGATGACATATTGGGTGCGAATCTTTTCAATACTTAAGGGCGTTTCAACGGCCACCGTAACGCCGAGTTCGTCTTGCTCGAACGAGTTTGCACGGTGACTAAACAAGACCGTTGCATTGGGGTGTTCTTCCAGGCGCTTGGCCAACATTCCGGCCATTACATGCTGTTCGCATTGGATGCGAAATGGAAAGCGCGTTGCGTCGCTGATATCGGTGAGATCAAATTCGATGACCTGTTGGCTCTGGCGTTCTCGAAAATGGTAGGTTGGCGCTTTCAGGCCGTAGTCAATAATGTCATCGGCGACCCCCAACTCATCGAGCATCTCCAACGTCGGCGGATGGAACGTCGAGGCACGCAAGTCCTGTGCACAGTCGGCACCGGCCTCGCAAATAATTACACTTAACCCTTGTTGCGCCAATGCCAGCGCTGCGACCGTACCAACCGGACCCGCACCAACAACCAATACGTCAGCTGATAACATAATTTTACTCACCAGGAATATTACTTAAGTAAGTCTATCGCCTAAGCAGCATCCGACTGATTCAATTTTGCGAACACTACCATCCGCTAATTGTATGGGCGGAGTTCCTCAATTGCGATCATTTGTGACATCATTGGCCTAGCGGGCGGCTGCGCTGCCCAATCCCTGGAAACTGAGGTGCTAGAGCCCGTGAAAAATGTAGCGAGTGTTGAAGAAGTCGCAACGCGATTCAAACTTAATTTGCCAGATTCAGTGTCGGGCTTCGTAGGCGGAAAGCAGCTTGCGCAGGATTCGTCGGTGGCGCCGATCCAGCATCTGTGTCCTGCTACCGAGGAGTTGCTTTACGGTGTCAACGAATGTTCACCAGCCGATGTTGATGCGGCGGTAGCCGCCGCCCGCGACGCGTTTGATAATACTGGTTGGGCGCGAATGGCACACAAAGAACGCAAACAGCTGTTACGGCGACTTATTGATGTCATTGACGCGAATAAGGAAGAGCTGGCCGCGATTCAGTCGCTTGAGGTTGGCATGCCTCTGGCAGGTGTGAATGCGATGCATATCCCAAGGACGATTGAAAACTTCGAGTTCTTTATTGAGGCAGCAGGAACACTTGGCGGTCACACATATACTCAAACGGGTCAATATACATCGATCGTCACGCGCGAGGCGGTTGGCGTAGTTGCACTGTTGTCACCGTGGAATGCGCCCTTGGTTTTGTCTTCGATGAAGCTTGCGGCAGCTCTTGCACTTGGAAATACCTGCGTTATCAAGGCTTCCGAGTACTCTCCCTATTCACTATTCCGTTTCGTCGAAATTATGCATGAAGCCGATTTGCCGCCGGGCCTGATAAACCTGGTAAACGGCCGCGGTCACGTTACTGGAAAGGCTTTAACTGAACATCCCGGAGTGGATGTCATTGGTTTCGTTGGTGGCACTGAGACAGGCAAAGCTATTATGCAATCGGCGGCCGGCGGCATTAAGAAGGTTGGTTTGGAACTTGGCGGCAAGTCGGCAAATATTGTGCTGAGCTCCGCAAACCTGCCATCGGCCATTGACGGCTCGCTGCTCGCAATTCTTTCAGGTAACGGTGAACAATGCCTGGCCGGTTCCCGAATTTTGGTTGAGGATGAAGTAGCCGATGAATTTATTGAGTCTTTTGTAGCACGTATGAAAAATGTTGTTGTAGGCGATCCATTTGACGCGGACAGTGAAATTGGTCCACTAGCGTTTGCGGCACACCGCGACAAGGTATTGGCGTACGCGAAAATTGCAGAAGCAGAAGGTGCGGAGATTCTTTGTGGTGGCCGCGCTGCAGATTCGTTTGCGAAAGGCTATTTCGTAGAGCCTACAGCAGCATTAGTGACCTCAAATCAATCGCGAGTTTGCCAGGAAGAAATATTCGGTCCTTTCGTGACAATACAACGAATTCGCGACGCCGATGAAGCTGTTCAAATCGCAAACGAGTCGAGTTTCGGACTCGTTAGCTACATTTGGTCGGACGATTTGCCGAGTGTTATGTCGGTTGCGCAGCGTGTTAAGGCAGGAACTGTGTGGGTGAATACGCCTTTAACACGCGACCTGCGCGCGCCTTTCGGCGGCTACAAGATGTCCGGCGTTGGCCGCGATGGCTTGCACGCGTCTGTAGATCTGCTAACAGAAGAAAAAACGATGATGCTGCCGAACGCACCGCTGAAGCTTCCGTCGCTTGGCAGTAAGCGCTAGCGAAGATCGCTAACTACTCCCTCAATGAGTCTCTGGCGTTCAGCTTGTCTGCGTGATTTGTCCTCAGCATCGACTTGAAAATCGTCAATTGCTTCGTCAGAAAAGACTCCCGCTTGTTGCAGCAATTGTTCATGAGTGGCAAGGCGTTCGCGCAGCGTGCTGATTTCCATTGTCAGACGCAATATGACCGCGACCATCTGATCGGGAGCCAGCGATTCGATTTGTTGGGGTCGCTCAAGAGGAATAGGATCCGGCTGTGTCTTGTCCTTCATAATTAGACCTTGCGTCCGCCGAAAACATGAAATTCGCCGCTACCAATTGCGTCGTAGTCTGCGAACACGTGCTCTTGCTCAAAGCCCGCGGCTACTAATTGTTCTCTCATATCCATATCCGCAAATCCGGTCCAGAAGGGTTCGCCATTGTTGACGACCTGCCAGTGGTTGGTTACTTGTTTTGGAATAGAAAGGCGATGCGGCTGATACGGGATGTCGACGTTCAGAAAAACTCCGCCTGGACGCAAAAGCCGCAGCGCCTCACGCATTATGTCGGGGAGGATATCAAACCAGGTTTCGTGAAACAGTATGTTCGATACGATCAGGTCGAAGGACTCATCGGAGAAACCGGTATGCCGAGCATCAGCCTGCCGAAAGTTTATCGAATGTCCACCATCGCCAGCCCAAGTGTGTGCGAACCGTAGCAGTGGTTCTGACAGGTCGACACCCCAGACCTCTGCTTCGGGAAATGATTGCGCATAGGCGACTGTTTCTGTGCCTGTTCCACATCCAAGATCGAGTATCGACGTTGGCGCAAGTTCTGGAAAACGGCGCTTCAAGGCAGCAAGAATGAACTGCCCCATCCCCGGCGCGCCGGTCTGATCAGTGGCGGCAAGACCCTTTGCGGCACGGTAAAGTTCAACGGTTCCGAAATAGCGCAAACCGGTAAGCAAACCATTTTCTTCATCGTCGTTGAAGTAACCTCCTGGTTGACGATGAATCTCAACGTTTCGAATCGGCTCCGGTAGTTCTATATCCGCATCAAGTTCGAGCCGACCAAAAGCGTCACTGTCTTGCAATGCACGGTGCCGTGCGGCGAGGTCTGGCAACAGCCGCTGACAGGTATCGTCGACGGTTTCCCACATCAGATCTTGTGAGGTGAATACCGCTGCTCCCCATAATTGGTAGGCGTGGTCGTGAGAGAAAGCCTCGGTGCCTTCGTCACGTGTTTCTGGCGCGCGGCCGTTCGCGGCAACAAATTGCGGCTTTAGGTGCGACTCATAGCGTTCGTCAAGGTCCACCTCCAGGCGTCCATTCAGATAGCCCTTCAAGGAACCAACGAAACCTTGCCTTGCTGCCTCGTCGTGAGTCGGCTTGTACGTCTTTGAAAATGTTGTGTTCTTACTCAATATTAAGTCCTCGATAAATGACCAAAAAATTAGCCATTAGGCAGTGCTCGTGACAGCCGATGCTCGGGTATCAGCTAATATATACTTGGTCAGGCACCGAGATGAAGTATTATTTCGATATCTGTCATATCAAGAGGCGATTAACGCTCCGTGGATCTACGCCAACTCCGCTATTTTCTCGTCGTCGCAGAACTGGGAAGTTTTACGAAGGCAGCTGCTCATATTCCCTTGGCTCAATCAGCGTTGAGTCGACAAATGCGCCTGCTCGAAGAAGAACTTGGCGTTAAATTGTTGATTCGGACCGGGCGCGGTATCACGTTAACTGAACAGGGGGTTTTTCTCAGCGAGCGGGCGGCTTCGATGTTGGAGCAAATTGAGGATACTCGCCGCAATCTTGTGTCCTGGTATGACAATCCGGCGGGACTGGTGCGAGTTGGAATGCCACCAACGGCAACGCTTGGCGTCGCAGCGACGCTGCTTGAGCAAATGAAAATTGCGCACGAGAATATTACCGTACGAATGAGCGAAGGACTCAGTGCGACGTTGGTGGAGTGGCTGATGGCCGATCGTCTGGATATGGCGATCGTCTTCGAGCCTCCGGCAAACTCGAGCCTCGTAATGGAGGTGATAGGTAAAGAGGAGCTGTGCCTCGTTGTTCCACGTGGCCACAAGTGTCCGAACCCGATCAGTATTGAAGAAATGTCGAAATTGGATCTGATCGCGCCGTTTAATAACAAAGGTATCCGTAATCGGATGGCGGCAGCGTTCGCAGACGCCGGGGTGGAATTTGAAGTTGCCTATGAGATAGATGCGCTTGTGGCGATAAAAGACCTCGTCCGTGCAGGAGCGGGTGTTTCTATTCTTGCAAGGTCATCGGTGCGACGTGATGTCGAATTAGGTCAGGTTGAAACGCGCGTCATTGCCAGCGATGCGATGGCATTCGACGTCTACCTGGTATTCTCTAAAGTGGCAGAACACAGCAGAGCTGCCCGAGCGACCGCTGCAGGGATTCGAAATATCGCTTCGACATTATTTGATCGAAGCGGCCGATAATCAAAAACCAATCCGGTCGGCATGCACCCGTCGCAGTCGAATTCGGCGAACGCGCCCATCTAAAAATTGATTGGATAAGTTTTGCGGTTCCGTTTCTACTGGGTTGAAATTGAACTATTGATTGAGCAGACAGGATGAATGTGATGATTGGATTGCGTCGAAGCCTTGTTATAACAAAAATTGGAATATTGGCCATACTACTGGGTGCCTGCGCCGATGACGGGTCTGCGCCGCCGGCTGCTGACGCTGATGCGGTGGACGAAACTTTGCTGCGCAATCTTGAGTTGATGGCAACGCGGCCGCCGATCGCCAACGTCAATTGGCGCATCCCGAAGGAAGCAGTCAGCGGCGTTAATCGGCAGCCGTTGCATATTGACGCCGATCGATTCCCGGCACCTGACGCGATAGCGGCAGCAATCGAGTACTCACGCTCGGAGCAGGGCCGCGGTTTGATGGTTTGGTACGACGGCGCCATTGTGGCCGCCGATTTTGCCGAGGGTATTGACGCCGAAACACCGACAGCAACTTACTCAATGCACAAGTCGGTACTCGCTATTGCGATTCTCATTGCAGTGGAAGAGGGGCTGATTGATTCCCTTGATGATCCAGTTGGCAATCACCTTCTGGCCTGGGCAAATGATCCGCGCGGCAAGATTACTCTGCGTCAACTACTCAATCACAGCAGCGGCCTGGAATATATCGCAATGTCGGAGCAAAAATCAGCTGCGCTTACATATTCTTCACGAATACGCGAAACCGCATTGAGCTACCAACAGGCCATGCAGCCGGGAACGCAGTTCGAATACACTAACATAAACAGCCAGATCGCCGGATTGGCACTTGAAGATGTGCTGGCGCGCAACGGCATGCGTTATTCCGAATTTCTCAGCGAAAAAATCTGGACGCCACTTGGGAACAGTAGCGCCAATCTCTGGGTCGAAAAAGAGGGTGGGAGTCCACGCTTTTACGCTGGACTTGAGGCGGGACTAGGCGATTGGCTGGCAATTGGGACGATGCTCGCTAACGGCGGCAAAGCAGGCGATCATCAAATTCTGAGCGAGGAGTCTGTGGCCGAGTTGACGTCGGCGAGCCAACTAAATCCTGCGTATGGCCTGCACGTCTGGCGTGGTGATGCGTGGCAAAGCAAACGTTTTTATGGTCCGACTAATACTTACGCGGTGTCGCATGAGAAGCCTTATCTGGCGCCGGACATCATTTTCTTTGACGGTTTTGGCGGGCAGCGTGTCTATGTGGTTCCCTCGCGACAGTTGGTGGTCGCTCGCGTTGGCGAAGTCAGTTTTACCTATGATGACTCGGTGATCGTCAATAATCTTCTTCGCGGACTAATTACAGCCGAGGCCGATGCGGCTTCTGTTGCTTACAAGACGGAGGCAAGTAACGAATTATATGCGCAACGATTTCAGCGTTTGTTAGACGAGTCAAAGAACGGTGGTGGTCTCGCCGGCTACGATCCTTTGGTCGAACTTAAAGGCTCTCTGGAACACCAATTCATCGAAGTCCAGGCGGACAAAGCCGCGTGGCTTGACGAGGCAACAAGACGTACATTGACGGATTACGCTAAGGCATCTAACACAGTCGCACTCTTGGTTTGGCACGATGATGCGTTAGTAATGGCTAACTATTTTGGCGACGCCGAATCGAGCACTCCCTTGGTGTCAAGATCACTTTCGAAACCGCTATCTGTTGTTGCCGTCGGACGGGCGATTGAGCTCGGCTATGTTGAGGGTCTCGATCAGCCGGCGTCGGACTTCCTGCATGAATGGCGCGGTACGGATCGCGCTGAAATAACCTTGCGTCAGCTGTTACAAATGCGCTCGGGTTTCGCACCACAGGCAATGACGTTTGAAGCCGATGACATCATGAATAGGGCTTATCTGCATCCGTATCATACTGAGATCATTATTAACGAGTACCCGTTGGTCGCTGAGCCCGGTAGCCGTTATGACTATTCGAATGCCAACGGGGAGATCATTGCGCCAATTTTGCAACGCGCTACTGGTCGAGACTACGAATCGTGGCTCAGCGAGGCGGTGCTCAAGCCGCTCGGTTCGCTTGGCGGCTCGATTTGGGTTGACCGCTTGGGAGGAACAGCGCATTCAGGATGTTGCGGGTTCTTGCCAGCCGAGTCATGGCTGCGCTTGTCTATGTTGCTAATGAATGATGGCGTTTGGCAGCAGGAGCGCTTGCTACCCGAGGGTTATGTGCAGGCGATGACGACCGCGACCCCGCAAAATCCGCACGCTGCGATGGGCGTGTACGTGGCCGGTGACTACATTGAAAGACGTGGCGCGGCGAATCCTGATGTTGAGTTCGGCAAGAATTATCATTCCGAACCGTATCTTGATAAAGACCTGTATTTGTTCGACGGCAATGGCAGTCAGGTTAGCTATCACATTCCCAAGCACAACCTGATTATCACGCGGCTAGGCGACGCACCGCCCAAGGACTTTACTTGGGACAACACGTTTTTGCCGAATACGGTTCTACGGGCGCTGGCTAAGAACACTGGGGCAGAATTGGATCCGCAGCCGATGCCGCCTAACTAGCCATAGCTAGTCGTCGGCGGCTGGTTGCATACACTTGTCCAGCATATCGCGTCGTTCTTTGTCTAGTTTGGCGACAAACTCGGCGTCCGGTTGATAGTTCTGAACAGCTTCAGAGACGTTGATGCCGGCTTCGTCGAGGACACGTTCCAGAATTAGCTGGCGATCTTTAATAACCCAAAGTTCACGCAGCGTGTGCAATAGCATTTGAAATATAGCGTCGACGGGTTCGCTGGATTCGTTATTTGGTTTATCTGTCATGAGTGACTATTCCGGTTTATAGGCGATCGTTACCCATGGATATCCACGCTCGCCCAGGCCATAGCTTTTTGCGTTGACGAAGCCAATGTTACTGGCCAACTTCGCCAGGTCGAGACTAGCCGCTTCCACCCAATAAGGCTCGCCGCCACGTTTTGTCATGTCGATGGCCTGCCATTCCTCAAGGCGTGTCATGTCACGGAACGGTCTTACGTCTGCCATAAGGATTGCGCCACCGGGTTCGAGCAGACGATAGGCTTCTTCGAATACGGCTTTGTTCGCACTGGCGGGCAATTCATGCAGCAGAATGTAAGATGTCACCAGATCGAATGATGCATCGGGCAACCCGGTTTTCTCAGCCGGTGCCTGTATCAGGCGCCATGACAGGCCGCGCTCGTTGGCAAAGCGCTGTGCTTGTTCCAGCATAGGAAGACCCAGCTCGATTCCAGTGATTGCCGCTTGTGGATACTCCGCGGCCAATTGCAAAGTATAGTGGCCGGACGATGTGCCCATCTCGAGTATGCGCTCGAACTTGCGACCGCCGAGTTCGCCAAGCACGTCCCGGCGTTGTTGGAAAATATTTCCAGGATAATTTTTTCCCACATACAGAGGATGAATGAGCTCTCCGTGTATGAAGCCCTGATTTTCTCGAACCCAGCCGCCGGTGGTGCGATGAAAATCGACGCCTGTCCAGTAGTCTGGATACTCGCAGTTCGGGTTCGCTTCTATTTGCGTTGGCCCCTTACGAAGTTCATTAAATTGTGATTCCAACTCGGGCTGTATTTCGGCGAAAGCATCGCCCGTAATAACGCCATGCGTAACAGAACACCATTTGCTTATCTGTCGTGAGAACCAATTTGGATTACTGTCGCCGAGAAACTCTTTAACTTGTTTATCGCGCGCATCAATGTCGTCTACCAGTGAAAGCCTGGATAGTCGCGTATTTACCGACTTAGCGAGACTCCCGGCGGAACCTGTCAAATCGGCGGCAAAGTCTATGCTAGACCGGCCGCGTTGCTTGAGATTGATGTCCATCATAATTACCCAATGATTTGATCGCTCTGACCAATTTCGCGATGCCCTAAAAAAGTATCGCTAATCTTACAATGCTCACAACGGTATTGTTACGAATTTTACGATTAACTACTGTGCGTCCTGACGCGCTTGCTGAAGTTCTTTTGGCCCCAGTTTGTAGGCTATTAAGAAAGGTATTGCTGCGAGACAGAACAAAGCTGGTATCACCGATATCCCTAATTTCACAGCGAACAGCGCGGAAGCGGGTTGCTCCGCTGGAGCTGCTGTGGAGTCAAGTCCCATCGTTTGCAGCATGACGCCAATGATCAGGGGTCCTAGTGCGCCGGCGATTTTTTCGACAGTAGTAAACACTCCGCTCATTACGCCCTGACGATCGGCGCCGGATGCCAGACGGTCGTATTCCATAGTGTCAGGTAGTAGAGAAAGCGCGCAAACGAGTGTGCCGTTAGCAATAACCCCAATAAAGGCGGCACGCAAATAGAAAAAGATCTCAGCTTCTTCGGGATGCCAGAGGAACCAGCTGGCCATACCGATCGCGTAAAGTGCAATCGAGTAAATGTAGACGTCGCGTTTTCCCCAGCGTCCGATGATCCAGCGCCAAGCCACGAGTGAAGCGAGCCCACAAAAACTGAATGTCGCAAAGTAGTAGGTGATATCACCGGTGGAGCGTTCCAGTACAAAGCGGAAAAAGTAGGGTGTGCAGGCCAGCGCCAGCGCCAAAACCGCCAGCTGCAGAAGTTTCACGACGGTTAGCAGGCGGAACGGAGCGAATCTAAAGACAGACTGAACCTGAAAATATAGCGCCTTGGCTTCCACGAGCAGCGCTCGGCGCTCGGTGAGTTGCGTTGCTGTATTCCTCTCCTTAACACCGCGTGTACCGAAGAACGCCACGAGGCCGCCAACAATGACCAGTGCACCAATAGCAAATCCGAGTACTGCGTAGCCGCGGCGCCCGTCTCCGGCAGCTTGTACTAACATTGGACCGCCGGTTGATCCCAGCAATACGCCGACAATCAGAAAAAATACTCGCATCGACATCAAACGCGTACGCGAATCATAGTCGGGTGCTATATCAGGTGACATCGCAAGATAGGGCACGGCGAATATTGTGTAGCTGGTCGAATACAGTATTAATGTCGCCAGAACTACAGCGATCATTGCCGCACCGTTAAGTGTCGGCAAGTTGAAAAAGAGTGCAAACGCTACACCGAGGGTTAGTGAACCTAGCAATAGGTAGGGTCGTCGTGCGCCCCATCGATGATGCGTTCGATCGCTGATCGTACCCATCAGTGGGTCGGTGATTGCGTCGTAAATACGTACGACGAATAGCAGCAAGCCGGCAACACCAGCCTCAATACCAAGAATAGTGCTCAGGTAAAAGAGTCCGAACAACGCCATAACGTTGAATACGGCGCCCGTGGCCAGCGATCCACTCGCCCACGCTATCTCCTGACCTCTAATAATCACGTGTTCAATTCAGCTGCACAGAATAACCGGGCTCTGATATCCGCTCCAAGACGTAGAAACCGCCGAGACTACCGTAGTTGATGCGGAGATCATCATCGAGAAACACGATATCGGAATGCAGCTTTGGTGGTCGAAATTCCTTTGCTAGAGGCACGTCGGCGTCCATTCCGAAATCTTCACGAAGTTGTTGTTCCGACTGCCCATCGCCCGGGTTGAAAGAAACGCTTTGGAATGCGACAGAGTATCGCTGCGGATTTTCTTCATCAGCTGAATACTGGCCTGCCATGACGATAATTCCATTCGCTGTGCCTTGCTCATTGCTGACATAAACGACGTTGTTGTACGCGCGGCTCGTCTGCTCTATTTCCTGGTTCAGGCGCCGGACCTGAGAAGGAACTTTTGGCAGATTGCCGAAACTTTGCAACATGAGCGATGACATGTGTTGCATCGGCTGATTGTCCGAATGTTTTGCGCCGAAGCTCGCGAAGCGCGTACGCCACACACCTTCAGCAGCCTGTTGATTCTCAATAGGGCGTGGTTCCGCGGTATGCGGCAGCAGTTCGTCGCACAGCGCTCGAATGCGGTCTTTTTCGCTCTCGCTACAAAGCACCGTTTCGCCTATCTCGTCTACCAGTGCCAGAAGCTCTTCTTTTATTGATTCTTTCTTACGCGTCATGGGCTCTCATTCCTGTTAATAAACATCTAAGCGCTGTAACAGAGCAACTATCTCACAATTGCTGCTGCATGATTCTCTTCAGCAAAAAGTTATCTGAGGAATTCTATCGCCCAGCCAGCTATTGTCTGATTCAATTTTGAGAATGCTACCATCAACTAATTGAATGGCTGGCAGACGCAGTTTGATGATCGCAGCAGATGTATGACGTATACAATGACCCGTAATACGGTCTGTAATCGGACCCTGGGCGGCTAATAAACGACAGCAGAGTGGTACTAAGAGAATGATTAGCAGACGAACGGCTCTTACTGGCATGGCGGCTGTAACCGCAACGGCAGCAGGCCTGCCGAGCGAGGCGACGACGGACGCAGGCGATGCCGTCGGCAGTGGCAAATTGACAGCAGCCAGTGGCGCAGCGACAGTTGGCATACCCATGAACAGGACGCGTGCCGAGGAGATTTTGGAACGCGAGGGTCTTGATGCCCTGGTTCTCGGGCAAGGTATCAACGTCTATCATGCGTCGGGCTTCTGGCCACTGACCTCGCGCATGGGACACTCGCCCAATACGTTCGCGATTGTTACGCGCCGCAAATCGCAGCCACTGTCGCTGGTGTTACCTTCTTTTACTTACTATTACCTGCTTGCCGACATCCATCGTAGCGATGACTTCCCAGCCTACGTATACACATCGCCGGCTGACGAAGAAGGTCCCGACGGCGCACCGCTGGCGGCGCCTTTTGCTCTATTCCCCGATCGCAAGGCTATTCCGCTCGATTCGGTTGAATCTCGCAGAGGCAGTCTTACTGCATTTGCAGAGAAAGGAGTGGGGCTGAGTGCAGATGCGAAACTCGCACTAGCGAAGGCGCTCAAGGACCTTGGGCTGACAAAGGCACGGATCGCGGTTGATCATCAAAACGTGCATGCGCTGGTTACAGAATCCGCGCCGGGCGCAACTTTGGTGGACGCAGATGATGCGTTACGACGCATTCGGCCTATCAAATCGGATCACGAAATTGCATTGATGCGCCGTGCTGCCACGAACAATGCAGAGGCTGCTTTAGCTGCTGCGTATGCAGTAAGGGCTGGTGCAAGCTATCGTGATCTACGCAATCTCTTTTATGCAGAGGCTGCGCGACGTGGCAACAAAGGTGTTTTCATGGTTGTCGATCGCGTTAGTGCGGAACAATACGATGCGCCGTTTCGTGATGGGCAAGCGTTCTTGATCGACGCAGTCAGTGAGTTTGGTGGCTACCATGGTGACTACGGTCGAACGATTTTTCTTGGCGAGCCGACGCGTCCGATGGCGCAGGCGGTAGCAGCGATCGGTACCGCTTGGGACGAAATACGGCACGCGCTAAAACCGGGTATGCGTTTTTCCGAAATCGGTGCACTGGGGCAGCAGACACTTAAGAAGTTGGGTGGCAACTACATTGTGCCGTTCGGCCCGCACAGTGTCGGTTTGTATCACACTGACCATGTTGGTAATGCTGGAGCCGCAGCGTTTCGCGAAGATCACGTGTTGGAAAAGGGCATGATTTTGAGTGTCGATTGTCCCTTGCTTGAATCGGGGATGGGCGGATCCGCACACTTGGAAGATCTAATGTTGATTACTGAAAATGGCAGCGAGCCAATAAATGATGTCGGTGATCAGGTAATCATCATTTGACGATTTGAGTTCGTCTACTTTGTGGTTTCGTCGCCATCATTTTGCTTATTCAAAACATCCGACCACTTTTCTTCGAAATCCCAAATTTCCTGAAAACCGATCATCTTGCAAAATTCTTGAAAATCAAACATCGCTGTATCGCCACCGCTGCTGCCACTCGTCTTCAGGTGGCGCAGCGCCTGTTCAACAGCGGCATTCGCGGCAAGTGATGCCAGCGCAGGAAATATGGCACAGGAAAAACCGATGTCCTCGAGTTCGGCCGCAGAAAGCATCGGTGTCTGTCCGCCGTCTGCCATGTTGGCGATCATCGGGGTGTCGATCTCCTGGCAAGCTGTGCGCATTTCCTCGTTGGACTCCAGCGACTCGACAAATACAATATCAGCACCTGCCTCGGCGTAAGCCTGCGCTCGATTAATCGCGTCTTTGAGGCCATTCGCTCCGCGTGAATCCGTTCTACCAATAACGAGCATGTTTTCATCGCTGCGGGATTCCACGGCAACTTCGACCTTGGCGACCATTTCTTCAGTCGCTATAACGCGTTTGTTTGGAGTGTGCCCGCACTTTTTGGGAAATTCCTGATCCTCTATCTGGATGCCTGAGACGCCGGCGCGTTCGTAACCGCGAACCGTATGCTGAATATTCAAAAGACCACCGAAGCCGGTGTCCGCATCGGCGATGACCGGTGCAGTGCTAAGTTCAACAACCCGGCTCACGCGGTTCAACATATCGGTATAGGTCGCCAAGCCGACGTCCGGCAAGCCAAGGTAGGATGCCGTCATCCAATAGCCCGATGCATAAACGCAATCGAAGCCAACACGGTTTGTCATTAGTACCGACATCATGTCGTACACGCCTGGGGCGACGAAGAACTGGCCGCTGTCTAGTTTTTTCCGTAGTGCGGCGTCTGCCATCGATATTCCTTATTGGCGCAATGTTGCTAAGTACTCGAGCGTCGCTAATTCCGTAACAACGTCACCATACTTCGCATTCATGTCGAACAAATTTGCCTGGTGTGGATCTTCGTGGCGGTCGCCACATGCATCCGCAACAATGATTGGAATAAAGCCGTAAGAGCAGGTGTCAATACAGGTTGCCCGAATGCAGCCACTGGTCGTCACGCCGGTAATTATTAGTGAATCAACGCCTGATGCAGTTAAAGTCGAGGAGAGAGAGGTACCAAAAAACGCGCTTGGGTACTGCTTACTGATGACTAATTCATCGTCGGCCGGGGAAATGCCCGCTGGCCATTCGCCCATACGATGCCCTTGCACCATATTTCTGAGTGGCTTCGCCTTTTTGAAAAAGGTACCGCCATTGATGCCACTCGGGTGATAAACGACATTCGTGTAGATAATCAGGATGCCCGCTTCGCGCGCGGCGTCAACAATTCTCAATGCAGATTCGAGTTCACTCTGAACATCGGCGAATAATTCACATTCGTCGTCAAAATAAGCTTGCACAAAATCCACCAAAACAAGGGCTGGTTTTTTTCCGAAGCCAATTTGGTTGTCGTAGGCTTTCTTGTAATTTTCTGTCAGGTCATTTGCCATATCGGTCTTGTTCAAATTCAATTATGGGGGCGACGATAATACATCGACTAGCGCAATCATGATATTCGACATTGAGAGCTAGGCTGTTTTCTCTTTGTCCTT
>CAJQPL010000043.1 GCA_905480215.1 uncultured Woeseiaceae bacterium | reverse complement strand
AGATGCCGACGCGGCGGGTATCCCGGTTATTGGCGTTGATGCAATTTTGCCAGAGGGCCCTCAGGTCGCTCAAGTCGGTGTTGATAACGAACTTGCTGGTCAGTTGATGGCGGTTCATCTTATGGAAAAACTTGATGCTAGTGGTTCCGAGAGCGTGCAGCTTGGCATCGTCGGTGCGCTCAATTCGTTCACTCAAAATGTCCGTCAGAAAGGTTTTGTAGACGGGATCTCAGGCGACGCACGCATTACGACTGTGGGTGTAGTCGATGGTCGCAACGTGCAGGACAATGCTTTAAGGGCTGCCGAGAATTTGATAACGGCGAACCCTGGAATTGATGTGATCTATGCGACTGGTGAGCCGGCTCTTGTAGGCGCGATTGCTGCCGTTGAAAGTCAAGGACGTACCGCTGACATCAAAGTTATCGGCTGGGACCTGACTGGCGAAGTGATTGCCGGAATTGACGCTGGATATGTTACTGCCGTCATTCAGCAGGATCCGGCTGGCATGGGCGCTGCTGCGGTAAACTCATTGCTCAGATCAATCGCGGGTGAGGCGGTTGAATATGACGTTGCCGTTCCAATCACCATCGTCACAACGCAGAACGTTAATCCTTACCGCGAAATTTTCAAGTAATGGTTTTGCAAGCCACCTCCAATCACTCACAACCGCGCATTTCAGTGCGGGGAATAAAAAAACGTTTTGGCGCGGTTGAAGCCCTGCGCGGCGTTGATCTGGATATCTATCCAGGTGAATGTCTGGGTCTCGTGGGCGACAACGCAGCCGGTAAATCAACCTTTACCAAAATGTTGTCTGGAGCATACGTGCCGGATGAAGGCGTGATGAAGATCGATGGTCGCGAGGTCCGCTTCGAGACGCCGAATGATGCCCGAGAGCATCGGATCGAGATGGTCTATCAAGACTTAAGTCTTTGCGACACGATTGACATTCCGGGCAATCTTTTTCTGGGTCGGGAGCTGCGCAGATCGCCCGAGTTTCTTGGTTTCCTGAACAAGAGCGAGATGCGAAAGAGCGCACAAGAGATGCTGGATAAACTGCAAATCCGCATTCCAAATATAGATTCCAAGGTTGCGATGCTATCGGGAGGTCAGCGTCAAGCCATCGCCATCGCCCGCGCCGCTGCATTCAACCCTGATGTGCTGATAATGGACGAACCGACATCGGCACTTGCAGTCGCCGAGGTTAACGCTGTGTTGGACCTGGTCAACCGTTTAAAGGAAACGGGAGTTTCCATTGTTTTGATAACGCACCGATTACAGGACTTATTTCGCGTTTGTGACCGCATCGCCGTCATGTACGAGGGCACGAAAGTGGCCGAACGAAACATACATGAGACTGATCTGGAAGATCTGGTCCATCTGATTGTTGGAGAGCATGCGCATGCAAACACAAAGCAAAAATAAGGGCGTCGGGCTGACCGAATTTTTGGCCCAAAACGCGCAGGTATCTAGCATCGCTGTCTTTCTGATGGTCTGCGTTGTCGGTTTTTCAGCGTCGACAGACGCTTTTCTCACTAGCAACAATCTTCTAAATCTTCTTCGCCAAGCGGCCCCTTTAATGATCGTGGCGGTGGCGATGACGTTCGTGATCACCACTGGCGGGATCGATTTGTCAGTTGGTTCGACGCTTGCACTTTCTAATGCGCTGGTAGCAATTATCATAGCGCAGGGAACGCCTTGGCCGATGGCAGTGCTGATTGTACTGAGCGTGGGCGCATTGATCGGACTGATGCAGGGCTGGTTTATCGCCTACGAGAAAATTCCACCGTTTATTGTCACCCTCGCGGGCTTGTCGATTTTCCGTGGCATCGCACTTTTGATGACCGAAGGCTTTTCGATCCCGATCGATCGAGACTTAGGTTTCATAGCTCTTGGTCGTGGCTGGTTCATGGGTGTGCCGATTCCGGCGATCCTGGCAATAGTTGTGGTTGTGGCTGGTCTTGTTACGCTCTCACAGACGACGTTTGGGCGTCACGTAATCGGGATTGGTGCGGATACAGAGTCGGCGCGCCGCGCGGGTATCTCCACAAAGCGCGTGATTATTATGGTTTATGTTCTAGCCGGAGTGGCCGCAGCTTTTGCCGGCGTAATCTTTGCAGCACGCCTGGCCAGTGGTAGTTCAAACGCCGGTGTTGCATTCGAACTCGAAGTCATCGCGGCTGTGGTTTTGGGCGGCACCTCTCTGATGGGTGGTCGTGGATCCGTAGCTGGCACAGTGCTGGGAGCACTGACCATCGTCGTGATTGGCAACGGTCTGATCCTGTCGCATGTGTCTCCATTCTTCACGCAAATTGTCACCGGGGCAATCATCTTGATTGCAATCTGGTTGAATACCAGAGTTTTCACTCGCATCGTTACAAGCCACTGAGGAGCAAGATAATGTCGGAACCGACCGCTATGACAGTACTAGGTGCCGTCCCTACTGCGGAGATTGGGGTCACGCTGATGCATGAACATATCTTCAATGATTGTTCTTGCTCTTGGCGTGGCCATGAGCCAGATTATTCTTCGGAAATCATGCATAGCAAAGTCGATGCTTCTATGCAGCAGCAACTTATTAAAGATCCGTTTGGGTGTTTGGACAACTGCGTTAATGATGACGAGGCGCTGGCCATTCAGGAGCTCGCGTCGGTCGCCGTTCATGGCGGACGGACGCTGGTGGACCCGACAAATCGGGGTATTGGACGCGATCCTGAGGCGCTTATGCGGGTAGCGAAAGCCACTGGGCTTAATATCATAATGGGTGCGGGTTATTATCTGCACAGCTCGCACCCACCTGAATTGAGTGCCCTATCGGTCGATGATATTGCTGCCGAGATTCAGGCCGAATATGAAATTGGTGTTGGTCAAACTGGCGCTCGGATCGGCTTGATCGGCGAGATCGGCGTCAGTAGCGAATTTACCGATGCAGAAAAGAAGGTCTTACAAGGCTCAGCTAAGGCCGCGGTCCAGACAGGACTGCCGCTGATGGTGCACCTGCCGGGTTGGGACAGGCTTGGCCATAAGGTACTGGATGTGGTCGAGTCTTGCGGCCTGAGTCCTGCACGCGTCATCCTTTGCCACATGAATCCCTCCTGCGGCGATCAACCATATCAACAAGCGCTGGCTGCGCGGGGTGCCTTAATCGAATATGATATGATCGGCATGGACTATGTATTTGAGCAGGGCCGTGTTACTTGTCCGACAGATGATGAAAACGCGGTGGGTCTCGCAAATCTCGCTGAAGCTGGTTATTTAGGTCAATTGCTTTTGTCGCAGGATGTTTTTCTAAAGTCCATGCTCAGCGCCCATGGCGGCAAAGGCTACACCCATATTTTTTCGGAATTCCTGCCTCGCCTATTGGGCCACGGTTTCGGTCAGGACGAGATCAACCAGATGATGATCTCCAATCCGGCCATTGCACTTACAATTCAAGAATAGGGGCCGCTCCCAGAATGTCCGATTTCACCAATAGCTCCTGTGACTTTCTCGCTGAGAACTTAGAACGCCTTGGTTCGATTCGCCGAGAATTTCATATGCGACCAGAGCTTGCATACGAAGAGACGGAAACTTCCGCCCGTATAGCAAATTTTCTTACAGATATTGGCTGGACGGTCTCAAGAGGTATCGGTGGCACCGGGATTGTAGCGACTTTAGCCGGAGGCACAGGCCCAACAATAGGGCTGCGTTCTGACATGGATGCTCTTCCAATTATCGAAAACAGCAGTGTTGCGCACTCAAGTCGTAACGAGGGGAAAATGCACGCCTGTGGCCATGACGGACACATAACAATCTTACTCGCTGCAGCAGAGTTACTAGCCAGGGAGAAACGACGGCCGGGCGATGTCCACCTCTATTTTCAACCAGCTGAGGAGACTGGAAGTGGAGCGCAGTCTATGCTGGAAGACGGTGTACTCACAAAGTTTCCATGCGACCAGATGTTAGGTTTCCACAACTGGCCGACCCTTCCATTAGGGGTTATTTCAGTGCGCCAAGGTGTCCAGATGAGTGCCTTCCAATCGCTCGAACTGGATTTCCTGTGTGGCGGTGGTCATGCGGCAATGCCGGAAAATTGCCCGGACATTTTTTCAGCTATGTCTGATTTTATTCGCCAATCATATTCCAGATTAAGAGATATGAAGCATGAAAGTGCACCGGTGAGCTTTTCTTTCACACGGGTTAACGGCGGCAGTGCCATAAATTTGATCCCAACTAAAATCAGTCTGGAGGCGAGCTTTCGATACAGTTCCAATAGTCAGTTTTTGATGGCTCACGATATCGTCGATGAAATCCGTAAGCAAACTGTCACAAACTATGGCGTTGATGTTGAAATGAGATGGATCGAACGATTCGCGCCACTCGTTAATGATGAGGTTGTCACCAAGAGTCTGGTCACAAGCCTGTCCGACGTTCCCGGTGTAACATATCGAGAAGCAGCGACACCCTCAATGGTTGCAGATGACTTTGGGTATTTTGCCGAGATTGTCCCGAGTTGCTATTTTTGGATTGGCACTGGACAGACACATACGAATCTCCATGCGGACGACTTTGATTTCAACGACAATGTTTTGAAGACTGCTCCAGCCATCCTGCATAACTTTGTCATGCGTAGTGGGATTCAGGAGCAAACGATCGAAGCGTGATCTCATTTGACCGTGTCTTTTTCTTCGCCGGTCTAGAACAAGCAAGCCCGCTGACGTTTTTCTAAAACAACGGCCAACGACGTTAACTGCTGCTACTAATGGATCCGGAAGAATCGGTTGTCGGCAACCTGCTGCCGGTTTCTTGTGTACGATCCAAAAACCGAAACTCTTACAAGAGGATAATAAAGGATGTCAGTCGGACAATTACGAGACAATGCCATTACGTCGCTGTTCGGGCAGCGCAAAGTCGTCATCGGCGTCATACATTCGAGGGCACTGCCAGGTGCTCCAAGGTATAGCGGCGGTCCGGTTTCCGAGATTTACGACTACGCGCTGGCTGAGGCGCAACGATATGCAGAAGCGGGTGTGGACGGACTGATCGTGGAAAATCACGGCGACATCCCGTTTCTAAAACCCGACGCAATTGGACCGGAAACTGCTGCTTGCATGGCTGTCATGACTGAACGTGTCCGGGTTGCAACGGGTCTGCAAATCGGCGTGAATGTTTTGGCAAATGGGGCGCTTCAGGCACTGTCTATCGCGCAAGCAGCAGGCGCTTCTTTCATACGTGTCAACCAGTGGTCGAACGCCTACGTCGCCAATGAGGGAATAGTGGAAGGGCCAGCGGCGGTGGCGTTGCGCTATCGCAGAAACATCGGTGCCGAAGCGGTTAGGGTTTTTGCGGATGTACATGTTAAGCACGGCGCGCATGCAATTACCGCTGATCGCAGCATCGAAGAGCTGGCTCGTGACAACGAGTTCTTTGACGCCGATGTGGCGATTGCGACGGGCCAGCGTACTGGTAATGCTGCAACTCAAGAAGAGCTTGCCACCATCGCTGCAGCAACAAGTCTGCCCGTGGTGGTTGGTAGCGGTGTTAGCGAGGGCAATGTTGAAAGAATAATGTCGATCGCAAGTGGTGTCATAGTCGCAAGTTCTCTTAAGAAAGATGGTGTTTGGTGGAACCCCGTTGATCCGGCGCGCGCGCGAAGCTTCATGCAGGTGGTAGAGGGCTTGCGGTGACACTAAGAGTCATCGGTAACACGACTCGCGATATTTTCTATCTAACGCAGAATTTTCCTGTGCCCGGCGAGAGCGTTCTTGCAGCGGAACGCAAAGAAGACGTTGGAGGGAAAGGATTCAATCAAGCCGTTGCAGCCGTTCGTGCCGGA
>CAJQPL010000042.1 GCA_905480215.1 uncultured Woeseiaceae bacterium | reverse complement strand
CGGTGAGTGATAACGAAGGGTTTTGGGCGGACGAAGCCGCACGCATCGACTGGATTAAGCCGTTTTCGATCGTCAAAGATGTCAGCTTCGCCAAAGAAGATTTGCATATTCGCTGGTACGAAGATGGCACGCTTAATGCTTGCTATAACTGTGTCGACCGTCATCTTGAGACAAAAGCCGACGACGTCGCCATCATCTGGGAAGGTGATGACCCGAACCGTGATCTCAAGATTACATATGCTGAGTTGCACCAGCGTGTGAGCAAGTTCGCAAACTCTCTGAAAGCGCTGGGTGCGAAGCGTGGCGATCGCATTACTATTTACATGCCAATGATTCCGGACGCGGCTATCTCGATGCTGGCCTGCGCGCGCATTGGCGCGGTGCATTCCGTGGTGTTTGGAGGGTTTTCGCCGGACGCGCTGGCCGGGCGAATTCACGACTGTGAATCGACTATCGTAATTACGGCCGACGAGGGTCTGCGCGGCGGTAAAGGCATTCCGCTAAAAGCTAATGTTGATGCGGCCGCTGAACGTGCAGAAGTTACAACGCTTGAGAAGGTACTGGTGGTAAAAAATACCGGTGCGGAAGTGGCCTGGCATGAGGGGCGAGACGTTTGGCTGCACGAGGTGCAGGAGCAAGTCGATGCGGAGTGTCCTTGCGAAGAAATGAGTGCCGAGGATCCACTGTTCATTCTTTATACTTCAGGATCAACCGGCAAACCGAAAGGCGTCTTGCACACCACTGGCGGCTATCTGGTGTTTGCGGCGATGACGCATGAATATGTTTTCGATTACAAGGCAGGCGACATCTATTGGTGTACAGCTGACGTTGGCTGGGTAACTGGCCACAGTTATATCGTCTATGGACCGCTAGCCAACGGTGCGACGACGCTGATGTTCGAAGGTGTGCCGAACTACCCGACATCGTCGCGATTCTGGGAAGTTTGCGACAAGCATCAGGTCAACATTTGCTATACAGCACCAACCGCACTGCGGGCGTTGATGCGCGATGGTGACGATCCGGTTAAGAAAACCTCACGAAAAAGCCTGCGTTTGCTTGGCTCGGTTGGCGAGCCAATTAATCCGGAAGCCTGGGAATGGTATTACCGAGTAGTAGGCGAAGAGCGCTGCCCGATCGTCGATACGTGGTGGCAAACTGAAACCGGTGGCATTTTGATTAGTCCACTGCCCGGCGCGACGGCACTGAAACCCGGCTCTGCAACGCGTCCGCTATTCGGCATCATGCCAGCGATAGTTGATGCAGACGGCAACGAGCTTAGCGGCGTCGCTGAAGGTAATCTAATTCTGCGCGATAGCTGGCCTGGTCAAATGCGAACAGTGTATGGCGACCACGATCGATTCATCGAAACCTACTTCTCGACCTACGAAGGCAATTACTTTACCGGTGATGGCGTGCGGCGCGATGAAGATGGCTACTACTGGATTACGGGTCGAGTCGATGATGTCCTGAATGTGTCCGGTCATCGAATGGGGACGGCTGAAGTCGAAAGTGCTTTGGTAGCACATCCTAGTGTCGCGGAGGCGGCGGTCGTTGGTTATCCGCATGACATCAAGGGGCAGGGTATTTATGCCTACGTCACATTGATGGTCGGCGTCGCTGATAGCGACGAACTAAAAACGACGTTACAGGACTGGGTGCGAAAAGAGATTGGGCCGATCGCGAAGCCTGATCTTATTCAATGGGCGCCCGGCTTGCCGAAAACGCGTTCCGGCAAGATTATGCGGCGTATTCTTCGCAAGGTTGCCGCGGATGATTTCGAAAATTTGGGTGACACATCGACGCTTGCGGATCCGGTTGTAGTCGAGCATCTGATCGAGAACCGTCAAAACCGGTCCGCTTAAGGAGTCCAGCCAGGGGCTCTTCAGGCTTTCAACTGGGCCTGAGAATTTTCCTCGGCCATGGAGTTTTCAAGCTCTTCAATAAAGCTGCTGTCTATGACTGAAGCGTCGGTGTCTGACAGCGGGTCAGCGTCATCTTCGACTTCGAGTGCAGTCTCAGCAGCCGCCATTGCTTGATCAATCTTTTGCGTTGCCATCAGGCCGGGGTCGATAGCCTGATCGCCACTGTTTTCAGCAGACGCTTGTTTTACGCCTGCATGGTCGATGCGTTGGTACTCGGCGATTTGACGTTCGTAAGCCTTGACGAATTCGTCGCCGAACAGCTGCGGGAATCGGCCGCCGCCTTTTTCTGTAATGCTTGGATAAAGGTCGCGGTATAAGGACCAATATTTGAAGGTGTTCATAAAACTGAGTAAGCCGCCGCCCAGCGTACGATCAAAACTTTCCTGAAGTTCGTCCGGTTCGAAGCGATCAGCGAAAACAATGAAGGCGCTATTCATCGCGTCAAGAAAGGCATTCTGATGATGAATTAGATCTTTGCAGACTTCACGCACAGAATCCTTGGCGCCTAGATATTCACCTTCACCGCCAATCAACAACTGCTTCAACAGATCAGTGGTATTTTCTGAGAGCTTCATCGGGTTGTTCTGACTCGGCAGAACAGTTGTCTGATCGAGTCGAAACGTATCCTTGAGATTGGCACGGTTCGAAAGCAGGTCAGTAGCACCGCTCACAAATTCGCGTAGTACCTGACCCGCGATCAACATCATCTCTGGACGATCAACGGATGGATGAAGTTCAACTCGGCTGATACCGAGACCATCCAAAAACGAATCAAACAGGTCTTCAGCGGTAACCTCAATAGCGTCGCTACTCGGCGCCTCTTCTTTGCCTTCAGCCTCAACTTCAGCCTCAACTTCAACTTCAATCTCAACTTCAGTCTCAACCTCAGCCTCAGCCTCAACTTCAGCCTCGACCTTAGGTTCAACAGTCGAAATCGGCTCAGGATCCATTATCGGTTGCGAACTACCGAACAGCGCCGACTGGAATTCGTCGTCGCCAGTGAGTTCCTCTTCATCGATCAACTTCATACCGGTGCGCAGCGATACCTCTTCAACAAATTGCTCTGTGCTGTCGCGCATCAAGGTTTGCTTTTCTTCTGGCGGCATAATCAGGCTTTCGCCGCAATCGACCGCGACGCGGAACTGAAAATCGCCCATGCGCAAGGTGTCACCATCAAACAGGCGGCGCGGATTGCCCTTGCCGATGGGTTCCATCTCATTGTTGATGTAGACGCCATTGCTACTGGTGTCTACGAGGTAATAGATGCCACCCTTAAAATCGATGGCAGCATGCCGTCCGGATATGAAGCGATCAGGGTCGGGAAGAATCCAGTCGTTCTGTAATGAACGCCCAATCGTGCCGCCGTCATCGTGAAACTCACGTGTGGCATCATCGCCAACCAGCTCGGCGTGTTCACTGATGATTTTGAGTTCAAGGGGCATACGGCTTTCCGTTCAGATTTAGTGCATAAATTTTGCAATGAATCCGGCAAGCGGGATGCCGAGTAGTTCACATAATGACGAGCGTCTGGAATTAACGACTGTATAAAAAAGACCATATACGGTAATAGTGTAAGAAATGGCTAAAATTGAGCCGTATCAGGTAGTTTTGGGTAAACTACGCGCCCGCCATCAGCAGCGAATATATATGAGCAAAAAAGTCCTCTACAAGGTTGTCTTTATCAGTCAGGGGCAGGTCTACGAGGTCTACGCCCGCAGCGTGGGCCAAGGTGACATGTTTGGTTTTATACAAGTTGAGGAATTGGTGTTTGGCGAACGGACAACTCTGGTCGTTGATCCGTCGGAAGAAAAGATCAAATCAGAATTCGCCAACGTACGCAGAACCTATCTGCCAATGCACACAATTATTCGCATCGATGAAGTCGACAAGGAAGGTGTGAGCAAAGTGAGCAAACTTGAAAACGGTAATGTCGCGCAGTTTCCTGTGCCGGTGTATACGCCGGGGGACAAGAGCTAGTATCATCCCGATTTCGCCCGGACCATCTGCCTCAAATCATGCTTGAATTGCCCGGTCAGTCGGCTCTCTCGAAATTTCGTATCGCCAAATTGACGCGCGCTTTGAAGCGCCTCGACAATCGTGTCGCTTCGCTGCAGGCGCAGTTCGTTTATTTTGTTTCAAGTAGTGCCGATTTGTCCCGCGATGAGCAATCTAGGTTGAGCGCGCTACTGCTTTCCGGCGAAAAGCCAGTGAAGGCGAAAAAGGGCGCTAGCCGCCTGATAGTTGTGCCGAGACCGGGAACCATTTCTCCCTGGTCGTCGAAGGCCACTGACATCGCCAAGGTCTGCGATCTCGATGTGATCGATCGCATTGAACGTGGCATCAGCTACTCGATTAATTTCTCGGACAAGGCTGGAGCTGACGATGTTATGGCGTTGGCACCGCAGCTGTTTGATCGTATGACCGATGCGGTTCTGCGCGACGGCGCAGAGGCGGAATCTTTGTTCGAAGTTCACTCACCGGCCCCGGTTACCCGTATTGCTCTTGCAGACAATGGGCGTGATGCATTGGTCGCTGCAAATTCGGAGTTGGGCCTGGCATTGAACGACGACGAAATTGACTACCTGATGCGTAGTTATGGTGAACTCGATCGTGACCCGACGGATGCTGAGCTGATGATGTTTGCACAGGCAAACTCCGAACATTGTCGGCACAAGATATTTAACGCCAGTTGGATTATCGATGGTGAGCAGCGAGAAGAGCGCCTGTTTGGCATGATCAAGTCGACGACGGAAAAAACACCGCAAGGGGTGCTGTCGGCATACAGTGATAACTCCGCAGTGATCGAAGGCAGTATCGGTGAAAGGTTGATGCCTGAGTCCGACGGTCGCCGCTTTGCTTACGTCGAAGAACCAATTCACATCCTGATGAAAGTTGAAACGCATAATCATCCAACGGCGATCTCGCCGTTTCCAGGTGCTGCGACCGGATCGGGTGGTGAAATTCGTGATGAGGGTGCAACTGGCCTGGGTGCGAAGCCGAAGGCGGGCTTGTCGGGTTTTAGCGTCTCGCATCTCAGAATCCCGGGTTATGCACAGCCCTGGGAAGACGATTTCCCACACCCGGAGCGCATGGCGACGCCGCTGGAAATCATGATGGATGGCCCCATTGGTGGCGCCGCATTCAATAACGAATTTGGCCGTCCCAATCTGGCCGGATACTTCCGCACTTTCGAGAGCCATCTGCCGGGATTAGCGGAGAACGAAATTCGCGGCTATCACAAGCCAATTATGATTGCCGGCGGTGTCGGCAATGTGCGCGCGGAACATGCGACGAAAATTGATGTTCCGGTGGGCGCGAAAATTGTGATTATTGGCGGGCCGGCCATGTTAATTGGACTGGGTGGTGGCGCGGCTTCATCGCTCGCGAGCGGCGCATCCAGTGAGGATCTTGATTTCGCGTCCGTCCAGCGTGGTAATCCCGAAATCGAGCGACGAGCGCAGGAAGTTATAGACCGCTGCTGGGCGATGGGCACTAATAATCCAATTCTGCTTATTCACGACGTTGGCGCAGGCGGTTTGTCGAACGCCGTTCCGGAGGCCGTCGATCACAGCAAACACGGCGCGCAAATCGAGTTGCGGCAAGTGGCCAACGCTGAGCCAGGGATGTCACCGATGGGTATCTGGTGCAATGAAGCGCAAGAACGCTATGTGTTGTTGATCAGCGACGAGAGAATTGATGAGTTCAACGCGCTTTGTGAGCGCGAACGATGCCCGGCGTCAATCATTGGAACATTAACCGATGATGGCAACCTGGTTGTCAATGATCGCGACTTCGACAACCAGCCCGTCGATATGCCAATGCAGATGTTGCTTGGTAATCCGCCGAAAATGGAGCGTGACGTGACGCACCAGCCGGTGCCTGATGATGACCTCGATCTTGATGGTATTGAGCTTGAAGATGCTGCGATGCGGGTATTGCGTTTCCCTGCCGTCGCCAATAAATCGTTTCTCATTCACATCGGTGATCGTACCGTCGGCGGATTAAGTGTTCGCGATCAATTGATAGGACCCTGGCAGATTCCGGTTAGCGATGTCGCCATTACCTCGTCCGGATTTAATAGTGCCAGCGGTGAGGCAATGGCAATGGGCGAACGAACGCCATTGGCCGCGACAAACGCGCCGGCGTCCGGGCGGATGGCAGTGGCCGAAGCTATTACCAATATCGCCGCAGCCCCTATCGAAAGTTTGAGTAAAGTCAGGTTGTCAGCCAACTGGATGGCGGCCGCGGGACACCCCGGTGAGGATGCCAATCTGTTTGATACGGTAAAGGCGGTTGGCGACGAGCTGTGCCGCGATATTGGCGTGGCGATTCCCGTCGGTAAGGACTCCATGTCGATGCGTACGCGCTGGCAGGATGAAAATGGCGAGCATCAGGTCGTTGCCCCGGTGTCGCTAATCGTTTCGGCATTCGCTCCCGTTACTGATGTTGCGAGTCATCTAACGCCGCAGTTGAGGAAAACGGAAGGCCCGAGTTACTTGTTGTTATTTGATATAGGCAATGGCGCGAATCGCCTAGGCGGCTCCTGTTTAATGCAATCGTTCAGCCGTAGTGGCGGGCACACGCCGGATCTCGACGACGCGAAGCAACTGCAGGGATTCTTTGCCGCGGTACAGGAACTCAATAGTCGTGGCATGTTGCTGGCCTACCACGATCGCAGTGATGGTGGACTGTTCGCCGCGGTCGCAGAAATGATGTTTGCGAGTCGCCTGGGTGTTTCACTGACACTGTCGGGTTCGAAGGATGATCTCTTAAAGGAGTTATTCAGCGAGGAACTTGGCGCTGTCGTTCAGGTTGAGAAAAACAAGCTGGCGCAAGTGCAAATGGTACTGGACCGCTTCGACATCAAAGTCACGGCGATTGGGCGGGTGAACGATACCGATCAGCTCACTGTGCAAAGCGACGATGAGATTGTCTTGCAGCTAGCGCGCACGCGAATGCAGCGTGAGTGGTCGGAAATGAGTTATCGCATTCAAGCACTGCGCGATAATCCTGTCACTGCGAAAGAAGAATTCGATTGCATACTTGATGCGAAGGATCCTGGCTTGAGCGCGAAATTGACGTTTGACCCCAACGACAATTTTGCTCGGGCGATTGGCAGCGGTGCTCAGCCACGGGTCGCGATCCTGCGTGAGCAGGGCGTCAACAGCCAATACGAAATGGCGGCCGCATTCATGCGTGCTGGCTTCGAGGCGGTCGACGTCCATATGACTGATCTGCTGAGTGGCCGGGATACGCTTGACGGTTATCAGGGCCTCGTTGCATGTGGCGGCTTCTCGTTTGGCGACGTGTTGGGTGCGGGCGGCGGCTGGGCGAAGTCGATTTTGTATCACAGTCGCACCCGCGATCAGTTCGCTGAGTTTTTCATGCGCAGCGATACCTTCGCGCTTGGCGTTTGCAACGGCTGCCAGATGCTGTCACACCTTAAAGAGTTGATCCCCGGTGCTGAGAACTGGCCTAGATTCCTCGGCAATAAGTCGGAGCAGTTTGAGGCACGACTGAGCCTGGTCGAGGTTGTTGAAAGTCCGTCGTTGTTTCTCTCCGGTATGGCTGGCTCGAAAATGCCAATCGCAACATCACATGGAGAAGGTAACGCTGTTTTTAAAGACGACGCGGCACGCTATATGTCTTCGTACACTGTTGCGCTGCGCTATATCGATAACTACGGCAATGTTGCCGACCGCTATCCGGCTAATCCAAACGGCTCTACCGATGGCATTTGCGGCCTTAGCAATGAAAATGGCCGCGTTAGCATAATGATGCCGCATCCCGAACGTGTTGCTATGACGCGTCAGAATTCCTGGCATCCCGAGGAGTGGGGCGTCGAAGGACCGTGGATGCGCATGTTCCGCAATGCGCGTGCGAGCGTTGGCTAGAGGACGTGCATGCCGAGAGCATTCACGCGATATCGTTTCAGGCGGATTGACGCTTACTGTCTTCTTCTTCTGAGACAAAGAAACGCCGAACCTTGATCGCGCGTGTCAGTTTTCCGCGGCGCACGAAGCACTGATAGAACATGTCTTTCATCACTTCCAGGAGAATTCCGGCCTGCGCCCGGTTTAGAATCGGCAGGTCTTCTTGCTGGCCGGTGCTAAACAAAACATCCTTGATCGGCTGAAATGTATCGTCATCAATTTCGACGATGTCCTGCGCGACCATGACTTCCTCAAATGCGCGTAACTTACCGCCTTCACCCAAGACCTCATAGGCACTGGCTGCCGCACGACGGCACATGGAGGCAAACGCATTGAAGCTGTTGTTGGAGTAGCAAGTCAGCGCCTCACGGAATAAGACTTCCGTGTGCTTCGGCAAATAGGAAAAGGCAAAACGCTCTTTCGGTCTTTCCAGTTCAACAAAATTACGCTGCAATTCAACGCGATTGCCGGCGTATTCGCGGACGGTGAAACGCAAGAATACCGGCGCATGGCAGGCATCACACTGGTATACAAGGCCAACATGCTTTGGTTTGTCTCTTAGTAGGGCTGCAGCATCCGGAACCGATTGCGGACTCATGTGGGCGTAGACACCACAGTAGGGACACTCGAGGCCAATGCGTTCCTCGAGTTCGCTCTCAACTCCCTGATCTTTATCTAGAACGATTGACATCTTGTGTGATCATTTCGTTTCTACATTGTTATTGATTCAATTATGCACTATCAAAAATAGGCCATTGGGCGTGCTTAACATAATCCGAGAATCCCTATTGCCCCCATTCTCCGACAGCGTTTCTGGCAGCTTCGTTCAATGGCCGCGCAATTAGTGCTGTGCGGGTGAGTGCCACTTCGAATCTGGCACCATCGGCCATTGGCAAATACGTCGCAGTGCCGTAGTAAGCATCAACCCCTGGCATCAAAACCGGAAACTTTCGCGCAACATACCAGACGTCAAGAGTGCGGTCATCCGACAGTGCATGCACGGTTCGTTGCTCATTTATCTCGTCAGTGATATCCGCGTATCGGCCGCTGAGTCGATCCAGTTGGTAGATGGGATCCAGGCCTAGCAAGGTTGCCGGCGGCTTCCAGTTCACCACTCGCGCATCCATTTGCCATTCGTCACCGCGCAGGGTCATGAAACGATCCATCTGGCCATCGATCATCAAGCGCGCTGTATATTCGTCAGGCATGGTTTGCGAAAACTCGATGCGACTGACTTGTTGCTCATCGACGAGCCGATCGTAGCCGTAGTAGCTAAAGGCGATCAGGATACTGGCGCTGCCAAGTGCTCCGGACAGCACGCCCCCGGCCAATGAGCGCGTTGCTCGAATTGGCCGCCGCCGGCGAGCGTGACGCAGCATCGAAAACAGAAAATACAAAGCGACAAGCGTGAAAACTGTACTCGCAGCCAGCAGTAAATTCATCGAGTGGTCTCCGTGATGACCTAGGCGTCTAACCTCTTATACTTGATTCGATGCGGGTTCGCCGCATCGGCACCCAAGCGCCGCTTGCGATCGACTTCGTAGTCGGCGTAATTACCAGCGAACCAAACAACTTCGCTATTGCCTTCGAATGCCAGAATGTGGGTCGCGATTCGATCCAAAAACCAACGGTCATGCGATATGACGATCGCCGACCCCGGAAACTCGAGCAAGGCCTCTTCGAGCGCGCGCAGAGTTTCAACATCGAGATCGTTGGTTGGCTCATCAAGTAACAGCAAATTTCCTCCGGCACGTAGCATCTTCGCCAAGTGGACACGATTGCGCTCACCGCCGGACAACAGACCAATCTTTTTCTGTTGATCCTGACCCCGAAAATTGAAGCGTCCTACATAGGCGCGAGAAGAGGTCTCGTAGTTACCAACCTTGATGAGATCGAGTCCGTCTGAGATCTCCTCCCAAACCGTTTTATCGTCGTTGAGGCTGTCACGCGACTGGTCGACGCTTGCCAGCTGCACGGTGTCGCCCAGGCGGACTGTTCCGGCGTCTGCTTGTTCCTCGCCGGTAATCATGCGGAACATCGTGGTCTTACCTGCGCCGTTGGGACCGATTACACCGACAATACCGCCGGGCGGTAACTGAAAGCTCAAACCGTCAATAAGCAGTTTCTCGCCGAAACCCTTCTTCAGGCCATTCACTTCGAGCACCACATCCCCAAGCCTCGGGCCTGGCGGAATGTAAATTTCGTTGGTCTCATTTCGTTTCTGATACTGCGGCGAGGAAATCTCGTCAAACTGACGCAGCCGCGCCTTGGATTTGGCTTGTCGGCCTTTGGGATTACTGCGCACCCATTCAAGCTCGGCAGCCATGGCTTTTTGCCGCGCTTTCTCCGTGGAATCTTCGTTTTTCAAGCGGTCTTCTTTTTGCTCCAGCCACGACGAGTAGTTTCCTTCCCAGGGAATACCATGGCCACGGTCCAGTTCGAGAATCCAGCCGGCAACATTGTCGAGAAAATAACGATCATGCGTCACGGCGATTACGGTACTGGGGTACTCGTCCAGAAATCGCTCCAGCCAGGCGACGGATTCCGCGTCCAGATGATTGGTGGGTTCGTCGAGCAGTAACATGTCTGGCTGCGACAGCAGCAGACGGCACAGGGCAACTCGGCGCCGCTCACCACCAGATAACTTGGTGACGTCGGAATCCCAAGGGGGCAATCGTAGAGCGTCTGCAGCGACTTCAAGTTTACGGTCGACTTCCCAGCCACCGGCGGCGTCGATCGCGTCCTGCAACGTGCCTTGTTCTTCGAGCAACGCGGTCATCTCATCATCGTCCATCGGCTCGGCGAACTTGTTACTGATTTCGTTGAAGCGATTCAGAAGGTCAATGGTTTCGCCGAGACCTTCTTCGACGTTGCCACGAACGTCCTTGCTGGCGTCGAGCTCGGGCTCTTGCGGCAGGTAGCCAATGTTTATGCCTGGCTGTGGCCGTGCTTCACCGTCGATCTCGGTGTCGAGGCCGGCCATGATGCGCAACAGAGTGGATTTGCCGGAGCCATTCAACCCCAGGACACCGATTTTTGCCCCTGGATAGAACGATAAAGAGATATCACGCAGGATATGGCGCTTTGGTGCTACAACCTTTGCGACGCGATTCATGGTGTAGATGTACTGAGCCATAGAACGACCAATTTTTATTGTGTGGATAATCAGCGGACATTATCCGGTATGCTGCAACGCATTAAAACAGTCATAAGGCGTCCATGAGCGACACCGTGCTTGTTTACAGGGGGGAAGAGATCGCAGCCTACGGCTTTGGCGATCCGCACCCGTTCGGGACTGACCGTCACGGCGTATTCCACGCTGAACTCGAAAAGGCTGCTTTTGGCGACCAAATCGACTACGGACATCCACGTCCGGCGCTAGTCGATGAGCTGGCACTGTTCCATACCGCCGACTACATCGACAAAGTCTCGCGTATGTCGGGGGAGGGGAAAGGTTGGCTCGACGATGGCGATACGCCAGCCGTCCCCGGTATTTATGACGCCGCGTCAGCAGTAGTAGGAGCTGTACTGTGTGCCGTTGATGAAGTGATGCATGCCAACTACAAGCGCGCCTTCATTCCTATTGCGGGTCTGCATCACGCGGCGCGCGATCATGCCAGCGGTTTTTGCGTTTTCAATGATTGCGGAATTGCAGTCGAGTATTTGCGCAAAGAGTTTGGCGTGCAGCGCATCGCCTACGTTGACATAGATGCACACCATGGCGACGGAATGTTCTACGCCTTTGAAGACGATCCGGACCTGATTTTCGCCGACATTCACGAAGACGGCCGTTACCTGTATCCGGGCACGGGCGCCGCGGAAGAAACAGGCATTGGCAAAGCCCGCGGTACCAAACTCAATATTCCGCTTGCCTCGGGCGCGGACGACAGCGATTTCTACGCGGCATGGACCAGAGTGGAGGCCTATCTTGAAGCGGCTAAGCCCGAGTTTATTTTGCTGCAATGTGGCGCCGACAGCCTGGAGGGAGATCCTATTACTCATCTGCGCTGGACCGAGGAAGCGCACGCCTTTGCGGCCGCCGCGCTGTGCCGTCTCGCGGATAAGTATTGTGACGGCCGCATCGTTGCGATGGGCGGCGGCGGATACAATCGGGACAATCTGGCACGTGCCTGGACGCGGGTCGTGCAATCCTTCGTGGAAACCCGCTAATTCCACAGGTACCATTGCCGCCTTTTTAAGCCCCCCCTGTTGCGGAGTTTTCATGTTCGATACAACAACAACGATCGACTCATACGATCCCGAGGTAGCGAAGGCGCTGGCCCAGGAGAGTCGTCGCCAGGAAGAGCACATCGAGCTCATCGCTTCCGAGAATTACACCAGCCCGCGTGTCATGGCGGCGCAGGGCTCAAAACTCACAAACAAGTACGCGGAAGGTTATCCGGGCAAGCGCTACTACGGCGGTTGCGAGTTTGTCGACGATGTCGAAACTCTGGCCATCGATCGCGCGAAGCAACTATTCGGCGCAGATTTTGCCAATGTGCAACCGCATTCCGGATCACAGGCCAATGCTGCGGTTTACCATGCATTGATTGAACCGGGCGATACGATTCTGGGTATGAGCCTGAGCGACGGCGGCCATTTGACGCACGGATCGAAGGTCAATTTTTCCGGGAAGCTGTTCAATGCGATCCAGTACGGTCTCGAAGCCGAAACCGGACTTCTTGATTACGCGCAGGTTGAAGCTCTGGCCATGGAGCACAAGCCGAAAATGATCATTGCCGGTTTTTCAGCGTATTCGCAGGTTGTCGACTGGGAGCGCTTTCGAGCGATAGCTGACAGTGTTGGTGCGTACTTATTCGTGGATATGGCTCACGTTGCGGGTCTGGTCGCGACCGGACATTACCCGAGTCCAATCCCGCACGCCGATGTTTGCACAACCACGACACACAAGACTCTGCGCGGTCCGCGTGGCGGCTTGATTCTCGCTCGCAAAAATGACGAGTTGACGAAGAAATTCAATTCAATGGTTTTTCCAGGGACCCAGGGTGGTCCGCTAATGCACGTTATTGCGGCTAAAGCCGTTGCGCTAAAAGAGGCATTAGAACCGGGTTTCAAGATATATCAGGGCAAAGTTTGCGAGAACGCCAAGGTGATGGCAGCGGTGTTGGCCGAGCGCGGCTATCCGATCGTCTCGGGTGGTACAGAAAACCACCTGATGCTGGTGAGTCTTATCAATCGTGGCATAACCGGCAAAGCGGCCGATGCGTCTCTGGGTCGCGCCTACATTACGGTAAACAAGAACTCTGTTCCGAATGACCCGCAGTCGCCGTTCGTCACCAGCGGATTGCGCCTCGGCACGCCAGCTATTACGACTCGCGGCTTCGGCGTTGAAGAAACCCGTGAACTGACGGGTTGGATTGCCGATATACTGGATGAGGTCGAAAATGAGGAAACTATCGATCGCGTCAGAAGCCAGGTATTGGAATTGTGCCAGCGCTTCCCGGTTTACGGCTAAACGTCCGCTTAGAGCCACTCTATGCATTGTCCATTTTGCGCCCACGAAGAAACCAAGGTAATCGACTCGCGACTTGCGGGTGATGGCCGGCAAATTCGCAGGCGTCGGCAATGTCTGGACTGCAAGGAGCGCTTTACGACCTTCGAAACCGCCGAGCTGGTTATGCCACGCCTGATCAAAACCGACAATAGCCGGCAACCATTCGATGAGTCGAAACTTCGCTATAGCATGGTCCGCGCGCTTGAAAAACGGCCGGTGCCAAGCGATGAACTGGAACAATCCATTGGTCGCCTGATTCACAAGTTGAGAACGATGGGTGAACGTGAGGTGCCTTCGCGCTTAGTGGGAGAACTGGTCATGCAGGAGTTGCATGATTTGGATGAGGTTGCTTACGTACGGTTTGCTTCGGTGTATCGCCGTTTCCAGGATATTACCGAGTTCGAAGATGAGATTAAGCGCTTACAGAAGATTTCTGAAACGGCTGCAAGTCGTGAACAAATGTCATTGCTTCCCGAACTGCTCGCCAAGAAAAACAAGAAATAAACTGCATGCCAACGCCTACTAATTCCTGCGCCGAAATCGCGGGCATTATTGCTGACCTGAAAGACGGCAAGATGGTCATCATGATCGACGATGAAGACCGTGAGAACGAAGGTGATTTGATAATTGCCGCGCAAAAGGTGCGCGCGGAAGACATTAATTTCATGCTGACCCATGGTCGCGGCCTGTTGTGCCTGACGTTGTCGCAAGAGCGCTGCGAGCAACTGGATTTGCGCCTGATGGTTGATCACGCAGCTCAACATCATGCTGCCAGTTTCACGGTTTCTATCGATGCTGCTAGCGGTATCGAAAGTGGCGCGTCGGCGCATGATCGGGCACGAACCATTCAAGCAGCGGCTGCCAGCGATGCAAAACCGGAGCATTTGAGTCGCCCAGGGCATGTGTTCCCATTAATGGCGCAAACCGGTGGTGTGCTCGATCGTGCCGGCCATACGGAGGCTGGTTGTGACCTTGCGCGACTCGCGGGCTTGGAGCCAGCAGCGGCTATTACCGAAGTTCTTAATGCAGATGGCAGTATGGCTCGCAGGCGCGACCTGGAGGCCTTTGCTAAAATCCACGGCATCAAAATCGGCAGCATTGCGGATCTCATTCAGTACCGCTTGGATTCGGAACGTATCAGCGAACGTAGTATCATCGGCTGATGGCTAATACGAAGGGCGCTGGCGCCCGAACGCGTTCTCGCGAATTGATGGTGCAAGCCATTTATCAAAAACTGATCGCAGGTCATACGACTTCCGAACTGGTCGAGCAATTTCATGAGCAAGCGGCATATCAACGTGTCGACCAAGCCTATTTTGATGAGCTTTTTCCAGCGATAAGCAATTCGCAGGAGCAGCTTGAAGCCAGAATCGACCAACTCATCGACCGGCCGCTTGAGCAACTCGATCCCGTTGAGCTCGCAATTCTGTTAATTGGTGTCCACGAGCTGCAGGAGCGAATCGATATCCCTTACCGCGTTGTGATCAATGAATCAGTAAATCTCGCCAAGCGCTTTGGCTCGATTGAGGGCCATAAATACATCAACGCCTGCCTCGACACCGCAGCGAAATCTATCCGAGAGATTGAGATTCAGGCACAAGGCTAGTTCTGGCGTGGACGAGTTCGAGTTAATTAGTCGCTATTTTGATCGCCAGCAAGGAGCGAGTGGCGTAATCGTCGGAATTGGTGATGATGGTGCGGTGCTTGCACCGAGCGGCGATCACGACCAGATTCAAGTCATAGATACCTTGGTTTCGGGTGTGCATTTTCCAGCAGATACGAATCCCGCTGATATTGCGTATCGCGCTGTCGCCGTCAATCTATCTGATGTTGCCGCCATGGGCGGCCGCCCGCGGTGGATGACGTTGGCGCTGACGGTCGATGATCCGAATGCAAATTGGCTGGAATCTTTCGCGAGCGGATTATTTGTGGCGGCGGACGCGCACGGTGTGGCGCTCGTCGGTGGCGACACGACGCGAGGGCCGACGGTGACTGTGACAGTGGCCATGACGGCCGAGGTCGAGCCTGGTAACGCATTACTGCGCAGCGGAGCGCGCTGCGGTGATGCAGTTTTTGTCACAGGTACATTGGGTGATGCGGCGGCAGGTTTGGATTTATTGCAGCGCAATGAAGAAAATAAATTTCTTACTACTCGCTTCCTGCGGCCGTCCGCACGCGTAGCGACCGGGCAAGCGCTAAGTTCGCTCGCCAGTGCCGCCATCGATGTGTCTGATGGATTGGCGGGTGACCTTGCAAAAATATTGCAGGCGAGCGGTGTCGGAGCGGAGGTTGATATCGAAAAATTGCCACTTTCCCTTGAGCTGTGCGAACGATTTAATGCTGCAAGGCGGCACAGCTTTGCGTTGACAGGTGGCGACGATTACGAGCTATGCTTTACGGCTCGCGCTGATGCCGTCGCTGATATTCCGGGAATTACTGAGATTGGCATCGTCACAGAATCGCCACAGATGCAATTCAGATTGCACGGCGACGTTGTAGAAGTTAGCGACAGCGGCTATCGTCATTTCTGATGACTACTCCGCCTGACAATCTTGCACGCACAGTACTGCGCGATCCGGTGCACATACTGGCGTTTGGTTTTGGTACCGGTCTGGCGCCTTTCGCACCGGGCACCTTTGGCTCTTTGCCGGGTATTTTACTGTTTTGGCTGACCCTCGATTTCGGACTTTATGTTCAATTGGGTGTGGCGGTCGCAATCACGCTGGCGGGTGTCTGGATCTGTGGCGAAAGCGCGCGCCGTATAGGCGTTCACGACCATGGCGGCATCGTTTGGGACGAGATTGTCGGAATGTACGTAACACTGCTGGCAGCACCTGTTTCGGTGACCGGCTGGGTGCTTGCGTTCGTCTTTTTCCGGGTAATGGATATTGTCAAACCATGGCCGATTAGAGACCTGGATCACAGACTCGGTGGAGGGGTCGGAATTATGCTGGATGACCTCGCAGCCGCGCTGTATGCCGCAATATTATTGGGTATTTACGGGTGGCTAATGACTTAAAGACTAGAGATAACATGGCCAGTAGCGTAAGCGACGTTGAACGATCTTCTAAAGGTCCGGGCGTGCCGACAAAAATCGGTAAGTACGTCATCATCAACAAGATTGGCAGAGGATCAACTGGCATGGTTTATCTGTCTCACGATCCGTACTACCGCCGCGATGTGGCGATCAAGGTTTACAACAATGAGGAAGACGCTGACGTAGAACGTGCGCGCGTCGCTCGCAAAATGTTCTTCAACGAAGCACACATGGTCGGCATGCTGCAGCATCCGAACATCATGCCGATTTTCGACGCTGGTGAAGAGGATGGTGCGTACTACGTAGTTACCGAGCATGTTCAAGGTGCTCGAACTCTCTCCGCCTATTGCAGACCGGATAACCTGTTACGTGTCGACGACGTCGTAGAGATAATTTACAAGTGCGCTAAGGCATTACACTATGCTCACGGTCGCGGCGTTATTCATCGCGATATAAAACCGTCCAACATCATGTTGACGATCGACAATGATGTTCGAATTATCGATTTTGGTATTGCAATCGTTAGTGATTCGGAAGTATCACGTATCGAAGGGATCGCCGGCTCACCGAGTTACATGTCGCCAGAGCAGGTGCAGTCCGAGGAACTCACACCGCGATCTGACCTGTACTCGCTCGGCGCCGTCATGTATGAGCTGCTAACGGGTTTCCGTCCGTTCCGCGCCGACAATCTGTCCAAACTGTTGCACCAGATCGTCTACGCCACACCGCCGCCTATTCACACCTATCGTGATGACCTGCCTGAAGAGCTGGAACGCGTCGTTATGACGACGATGCAAAAAGAACCCAACAAGCGCGTTGTTACGGGTAACGCGATGGCTGCCGAGTTGACACGGGTCTACAAAGACCTGCGCCAAAAATACGATAGCCTCGACAATCAGGAACACTTTGATCTGCTGCGCAAATTGGCCTTCTTCCACGAATTTTCGCATGCCGAGATTTGGGAGGTGCTACGAGCATCGGACTGGCATGAATATCAGGATGGCGAAGATATAGTGCGCGAAGGCGAGGTTGATGATCGTTTCTACATCATCGTTGCTGGCTCCGTGCAAGTGCAATCCAGCGGCAATCATGTCGGAAAACTGTCGAACGGTGAGTGTTTCGGTGAAACCAGTTATGTCCGTGGTGCACGACGTCAGGCGTCGATTCAGGCCAGCGGTCAGGTCACGATCTTGCGTGTAAGTTCGACACTGATGGAGCAGGTTTCCTCTGCCTGTCAGCTGCGCTTTAACAAGGTCTTCCTGCGCTCTCTGATTACCCGACTGCAGAGTGCCGGCGGCGCCAACACATAGCAAAAACAGCCGGTTTACCGTTACACTGCGCCACTGATTGATTTGGGGATACCTCATGTTGAAGCGTGTTATTGGCCTTTTCGCCATACTGATTTCGTATTCGTTTTCCGTATCCGCCACAGAGCTCGGCGATGCCGTTCAAAAAGATTACGACGAGTACCTCGCAAGCCTGTTCGATCATTTTCATCGCAACCCTGAACTCTCCACGGTCGAAAATGAAACCGCACGCCGCATGGCGCTGGAACTGAGTCTTGCTGGCTTCGATGTTACTGAAGGCGTCGGCGGTACCGGCGTCGTCGCAATGATGAAAAATGGCGTAGGTCCTCTGGTCATGATGCGTGCCGACATGGATGGCTTGCCGGTCGAAGAAAAATCCGGATTGGAGAACGCCTCACGCGCACAGCAAAAAGACCCTGTCACCGGCAACATGGTCTATACGATGCACGCCTGTGGTCACGACGTACACATTACTAGCCTCGTCGGTACGGCACGCCATATGGCGGCGCGAAAGGATGAATGGAGCGGCACTCTGATGTTGGTCGTGCAACCCGCGGAAGAACGAGTAATGGGGGCACGTGCGATGCGTGAAGATGATATTTGGGGTCGATTTGGCACGCCTGACTACGCGCTCGCATTCCATGTCAGTTCCAACAACATTGCCGGCGTGATTAATGTTTCTGAGGGTAGCCCTTACGCCGGCGCTGATACGGTTGATATCATTATCCACGGCGTTGGTGCACATGGGGCGCACCCACACCGCGGCAAAGACCCGATTGTCTTAGGTAGTCAGATCGTTTTGGCATTACAAACACTGGTTGCGCGCGAGTTATCACCGCGCGATCCCGGTGTCGTTACGGTCGGATCATTTCACTCCGGAACGAAGCACAACATTATCTCGGATCGCGCTCACTTGCAGTTGACGGTCAGGAATACAAGCCTCGAGACACGCGAAATTCTGCTCAATGGCATCACTCGGATTGCCGAAAACATGGGCCGGGTAGCGGGCCTGCCTGAAGACAAACTGCCGGAAGTGATTATCTCCAACGAAAGCGTTCCCCCTACCATCAATGATGCCAGGCTGGCACGACGCCTGAAGCAATCCTGGTCAGAGTCCTTGGGTGACGATGCTGTGGTTGATATTCCGACGAAAGGAATGGGCGCAGAGGATTTCCCGTTTTTCACGGTTGACCCGAATATCAGGAGTGTTTACTGGGCGATTGGCGGCACACCGCAAGCGGACTTCGCTGCTGAAAAAGCAGGCGGGGCTGCTGTTCCAAGCCATCATTCACCACTATTTAAAATCTCGCCGCAGCCTGCCGTAACGTCTGGCGTCGAATCAACGGTCGTGGCTTTGATGGAATTGATGTCGAAGTAGATTGGCAAGCTTGGGTTGCCATCTGTGACCAACAGCTAGTCTTCGTTGTCTATGTCGAAGTCAGTTAGTTCTTCGCCACCAGCACTTTTCATCAGGATCTGGACCTTTTGCTCAGCTTCTTTGAGAGCTGTCTGACAGCCTCGAGTCAGCTTGATTCCTTCCTCGAATTTCTTCATGGCCTGCTCAAGCGGCAAGTCACCGGACTCAAGCTCTTCGACCAGTTCCTCTAGATTGGCCAGAGATTTTTCGAGGTTGATTTTCTTCGCGGCTGCCATTGTGTTCGTCCGTTGTAGAGTGCGGCGTTACGCTACAGGCGAGTCCAATAAACGTCAATGCCTGCCATTTGACACACCATATTTTGCGCACTAAAGTTGGCGCTCCTTAGAATCGTTCTAACTGAGAATAGTTCTCACTTGAAAGGATCAGAAATGTCATTGAAAGACAGCAAAACCGAACAAAACCTGAAAGATGCATTCGCAGGCGAATCGCAGGCCAATCGTCGTTATCTCTATTTCGCAGCAAAAGCCGACGTCGAGGGCTACAACGATGTGGCTGCAGTGTTCCGTTCAACCGCCGAAGGTGAGACCGGACATGCGCATGGCCATTTGGAATATCTCGAAGAGACGGGTGATCCGGCAACAGGTTTGCCGATCGGACCTACAGCTGCAAACCTGGCGGCCGCCGTTGCGGGTGAAACGCATGAATACACGGATATGTACCCGGGTATGGCGAAGACTGCGCGCGACGAAGACTTTGACGAGATTGCTGATTGGTTTGAGACGCTAGCCAAGGCAGAGCGATCACATGCTAACCGTTTCCAGAAAGCGCTTGATTCACTTGATGACTAATTGAGTGTCGAGCGGTAGACGAGAAGGCAGTCTCGAGGCGCCGACCCGGCATCCGCTCGACTGGCAGTCTGAAGAGTTTTACGAAGAAGCTCCTCTTTTTGAGGAGCTTGAACGTGTCTTCGATATTTGCCACGGCTGTCGCCGTTGCTTCAGTCTGTGTAACGCGTTTCCAACGCTGTTTGACGCAGTCGATGAATCTGAGACCATGGAGGTCGATGGTGTCCCAAAGAAGGTGTATTGGGATGTCGTCGACCAATGTTACTTATGTGACATGTGCTACATGTCCAAGTGCCCCTACGTACCACCGCACGAATGGAATATAGATTTCCCGCACTTAATGCTGCGTGCAAAAGCGGCGCGCTTTAAGAAAGAGGGCGCATCGGTACGCGACAAGGTCTTAAGCGCTACGGATACAGTCGGCAAATTGGCTGGTATTCCCGTGGTTGTGGATGTCGTCAATGCGACCAATCGCAGCAAGCTTGGTCGGAAAGTTCTTGAAAGCGCATTGGGCGTGCATCGTCATGCGCCAATACCTGAGTATCATTCGAATACGGCCAGGAAACGACTCAGTCGCCTCGAAGATTCAAGCGCTGTGGTTGCCAATCCAACCGCCAACACTCGCGGCAAGGTTGTTTTGTATGCAACTTGTTATGGCAACAGAAACCGCCCTGCAATGAATGAAGATCTGGTTGCTGTTTTCGAACACAATTCGATTCCAATGGCGCTTGCGGAGAAGGAAGCGTGTTGCGGAATGCCCAAACTTGAATTGGGTGATCTTGACGCTGTCGCGAAAGCGAAAGAGGTTAATATCCCGATCCTCGCGGCAATGGTCGACGACGGCTGGGATATCGTCACAGCGATTCCCTCGTGTACCCTGATGTTCAAGCAGGAGTTGCCGTTGATGTTCCCCGACGATGCAGACGTCGCTAAGGTACGTAACGCCATGTACGACCCATTTGAGTACCTGATGCTGCGGCATAAGGATGGGGCGCTGAACACCGATTTCAAAACTTCCTTGGGCAAAGTGTCTTATCAGGTGCCATGCCACTTACGTGTGCAAAACATCGGCATGAAGACTCGGGACATATTGCAGTTGGTGCCCGATACTGTGGTTGATGCGATTGAACGATGCTCCGGGCATGACGGTACTTACGCAGTGAAGAAAGAATTTCACGAAGTTTCGAAGAAAATCGCTCGCCCTGTTATTAATAAGTTGAAGCGCAGCGAAGCAGACCATTTCGTCAGCGACTGTCCAATGGCAGCCGAGCAGATTGTGCAGGATCTGGACGACTACGACCCAAATCACCCAATGAGCTTGCTACGCACGGCGTACGGAATATGACATGCAAAAGTTAACACGCGACGATTTGATGAGTCTGGAGCAGTACGCGGAACAACGTCCGGAGTTTCGTGACACGGTCATGGCGCACAAGCGAAATCGTCGCCTGCATCTCGGCACTAATGCGGCCTTATATTTTGAAGACCGACTGACCATGCAGTATCAGGTGCAAGAAATGCTGCGGATTGAGCGCATTTTTGAGGCGGCGAGCATCAATGAAGAGCTTGAGGCATACAATCCGCTGATTCCGGACGGCTGCAACTGGAAGGCAACTTTCATGGTTGAATTTCCGGAGGAAGAAGAACGTCGTGAAATGCTGCAGCGCCTGCTTGGCATCGAAAATCGCGTTTACGTTCAGGTTGCAGATTTTGACCGGGTTTTCGCGATCGCGGATGAAGATATGGAGCGAGCAGATGAGGACAAGACATCTGCTGTACATTTCATGCGCTTTGAATTTCCACCTGAGCAGGCTAAGGCACTTAAGTCTGGTGCCGTGTTCGTAGCTGGCATCGATCATGAAAATTACCAGGTTGATGTTGGTCCGGTTGCGGACAATATTCGCGAATCACTTCTTAACGATCTGGACTGAATATACCGGGTGCACGCTCAGGGCAATCAAGCTAAACTGCCGCCGGGCATAATTCTGGTTAATAAATGAGCAAACGATACGACGCTGCGGACATTGAAGTCCTTAGTGGTCTGGAGCCTGTACGGCGCCGACCCGGCATGTACACGGATACTTCGCGGCCGAATCACCTGGCGCATGAAGTCATTGACAACAGTATCGATGAGGCGCTCGCAGGCTATTGCAAAAAACTCGAAGTCATCATTTACAAGGACGGCTCGCTCGAGGTCTCGGACGACGGCCGCGGCATGCCGGTCGACAAGCATCCCAAGGAAAAAATTCCTGGTGTCGAACTGGTGCTAACGCGCCTGCACGCCGGTGGCAAGTTTTCCAATGATAATTACCAGTATTCAGGTGGCCTGCACGGTGTAGGCGTTTCGGTTGTTAACGCTTTGTCGAAGAATCTTGAAGTCTGGATTCGCCGTGGCGGCAAGGAATACAACATGAGTTTTGCTGGCGGCAAGAAGCGCGGCAAACTCGAGGTTGTAGGCAAAGTCGGCAAAGCTAACACCGGTACCACGATACGGTTTTGGCCGGACGAGAAGTATTTCGACTCTGCAAAGTTTTCGGTTTCTCGAATCAAGCATACGCTGCGTGCCAAAGCAGTACTTTGCCCAGGCGTGACAGTACGTCTTAAGGTTGAGAAGCCCAGTGAAAAAATCGAATGGTGTTATGAAGGCGGCCTCGAAGAGTATTTGCTTGAGGAAATTGGTGGTGGTGAGACGCTGCCCGCCGACCCGTTCTCCGGCAACATCACCGGTAACAATGAAGCCGTGGAATGGGCCCTGGTCTGGACGGCGGAGGGTGCTCAGAGTGTCACGGAAAGCTATGTCAATCTGATTCCGACGCCGCAAGGCGGTACTCATGTAAACGGACTGCGGACCGGTCTTACGAACGCGCTGCGCGAGTTTTGCGAGTTTCGAAACTTATTACCACGCGGTGTTGCCATTGCGCCGGAAGATGTTTGGGATGGTTTAAATTTCATCCTCAGCGCCAAGCTTGAGGATCCGCAGTTCTCTGGGCAAACCAAGGAGCGCTTGTCATCGCGGGAATCCGCCGCTTTCGTTGCTGGTCTGATCAAAGACAATTTCTCCTTATGGCTCAACCAGCATCCGGAAACCGGCGACCTGATTGCACAACAGGCGATCAACAAAGCGCAACGCCGGCTTAAAGCTGCGAAGCAGGTGGTTCGAAAGAAAATTGTTTCCGGGCCAGCATTACCTGGAAAACTTGCTGATTGTCGCTCGCAGGAACCGGAGCTCTGCGAGTTGTTTCTGGTGGAAGGCGATTCAGCAGGTGGCTCAGCGAAACAAGCGCGCGATCGTTATACGCAGGCGATCATGCCCTTGCGTGGCAAAATTTTGAATACCTGGGAAGTGGATACTGGCGAGATACTTGCGTCGGCAGAAGTGCATGATATTTCGGTTGCGATCGGTGTTGATCCCGGGACCGACGACATCAGTGGGTTGCGCTATCACAAAGTGTGCATTCTCGCGGATGCTGATTCGGATGGGCTGCATATAGCGACCTTGCTGTGCGCGCTGTTCCTGCGGCATTTTAGAGAGTTGGTGATGGCAGGGCATATTTATGTTGCCATGCCGCCGCTGTACCGAATTGATGTTGGTAAGGAGGTTTTTTACGCCCTCGATGAGGGCGAGCGAAAAGGCATTCTTGACCGTATCGAGGCGGAGAAGAAGAAGGCGAAGGTCACCGTTACTCGCTTCAAGGGTCTGGGCGAAATGGATCCGGAACAACTACGCGAAACAACGATGCATCGTGACACCCGACGCCTCGTGCAACTGACGATTAGTGCCGAAGATAAAGCCGAACAGCTTATGGATATGCTACTGGCGAAGAAGCGGTCGAAAGATCGACGAACCTGGCTTGAGACCAAAGGCAACCTTGCCGAGGTATGAGTGACATGCAAAACAGCTTGAATCTTGAAGGCGTAGAACAACAAGCCCTCAAAGACTATACCGAACAGGCGTACCTCGATTATTCGATGTACGTCATTCTTGATCGTGCGTTACCGCAAATTGGCGACGGCTTAAAGCCGGTGCAGCGCCGCATTGTCTACGCTATGAGCGAACTGGGCTTGTCGGCTTCATCAAAGCCGAAAAAGTCGGCGCGAACGGTTGGTGACGTCATCGGTAAGTTTCACCCGCATGGCGATTCGGCTTGCTACGAGGCCATGGTGCTAATGGCGCAGGATTTTTCGTATCGGTATCCAATTGTCATTGGTCAGGGGAACTGGGGTTCGACCGACGATCCGAAGTCGTTCGCGGCAATGCGTTATACCGAGTCAAGACTCGCGCCGTATGCGAAAAGTCTGTTACAGGAGTTGGCGCACGGAACGGTCGACTGGACGCCCAACTTCGACGGTACGATGAGCGAGCCAGTGGTCTTGCCGGCCCGGTTGCCGAATCTGTTGCTCAACGGCACAACGGGTATTGCTGTAGGAATGTCGACAGACGTCCCGCCGCATAATCTCAATGAAGTTGCCAGTGCATTGGTACACATGATTGACAATCCGAAGGCGACCGTGACGGAGCTCATGAAGCATATCAAGGGCCCGGACTTTCCAACTGGCGGTGAGTTGGTCTCACCCGTAAGTGACATCAAGGAAATCTACAGCAGCGGCAGCGGCACCCTGCGGCTGCGCGCGTCATACAAGTTGGAGGGCAGTGATATCGTTATTACGTCATTGCCGCATCAAATTTCCGGCGCCAAGCTGCAAGAACAGATTGCGATGCAGATGCGTAATAAGAAGTTGCCGCAAGTTGACGACTTGCGCGACGAGTCCGATCACGAAGACCCAACGCGTCTGATTATCAGTAGAAAGCGCGGTGTCGATGTCGAGCAGTTAATGTCGCACTTGTTCTCAACGACGTCGCTGGAAAGAACCCTTCGAGTAAACATGAATATCATCGGTCTGGACGGCCGACCGCGCTTGTTCACGCTGCCCGAAATGCTCAAGGAGTGGTTAAAGTTTCGCAAACAAACGGTCACCAAGCGACTGCAGCATAGATTGCAAATCGTTAGCGACCGTCTGCATATACTCGACGGTTTATTGGTCGCGTATCTGAGCATCGATGCGGTCATCAAGATTATTCGCACCGAAGACCAGCCTAAGCCGGTGCTGATGAAGCGCTTCAAGTTGTCGGACATTCAAGCCGAAGCTATATTGAATTTGCGCTTGCGCAATCTCGCCAAATTAGAGGAAATCAAAATTCGCGGCGAGCAGGATGAGTTGAATGAAGAGCGCAGCAAGCTGGAGAAAATACTCGGCAGTAGTGCGCGTCTCAAAACACTCATTAAGAATGAAATTCTTGAAGACGCGGAAGCCTATGGCGATGAACGTCGTACTTTGATTATCGAGCGTGAAGCAGCTCAGGCATTGGACGAAACACAACTCGTTGCCAGCGAGCCCGTTACTGTCGTCTTGTCACAGGCCGGCTATGCGCGCGCCGCGAAAGGGCACGAAATTGATGCGGAGAGCCTGAACTACCGCTCTGGCGACTCGTTCCTGGCCGCAGCACAGGGCCGCAGCAATCAGCTGGCCATGTTTATTGACAGCACAGGGCGTGTCTATAGCGTGTTGGCGGGTGCGCTGCCTTCGGCGCGAGGTCAGGGGGAGCCTTTGTCGAGTCGCTTTAAGCCGCCTGACGGCGCTGCGTTTTGTGGTGCGATGATTGGCGCAAATGAGAAAAAATATCTGTTGGCCAGCGATGCAGGTTACGGTTTCGTCACGTCATTAAGTGACTTGGTGTCGCGTAATAAAGCCGGTAAGTCGATCCTCAGAGTGCCCGCTGGCGGTAAAGCGGTCGTTCCATCACCGGTTCCAGACGAGACGGAATGCCTGATTGCCGCAGTCAGCTCGATCGGTAGATTGCTGATATTTGAAATGGAGGAATTGCCTGAGCTTGCCAAGGGCAAGGGCAACAAGCTCATCAATATTCCGGGCAAGAAATATAAAGAAGGTGCTGAAACCATGGTGGCCGCCGCGGTGATTCCCGAAGAGGGAAGTCTAAAAGTACATACGGGCTCTAGAACAATGACGATCAAATGGAATGATCTTGATGACTACTATGGCGACCGCGCATTGCGCGGCAGCATGTTGCCTAAAGGATGGCGAAAAGTTGAACGCCTTGATGGTGTCGAGTAGCCAGTAACAACAGCTGCGCGAGCAGTGCCGTTACTTGACCTTCGTTACTTGGCCTTGCTGGACTCAATCGGCATTTCGACCGTTGATTCGCCGCCATCTGCGGCTTGATTTACGGTAATTTCCTCGGTGATTTCTGTCTCTTCAAGATTAGACTCATCATCGTTCTGAGCAGGCATTTGTGCCGTGATGTCGAACTCGGTTACTGCAGCCAGCGGCAGCGCCATTGTCTCATCGTTTGCGTCAGCGTCGAAAGACGCTGGGAGTTCTAAAGCAGCGCGTGCAATTTCGGCATTGAGCGCCTGTGTAGCAGTCATTTCGTCTTCGTAATCCTGTTCCAGAACCTGATAGTCGACTTCTTCGTTAATCGTATAGCTACCGGAATCCGTCGTTTCGTCGTCGCTAAGGATTTCAACGGCCTTCAGATCGTGCTCCGGTGCGTCATCCGGCCGCGGCATCTTGGTAGCATCGATAAGTACCGACATATCATAGTCATCTTCGTCGTCCGGAAGAACTTCAGTCTCCAGAATCGAAAACTCATCCGTTCGCAATGGCGGCAGTATGTCTGTTTTATCCGATACTGAAGCTTCTTCTTGCAATGGCAATTCAATGCCGAGGGCAGTCGTGTCGGCAAAGTTGAAGTCCAAAGATTCGCTGCCAGTTTCCAGCCCAGCTCCGATTACAAGGTCAGCATCCAACGCGAGGTTTTCCGCGGTGGGCGAGTCGTCGCTTAAGTCGTAATCAATACTCATTGCGGCGAGACTCTCAGTGTCTACATCTTGCTCAAGATCTGACGCACGGCGTTGATTTTCCTGAACGCCCATTGGTGCCAGCGGTGCCGAATCTGTACTGGTACGGAATCGGCGACCAAACATCAGCAGACCGAGGATAAGAGCGATACCGCCTCCTGCCAGCCAGAATATCCACGATGGTGCTGCTTCACTGCTGCTTGGCGTACTGCTGTCCGTTAAGCTGGCGATCGCTACATTGGGCGATGCTGATGTTGTTTGCGGGCCCTCCAGACTGGTGTCTGGAATTACGATGTTCTCCGCAGTCGCGGAGCCAACATACGGATTATCGTCAAGCCCTGCATTGGCAGGTTTCAAATCATCCGTGGTTTCAGCAGCAATAGAATTCGTGGTTTCGTCTGCAATGGAGGCTGCAGGAACGAGATCAGCAGCAGCAACAACAGATACATCAGCGACTGCTGCTTCGATTACGACGTTAGCGCTGTCGTTATTAACTTCTGCAGTATTGGCAACAACAGTATTGGCAACAACTGCTGCGCTGCCGTCAAATGACGGGATTAGCAATGTGCTGCCGGCCTTTAGTTGATTCGGGTCGTTATTAATAAAGGCATCCGGGTTTGCTGCGAAAATCGCATCTACTGCTGTCCAGAGTCCAACGCTACGATCCTCAATTCGTTGTGCGATCTCTGACACTGAGTCACCGCTTCGAACTTGGTAGCTGGTCGATGGGCCGATGTCTTTTACTACAGGTGGCTTGCGCACTGATGCCACTATTGCGGCGGGTGCGACGGCAACCGGCGTCGTATCTGCCGCGACTTGTTGTGTCACTGCAGCGGCTTCATAGGTGGGTGTAGCCGGATCGATGAACAACATGTATTCACGACTTATATTGGCCGAATATGGGCAGTTAATAACGATGTGAGCGGAAACCATCGGCTCGCGAAGCGCTGTGGCACCCCTGAGCATAATTACGCCATTTGCGACGCTAACGCTGGTGTTGCCGATACCTGGCAAGCCGCTTACGGATGCGCCAGGGCGTAACGTTACGCAACGGTTGGAAACCTGTTCGTTTGGAGCGAGGGCGAACGCAATGCTGGCGCGCAGTGGCTGTCCGAGGTGTGATTGAACGGTGATGTCACCCAGTTCCAAAGCCGCGGCAGGCAATGCAGCAAAGCTTCCACTAACGACGGCGAGCGCGGGCAGGCCACGACCGGAAAACAAATTCTTGCGTGTTGTGTTCTTCACTTCCAAAACTCCATTTTCAAAGTCAGCTGCCTGAAAAAGTATCGCGGCTGGTCCTGTTTTATATTATCGACCCTGTAAAATCGTTAACGGATA
>CAJQPL010000041.1 GCA_905480215.1 uncultured Woeseiaceae bacterium | reverse complement strand
CTTCGTCGATTACAACCACAACATGATTATTTGAATGTAAATCAATTCCGCAGTAATGTGACATGTCAGTCTCCTCTTTGTTTTGTGAGCAGCCAGTTTAACAACTGGCTGTGAGGAGGCTGGCTAGAGGATTATCAGAGTGATTTAATTTTAATCACTCCGACCCCTTTATCGTTCTTGACCCCTTTATCGTTCGGAAAGCGGCTTTAATATGGCATAAGCACCAGAAATCCCTCTGGCGCAAGGCTTGTTGCCAGCATCACTTCGTTGATGTCCTGGTGCTCGCTCCATGTAGGGCTTCGTTGATGTTCGGGATCGCGCCAAAATGCCTCGATCTCGTCGCGAAGGGGTATGTATTGCATGAGTGCATTTAGCTGTTTGCCTGGCTGCGGGTTTGTGGAAGCCTGCTGCGCTTCATCTTCAACTACTTGTTGCATGCGTTCCACGGCGTGCAGGCCAATTGCCAGGCCGAGTTCACGAAACGCGAGCCGATATTGGGCCGGCTGTTGCAACTCACCTTTTTGTGCGTAGTTCCGTAGACCGGTGAGAGATGCGCTGAGCAAGTTATCGAGCATTTGCTCATCCGCTAATGGGCCTTGCTGCATGAGCTGTTGCACGCGGTAAGCATCGATCAGCAGGCCACCCAGGCCGAGCGGATCGGTGGTGGCTAAATCGCCCCATTTCAACATCGCCGCGAACTGGCTGGTTTCGTCTTCGAGGTCTGGCCCGGCGGGCGGTTGCGGCAGTGTGGTCGCGGTGGTACGCAATTGCAGGTTGGCGATGTAGCCGTCCAGTGGGTCGTGCTGCCCCATAGAGGCTACCTGTGCACGTGTTAGATCGATGCTCATCTTCCAGAACATTCTGGGTGGCTGCCATCTGGAAGATGGCACATAGGTGAAGGCGTCAAATGCACTATGTGCGAGTTCGCGAGACCATGCATTGAAGCGGGGTTGTTGCGTGGCACGCGTGACCTGGTCGAGGGTGTGCATCCATTTACTCAGGTAGTGGAAGTACTGGCCGTCGCGATCCCACTCCAGGTTTTCGTCGATGGCCTCGTCTGCACCGCGCTCCGGCAATGCTTTACCGATGCGAAGCCCTCCTCGGGTTGGATGTAGCTCACCGTCGTGTTCGCTCAATCCACTGATCCACCCTGTGCGTTTGTCGTCGTCCCGATGCCGGCCCAGCGTATGATGGACCTGGTTGACCAGCTGTATGGCGAGTTCTGTGTAAACCTGTTCGCCGGTGGTGCGAGCCAGGCCGAGGTAGTTGCAGACCGCAAAGGCGTCTGTCCACAGGTAACGCCGTGGGGGATTTTTGGAGCTAAGCCCCGTACGCTCCGCGAAGTTGTTCATCAACACGATGGCTTCTTCAATATGCGGATCGGTCATGGTTCTGGACTCCGGTTGTGCGCTCGTTATCGCCGGCGCCAGTGGAAAAAGCATAACTAGCAGGTAAAAACGAACGCGCATTATATGCATCATTACAGGGATGTTTCGTTGTCGTTCACTGAGACACATTGTGCCTGAATTGATCAATGATATCAGGTAAGGATTAAAGGGGTCGGAGTGATTTAAATTTAATCACTCCGACCCCTTTTTTTCTTCAGATGTTTTCAAAAAGGTAGTTTAACTAACTGCTCAGTTTCGATGGAGTCGCCTGTATCCGGTACATATATTCACTCGCTAACAGGTAGTTCGATTACGAATAATGCACCATCCTGATGGCTTTCATCCACCCATAGTTTACCGCCGTGGCCTTCGATAATTGAATGGCTAAGGGATAGCCCAATCCCCATTCCTGTCTTCTTACTTGTCTGGAACTGATCAAATATTTTGCCGGCCATTGTTGCATCAATTCCGGGCCCATTATCAGCCACGCTCACTTCAATCGTATCATTTGGCAATAAACGAGTTTGTATGACTACCATACCGTCGACTCTTTTCGCGTGCTCGAATGCTTCCAGGCTGTTCCGGACCAAGTTGACCAATACCTGCTCAATCTGGATCTTGTTCGCCGTAACCTTGTGTTCATGGCCGCCCAGTTGGAGCTCAATTGTTATGCCACTTTTCCGCACTTCCCATTTAAGGAAAGTTATGATGTCACCTATGATTCGGTCAAGTTCAAAGGTCTCCTTATTCTCACTGTCCTTACTGACAAATCCACGTAGATTTCGGATGATTTCACCAGCACGATGCGCCTGCTCCATAGCCAGTTCCAATATTTCGCCGAGTTGTTGCGGCGGCGATTGCAATGAGTTCGACAGAGATGCTGCAGTCCCACAATAACTGATTAATGCAGTCAATGGCTGATTCAATTCATGCGCTAAGCCCGTCGCCATCTCCCCCATGGTGCCTAGCCGCATTACATGCGCCATATCCCGCTGATGTCTCTTGGCCATTTCCTCTGCGAGCCTACGCTCAGTGATATCGTGCTGGATGATCAGAAAGGATTTAAAATCCCCGCTTGTATCAGAGATAGCCGTGACTGAACATTCCATTTGTAAAATGCTGCCATCGTTACACACAAATTCGACATCCGCACGGCTATGTTCGCGTTCTCGGGGGTTAGGGAAATTGCAGTCACAAGCATTCAGTGATTGTTTGGTAAAGAACTCTTTGATGTTGTGCCCAGTGACGTCTTTTTCAGTATAGCCGGTCCGCTCGTAAACGTAGCGGTTGGCCTGTGTGATTCGGCCCTCGAGATCGACCACAAAAATTAATTCAGTAGCCGCGTCAAATAATGTTTGCAGTCGAGTTGTGGATTTATGAAGGGCAGCCGTGCGTTCGGATACCCTCTCTTCCAGTTGTTTTCGATGCATTACCAGTTCAGAGGTAACGCGTCTTAGACGCATGTTTGAAAGGATCACCCACCACGCGATAATAACTGTAGTTAAAAACACTATTAGCGCTATCAAACCCTCCTTCCAGTAGCCTCTGGTGAGCTTAACCCAGTTAATGCCACCAGTTTCTGCGTATGGGCCAGCCCCTAGTTCCATTAATAACTCATTCACAGGTTTATAGTCGAGAGGAGCAGCCCAACCCATATAGTGTCCCAGTTTAGCTGCTTCACTTTCGGGTAGGAGCTTATACAACGCAGTCGCAACCTGGTCAGCCAGATCATTCGATGTATGAGTCAATTTTGCGAAAGGCCACTCCGGATACAGGCGCGAGCTATGATAAAAATCAAACCCTTCGGTATATTTCTGCTCCAGAACCTTGAATGTGTTAAGTTGAATTTCACCATGGTGAGCCATTCTTTCAAGCATCCCTGTCCGCACAGAGCCAGCATCGACTGCACCGTCACGCACAGCAAGAACTACATTTTGCTGTATTCCTCCGCCAAAACTCAACAATCGGAAATCCTTGTATGGATCTACACCTTTGTCCAGGAGTTCGCGGTAGGCCATTCTCCAACCGCCAAACCCCAGTTCATCGACGCCCATGAACCTCTGTCCCTTTAAGTCATGAAAGGATGTGATGTCATTACGGTCGGAACGCGCCAGTACTACTGATCCAAACTGGCTATAGCTTTTGCCTTCGCGCTTATTGATAAGTGTGGCAATTGCAGATACATCATATCGGATTTTATGTTCGACATATGATGCGGGGTTGGTGAAAACAAAATCAAATTTACTACGTGATACAGCTTGATTTAATAAACTGTTGATCTCAAAAGGTACTAATACGAAAGTATAGCCAGGTATTGCTTTACTCAAGTAATCAGCCGTTGGCTGCCAGCGCTTGATCGCAAAGTCTGCGCCCCGGTTCGCACGTAGGCCAATTTTGATTACTTCCTCACTAACAGCGTTGGAACATAATATCAGACTTATACCACCAACTATTACCGCGAAGATTTCTTTTGCTTTCATTGATTATCCAAATATCATTCGTAACTTAATGAATATGGGAGTTTAAGATCAAAACAGCAACCGTGTTGAACTTATAGCGCGACAGATGGCTGGGAGGGATTCAAGACAAGAATATTGTCTGTCGACCTACAGTAGCAT
>CAJQPL010000040.1 GCA_905480215.1 uncultured Woeseiaceae bacterium | reverse complement strand
CCGCTGGACCCGGAACGGCTTGCAGCGCCGCCAGACTGCCCGATACCCGCTACGGGACTGACTACTCGAGTCGTATTGCGACCGGCAATACCGCTACCGCCAGTATTACGACTCATATTCGCAGTATTAATGCCGCCAGATGCAGTACCCACTTTCGAGGTAATCATTGACCGCTCGTTGCGTTCGGCCTCACCGACCGACTCACTCAAGTCGCGATTATCCGCAACCTGATCCAGCAATTCGTTATCAACCAGATCCGCAAGGTCCTCAGCAAACGGCATCAATGCTGCCTGTGCTTCTTCGCGAGCGACTTCTTCCAAATCAATCTCGGGCTCAGGCTCTGGTTCGGGCTCGGGCTCCTCCACGACCGGTTCTGGTTCTGGATCTTCAGACTCAGGTTCCGGTTCGGGCTCTTCTTCGACTACCGGTGGTGGCGGTGGCAGCGGTTCTTCCTCCAGCAACAGCTGCGCAATTCTGGGTGGAATCTCGTCTATGTCGAACGGTTCGGGATCCGGAACAGGTATAAATGGCCATACCGCACTCAGCACGAGACAGATCAGGACGATGATCCCTAGCAAACGCTGGAATTTCTTTTCCTGGCTCCTGCCGCTGGTCCAGGGCAGGTCATATTCTCTGTAAAACGGTAAATCCAATTCCGTGACTCCTAACGGCGGCGCTTAAGCGCTGTCCAGCTTGTCTGAACTTTTTTGCAATACAGCAAGCGAAATTTGTCCGTAATCTGAATCCGTACACGTTTTCATGACTTTCTTAAGCAGTCGGTACGGGATCTCTTTGTCGCCCATGATTGTTACTTCACGTCCGGCAATATCGTCCTTGGCATCGCGACGCAACACTCTGTCGTTCTGTGACAGCAGTGCCTCGCGTAATGCCGGAATATCATTACCTTCAGACGCCATGATGTCGGCAATTTTCGCAACCGGCGTACCCTGTACGATCAAGTCGTTCTCACCGATGAGAATGACGACGGTTTCTTTTGCCTTTGCCTCTGCTATCGACTCTGGCAACTGCAATTCTTTAGTGCTTGGCAAGGTTTCTACGTCTGAGGAATTCACCAACAGGAAGAAAACCAAAATCGTGAAGATATCCATGAGCGACACAAGGTTTAGCGCAGCTGTACTCTTGTTGCGCTTGTGGTGCTTCTCCATGCGTTTTGCGCGACCGGACCTAACCATCAGACGCCTCCCTCAATGACTGGCGCAATGACTGGCGCAAGAACCGGCGCATCGCCGATTGATATATCGGGAAACAAATCTTTGCGCACAAGTTGTTTCTTATCTTCTTCATCGATCTCGACTTCGACCGAGACGCGAACCGTGTCCATTATCTGCACCAACACGTCATAAGCGATGTCTTGCTCCAGCAAAATTGACGCGTCTGTCTTATCGTCATAGCGCTCTTTGAGCTCAAGAAGCTTGATGCTAACTGCTGCATAGTCGTAGCTGCCATCCTCAGCGTTCGGATAAATACCCAAAAGACCCTGATTACGATCACCCACTTCGATCTTGTCTGATCGAACGATGACCTCTAGCTGGAATACCTGATCCTGCGGATCCACGGGCTCATTAGAGGAGCCTGGCAAATTCAATTCTAGAATCGCCAATCGCGAGAACACCGCGGTAATAAGCAGGAACGGAACCAGAATAACCATCAGGTTCATGAACGCCGTGATATTGAGTTCAGCCGTGTCTTCTGTACGACGACGACCGCCTCTGCGGCTACGAATCATGCTTACGCTCCGCTAGCCGTGGCTTTAAGTTGGCGTTCAGTGACTGCGTTCAAAAACTTGACGCTTGCCATTTCCAGACTGTCAACCAAAGCATTTGTTTTAGTTTGCAACAGTGCATGCAGCAGCAGTAACGGAATGGCAGCCATCAAACCAAAGGCAGTCGTGTTCATTGCTGTCGAAATAGATGCAGACAACATATCGGCCTTATCGGCAGGATTAGCTTCAGCAACCGCGGTGAACGCTGCGATCAAACCAATAATCGTTCCGAGCAGACCGAGCAAGGTCGCGATGTTAGCAAGCGTCGCAATGTAGTGCGTACGCTTCTCAAGTCGCGGCAATACTTCCATCAGACTTTCTTCCATCGCTTTTTCGATATCGTCGCGACGGGTCGCGGACTTAACTCGATACAAGCCGTAGGTAAGAATTGATCCAATAGCTGCCTTGGACTTGGCCGTATGCCGCGCGGCTTCCTGGAAGTTTCCAGCCTTAAGAAAAGGCACGATCTTCTTCCACAAAGCACGATTGCTTGCACCCGACATTGTCAGGTAGGTCCAGCGCTCAATCGCAATAGCGACGCCGAAACCAAATACCAACAGAATAGGGATCATGAATGCTCCGCCATCCTGAAAAAACCGCACGATAGTGCTCATTTGTCTGCTCCTCTAAAAACAGATGTTTAAAAAACTACGTCTCACCCAAAATTAGGCGAAACCACTCTTAATCAATTACGAACGACGCAAGCTTGGAGCATGCGATCGCTACTATTATTCTTCCTCTTCTCCGTACAAGTCGTCGTGATAATTGACTTGTCGAACAAATTCTTCTCTGTCGATCGGTGCCAGCACCTCGTCGATCAGACTGTTAATCGGTTTACCCACCAAATCGCCCGGCTCAGCTTTCTTCCAGGGCACGATGTACAAAACCTTTGGCAATTCCTGATTACCTGTAATCTCTGTGCGTTCTAACTCAATCGAGTCCATGACGCGGTTACCGCTTGTTCGTCGTTCAATATTATCATTCGCGGCCGACGTATCGACCGCTGGTTCAGCTGCTGATAATTCCTCCGCCTCGATTGACGATGTATCGACAGCCGGACCAATATCGTCAGACTCACCCTGAGCGAAAGCAGCAAACGTTGCCAGTAACATGGCGAGCATGACTCCGGATCCGAATACGATATTTTTGCCAGTACTCATGTCCATCATTCCGCCACGTCTGCTGTTGGTTGACTCGCCGCTACGCGACGCGTCAGGTCATTAATCCACCTTTCGACTTGCTTATCGTCACCGACGATAGACTGGTATGCCGTAAAGTGCTGTAGTGCCATATCCAGTCGCTGCAAGTAAAGTTCATAAAGAACACCGAGGTTGTAGTGTGCCAAGGCGTACTCAGGCGAGACTGTGACGGCCTTCATATAAGCGGCCTCTGCCTCAAAGAAATTACCATTTTTGCGAAGTAGCATGCCCAATTGGTTCAACGCGGCCAGGTGATTCGCGTCCAACGCCAAAGCTCTGTCGATTGCTGCACGTGCAGCTGTTTCGTTTGCGTTGTTTGAATGAATAATCGCGAGATTCACGTAGGCACCAGGATAGTCGGGATATTGCAGCAGAAATTCCTTGAACCGCAGTTCTGCATCCAGAAAATCACCGCTGGCCATCGAAGCCGTCGCCTGTTCGAATAAGGTAAGCGCTGCAGACGGAACATCCGCGAACGGCGGTTGTTCACCGCTGCTGGTTCCACTCGAAGCTCCAGCTGGCTCGGTACCGGCCGAACTATCGCTCACAGGTCCGCTACTCGCACAAGCTCCGAGCACCAGGGCCATCAGCAAGACCAGCGCAGACCGCTGAAAATTATTAGTACGGCGCCGTAACAACATCTTCACTGCGCTCCTCTTTCGCATAGCGCGCCGGCATCAAAACAGCCAGTCGCTCAAAACTTTTCCGCACCCAATCGTCGTATACACCATTAGGTGCCCGATCAGCATTTGCCATATATAGATCAATGGCCTGCTCCTCAAAGGGAAACGCCTGCTCTTCAAGTAAAATTTCGTATTGCTCGAGTGCATCCGCATTGAGTTCGCCGGGACGCTCTGAATCCATCAAGTCGGAACTGAACAGCTGATAAACCTCGCCCAGGCGGTATGTAGCCGCAGTCGTAACTTCAGCAACGCCGTATTCCGCCGCATCTGTATAGGCAGCGATGACATCTTCCATTAGTGATTTCTTGAGTTTCAGGCTATCTGCCAACGGTTGTGAAAACTTGACCACTGCAAATCGACGACGTACCGGATCAGCCAATTCCAATGACGCCTTGGCAGCCAAAAAGCGTGATCGGTCTGAGCGTTGCGCACCAGCGGTCGCATCGACTTCCACGAGCTCTTCGAGACGCGCCATGACAGCTGCTTCTGAACCCGTCTGCCGCTCAAGTTCAAGCAAGCGGAATCGCGCTTCAATCGATTCGGACAATGGATTTGGATAGCGATTCAAGATATCGCCCAGGACTCGTTGTTCACTGCTGCTAGCGCCCGTTTCTTTGTACAACTCGGACGCCTTCCAGAGCGCTTCTCTACGCACATCTTCAGAGCTTGAGTCGGCCTCGGCCATGCGCTCGAACTCGGCGGCAGCCTTGGTTGAATTACCGGATTCCATATAGCTTACGGCAAGTTTCTGCGTAATGTCGTCAGTAAACTCACTGTCCGGATAGTCCACCCGGAATTGTTCCAGAACGCCAGACGCCCTACCCCAAGCCTGCATAGTAATCAGCGCAGCAGCCGCATCATAATCGGCTGTCGCGCGAATATCAGAATCCGGTACGACCTCGCCTAAGCGCGTGAAATGCATGACGGCCGTTTCCAGATCGCCACTATCGCGTGCTTGTTCGCCCTGCTTGTAAATCGACGAAGCAATACGTTCCTTTATTTCCTGATTCGCCTCGGCATCATCCGCAGGCATGTAATTTCTCAAGCTGTAATACGAGCCCTCAGCGGCAACAAAGTTGTCCGTATCGAACTGAGAGTGCGCGATCACGGTCCAGGCAGTACGTAACAAGGCTGCGTCGACCGCAGGCTCCTTGGCAACGACGATCTGACCTACGCTAAGCGCCATATCAAACTGATCTTGCTGGAAAAAGTCTTCCGCGACAGTCGTCAAGACAGCGCCCGATTCCGGATGCTGCGGATAGGTGTCCGCAAACTTCAAGCCATTATCGAGATACCTGCTATGCCATTCGCGTTTCGCCTCATTCATCAGCGTTTTCTCGTGTTCGCGATACGCCAAAAGTGTCGCATAGCCTGCTTCCGCAGACTTGTCGTGCAGCGGATAATCATAAGCCGTGCGTTCGTACTCTTGCATCGCCTCAGCAAACTCTTCGCTTTCAAACAAGATTTCTGCAAGCAGGAAGTTAGTGCTCGCCGAATCTTCTGCGTCGGGGAAATAAGCGAGATGCTTTCGATACCAAGTTGCCGCCTCTTGGTAATCACTCCGCTGTCCGTTCGCTTGCGCTTCCGCATGATAGTACTGCGCGAGATCCGTCAGATTCGTTTTCAGATTTTCGGCAACCTGCTCGTTCTCCGCTACCGAACTACTCGCCCAAAATGTCCCATCCAACGCATAGCGTTCAACGTAGTTTTTCTTACCCTCAAGCACCAGACTTGGAAACCCACCAAGCTTATAGGCATCGATAACCTCAGCCTGCAAGATCGGAGCTTTAGGGTGGTTCTGATTCTGAGCAACGAATGCCTCATAGGTTACCGCTGCATCCTGATAACGTTCTTTCTCTAGATAGAGATCACCGAGATTGCGATAGATAATGTAGCTATACGCTGGGTTGTTGCGTCCTTGCAGGAAGGAATCAATCGCGCCCGCACCATCCATATAGGAGAAACTAAGACTCAAAACACGGAACGTATCTTCAACCAGCTCACGTTCAGCGCGCGACAGGCTCGCCAGGCGTTCCTCGCCTTCGCCGATATCAGCAGTAAAAAGCTTGCGATCCAGTAGATCGAAAAATGGCACCAGGCTCTCTTCGTGCCAAGCCAGCTTAAATTGTGACCAACCTAATTTATATAAAGACTGCTCATAGAAGCGCGAACTGTCGCCGTAGCGGTTAACAACCTGATACGCCAATTCGGCATCGTTATAGCGCTTACGCAAGAACAACATCTCGCCGCGCCTAAACTGTACTTCATCAATGAGTAGCGTATCCGGATAGCGTGTGACCAAGTCATCAAGAACGCTTAAGGCCTCGTCCGTACGACCGCCGCTCTCGTAAGCACGTGCGAGTTGGTACAGAACCGTGTCGTTACGTTGATAGCCGGGATAAGACTCGAGCAGTTGCTGAAATAAGCCGACCGCATTGTCATAACCGGAAAAATCCAGTTCATCAATATTCTCTGCGAGCTGCGCAGTTTCGGTCGCCTCCATTTCAAGATCGCCCAATCGACGCATAGCTTCCGAACGCAATTCCGAATCGTCCGAAATAAGATCGAGAAATGCCCGGTAATTGTCGCGCGCCAAAGTGGAATTATCGAGAATCAGTTTCCCTTTTCGCAGTTCCGGCTGCTTGCCCTCAAGGCTCTTGATCGTGTCTGCTTCTCGGAGCTGCTGTGCCTGCGCAGGCACCGATAGCAACATCAGCAAAGCCGAAACATTTAAGATTGTTTTCAGGAAGCGAGACCTCATCGTGTCTCCTCCGCTTCCGACGCTGCCACATCATAGATAGCGGCCAGGGCAAAACGTGCTTGTACTGTATAGGTATTAATACGCTGTTTTTGCGCCCTGAGTTCACCGACGGCGATGTCCTGCAGGAATGTTCGCTGCCGTAACAATGCATCGTCAACACGCTGCGTCATGTCATCTATTCGCGGATCAAGGCCATTGACCCGCTCCGCAAATGCAGCAAACTTCAGTTGCTCGCTGCGCATTGACTCGTCGATCTGTCGACGCAGTCGCTGTGACTCAACCAGAGCAATTCCTGCGTCGTTCAAATCGCGCCGTGTCTGGAACAGGACAGAATCGAATTCCCTTTCAAGTTGCCACAGCAAGACACCCTTCAGGAGTTGAATCTTGTCACGAACTTCAACGGCTTCGTCAATATCCGATTGCAATGCCGGCATTCTCTCAATGTTGGTTATCTCACCCCACATTTCGAATTCAGAAGCGTTCGCCAGAGCAAGCCAGTCATGGCTCTTTTCAATGCTGTTTAGAGTCGCATCGAAACCCAGCTTGTCGCCGACCATACCCTCAATGTCAGCTCTCGAAAGTGCTTTTTCTACACGCGGCAGGCGATCTTCATAGGCCTGCTTGCGTGTATCCAGCATATTGCCGAACACGTCAATATTGTCTTTCCAATCATCTAAATTAGACTGCAGGTAATTGAGGTCACGAAAGTTCTTAAGGCCTTCCTGAAACTCGTGCGTCGCTAGCAAATGGAACAGATAGCGCGCTTCTGGGCCCTCCGGCAATTCTTCCAACTGCCAATACCAACCTGAACTGTCACGCGAATCAATTTCCAGCAGACGATCAAACATTTCACCTGACTCGATGTAAGCGATCGTAGTGTCCAGCCGATTCGCTTCTTCGTAGAACGCTTCGATCGCATTCAGGTAATGATCGGCGGCCTGACCAGCTGCATCCAGCTTTGCCATTGCATAGGGAATTGCCAGCATCGATTCTTGTACTGCGGAATCCAGCAGGTCACGTCCCTGCAGCTCCATCCACGGCACCAGGGCATTGCGAAAATCACCTAGTTCCGCCTCGGCCCAGCCGACACCCAACAACGCCTTGTTAGAAAACGGTCCCTCAAGTCGAACGCGCTGCAATGGAACTTTAGCCGCAGCGTATTGCTCATCCTGCAGCAACGCATAACCCAAAGCTAAATTAGCCTTGTCCCGCAGCGAGGTCATCTCTTCGTCAAACGGCTTCATCTGTCCGATTTCGTTGAGCAACGCTTGCGCTTCGCCAACACGGCCGCTGCGAACCAGCGCAACGCCGATATTGTACTTGGCATAGCTCGCCCAAATCGTCTTGCCGTCCCAATTTTGCAACAATGCGATAGCGCTATCGTACTGCTTGCGTTCGATCAGAATATTTGCGCGCAACATGAGTGCTTCACGTTGCAGGTTTTGTGGCAGCTCGCCGACTATGAGATTGAGCGCCTCTACAGACTTGTCAAAATAGCCGCGCTGATACCAGATCTTTGCCAGGAAAAACCAGGTTCGGTTACGACTTTCGACGGAAACACTGTCCGCCAGCATACGTTCAAAAATATCGGCGGCTTCTAAATGGTGGCCGTAAGACAGATACATGCCACCGAGCAACAACTCCGCGTCGCCTGCGTGATTCACCAGCTGTTGCTTTTCTTGCGCCGACAGCACTCTGACGATGGCCGGAAAGTAATCTTCCTGATAAAAATGGAACAACGCCTCGCCATACTGAGGGTCCATTATCTCGACCGGCTCAAACTCAGGGTCTGCCGCGTTCGCCAGTGCTGAGGCCAGCACTAGCAACAATATTATGGGACGAAAGCGGCTAGCTTTAGGGAAACTGTGGAGCAAAAATCACTCCCATTCTTTGATGATGAATTCGGGCTGCTGCTTCTCAACGCGGTCCGTTATTTCCAGCTCAACGTACTTCGCACCGATACCCTTATAGAAATTAAGCGTAGCACCGCGACGATAGTCTCGAATGTTGGGCCCGTGACCAACAAATACGGCTACGACCTCATGGTCTCCGGTTTTCAAGTTCGCCATATGTAGTCGGTGCACTCCACCTCGCACCAGCGCATCCGCTTCTCTTTCGGTGTAGAGATAGTTAGCAACTTCCTTGCCGTCAATTTTGATATTGACGGAATCAAGGTCAAAGTACTCGCCAACATCCATCGAGATGAAAAAAGCCACTTGTGAGTTTGCTGGAAACAGCAACTCCTCCTCGAGCAGAAACAAGTCTCTGTTCAAGTCGAGCACTTCTTTCTTCAGCGTCTGAACATCTTGGTCGATGCTACGAAAATCTTCACGCTCTGGATCAGCGTTATCTTGCGCAAGCGTCGAAAAGCTGAGCGTTAGCGCGAGCACGGAAACCAAGCTGATTAATGTCTTTGTCACTTTCTATTCTCCTGCCGACCGACTAGACCGTTACTCTCTTAGCAACGCGCGAACCTGATCGAGATACTTATCTTCATATCCGGGTTTGTAACCGTGATGCACGTATCTTACGTTACCTTCACGATCGACCAATACTGTTACCGGCATAGCCTCAACGTCATAAAGCTTGCTGACTTCTTTCTGTGCATCGAAAAGCACCGGGAAATTCACCCCCAACTCTTCGATCATTTGCATTGCGCGCCTTGAATCGTCGTCAATATTCACGCCGAGCAAATTGAATCCCACTCGCTCATAGCGCGTATACAACTCATCAAGTAACGGCATTTCCTGTCGACAAGGACCACACCAGGTAGCCCAAAAATTGATCATCACAACGTCACCGCGATACTCGGAGAGTCGCAGATTTTCGCCAGACGAGCTTTTGAGGGCAAAGTCCGGTGCAGCTTGGCCTTCAAGGCCCGATGACGCAAGCGATGTCGCCGCAAGAGCGGTAAATAACAATCCAATTGTTAAGTTCTTGATTTTCACCAATCCATTCCTTGTTTTGTTCGCCCGATTCCTCGCATTGATCACGGATGGTGACAGCGATAGAAAGTAAGGGCCGTGACAATCGTCACACTTGCCCAGATTGCCTAAACATAATCTTGTCGATGAGCTTGGGAGGATCCGACGACACAATCGCCACAGATTACGTTAAATCACCGCCATTCCCAATGGTTTTTTCGATCTTCTGTCTCAGGCCGATGATAGTCATATCAGTTTGAATTTAAAGTGAATACACGTCGACATACAGCGACAGCGGGCGTTTTCTGCCAGTTTTTATTCAGCCGCCGGGTTTTGTGGGCGTTGCAGCCCATCCGAGTAGAAAACCTGGCCGTCTGCATCAATCACGATACTTTCGTATTCCGGCAGCGTCGCGATAAGGCGCAGGCCCTTGTCTACGCCCATAACAAAGACGCTGGTTGATAACGCGTCCGTCATGACCGCGTCGGGACCGAAAACTGTTGCGCTATGTACGCCACTGACCGGATTTCCGGTTGCGGGGTGAATAATGTGGTGAAAACGAACGCCATCTTCATCAAAATATCGCTCATAGTCGCCAGATGTCGAAATTGCTTCCTCCTCCAAAGGCACTGATATCGGCACTTCACCGTCTTTTCTTGGGTCGCGGATCCCTACCATCCAGGGCCGGCCGCGCCGGTCACCAAGCAGTCGCGAATCACCACCAGCAGTGACGATGGCGTGCCGAATGCCATTGGCACGCAGCAAATGGATACCACGCTCCACGACATGGCCTTTCGCTATGCCGCCCAGATTGATGCGCACACCGCTTTTCCTGAAGCGAATTGTCTGCGATTCGTCGTTCAGTAGCAGCAGGCGAAAATCAATATTCGCCAATTCCGCGGCGGTTGTTTCTTCATCCGGCCGTTGTCGGGAGCGGAAGTCAAAATGTTGTCCGATGCTATCGTAGGTAATATCAAAAGCACCGTCAGTTAGCGCGGAAATTTGCAACGACTTGCCGATCAATTGGTAGAGTTCGTCGCTTACTGGAATATTCGAGTTTGCCGCCAGACGGTTGATTTTCGAAATTTCGCTATCATCTTTGTAGGTACTCATGAGGCGATCAATGCGGGCAGCCTCCTGAAACACCTCCTCAAGAAGCGCTTCGCCGTTAGTCGAATCATCGCTCCAGAGGTAAACACTAAGCTCGGTTCCCATCATGGCCCGAGCATCGCCATACCAGTCCGCAAACGCCAACGACGGCACATAGAGCAACACGAAAGACGCTAGTTTTAGCCCAAGCCCGAGGTTATGCTTGGCTTTACAAGCCTTACATGAGGAGCGGGACAGTGACTTCATTTCTAATATTCCTGGGTATCATAGTTGCGATCGTTTTTTGGGCGATCGGCATTTACAACCGCCTGGTCAACGAGCGTAACCGAGTTCGCAACGGCTTTGCTCAAATCGATGTTCAGCTGACACGCCGCCATGATCTCATTCCAAACCTGGTCGAAGCTGTCAAAGGGTATATGAAACATGAACGTGAAACCCTTGAAGCCGTAATTCAGGCAAGAAACAGTGCCGTTTCAAACCTTGATGCCGCCAAAGCTGATCCAGCCAACGCGGAAGCAATCAAAAAGCTAGGCGCCTCCGAAGGCGCTCTTGGCAGTGCTTTGGGCAGACTTTTTGCTCTCTCGGAAGCTTATCCTGATCTAAAGGCGAATCAAAATATGATGCAGTTTCAGGAAGAGCTGGCAAGCACTGAGAATAAAGTCGCGTTCTCCCGCCAAGCATTCAACGACGCTGTTCTGGGCTATAACAATTCGGTTGAAAATTTCCCGAACAATTTTATCGCGGGATCCTTCGGCTTCAAGATTGCGAGTTTCCTAGAAATCGAATCTGAGGAAATGCGCGACGCACCTGCCGTTTCTTTCTAAAACGTGAATTTTTTTGATGCGCAGGATCAGGCGCGCCGCACATCGCGGCGTCTGGTCTTTGCATTTATCACGGCAACGGCGGCAATTGTCGTCGGTATTACCGCAATTGTTGCTGTCAGCCTCTACAACTTTTCGTCCACTGCTTATGCTTATACGCCCGGTCAATTCATTGATGAAAATCTGTCAATTCTCGTCGGCACTGCGGTGCTTGCGACCCTGTTCATTCTAGGATCCAGCCTTTACAAGGTATCCATGCTCTCTGGCGGCGGCGGACGAGTCGCTGTCGATATGGGTGGCACCCTCGTTCCCATGGACGTTCAGGATCCACTGCGACGCAGGCTACGTAATGTCGTTGAGGAAATGGCGATCGCATCAGGTATCGCGGTACCGGAGATCTACGTTCTGGAACAGGAGCGAGGTATCAACGCGTTTGCCGCCGGCTTCACCACCAGCGACGCTGCCATTGCGGTAACACGTGGAACTTTGGAATTACTTGAACGCGATGAACTTCAGGGCGTAATCGCGCATGAGTTTAGTCACATTCTCAATGGCGACATGAAACTCAACGTGCGCTTGATGGGCATTTTGTTTGGCATCATGGTGCTAGGCCTGGCTGGTCGTCTGATAGTTCGCGGCGGCTACCACACCAGTATCATTTCCAGCCGTCGCGATCGTGGCACGCCAGTCATCCTGATTATCGGCCTTGGTTTGATGATCCTCGGTGGCATCGGCGTGTTTTTTGCGCGCATGATCAAAGCCGGCGTATCGCGCCAACGCGAATACCTGGCGGACGCCTCTGCAGTTCAGTTCACCCGTCAAAGCGAAGGCATTGCAAACGCGCTTAAGAAAATCGGTGGCTACAGTGGCGGCTCAAAAATTGTTGCCGCGGACCCAGAAGAGGTCAGCCACATGCTGTTTGGCTCCGGCTCTGGATTGTTCGGCATGTTTGCAACGCATCCGCCACTCCTCGAGCGCATCCAGGCGTTGGACCCGAGCTTCCGAGAAAGCGACTATCCGAAAATCGACCGTCGCGAACACCGTGCCAATGCTCAGGAAGGAGCGCAGCACGCTGCTTTCGCTGCTGACGTTACAACGGCGATGGCCAGTGGTGGCACTAAGGTGCTTGCCAACTCAATTGCGGAAACGGTTGGCCAACCGCATCGTAAACACGTCGAATTCGCGCATGTTTTACGCCGCTCAATCCCCGCGTCCCTGTACGACGCGGCCCACTCGTCAGAGCTGGCTTATCTCCTCGCCGTCGCCTTGGTTCTCGATCAATCCGGCAATATCGTCGAGCGTCAGTTTTCATTGGTGAGCGAACAGCTCGGTCAACAACGCACACAGTTTGTGCGGCGCTTCTACGAAGAGCTTGCAGCAATTGGCGCCGAATACCGTTTGCCGCTATTAGAAATCGCTTTTCCTGCTTTGAAACGGCGACCCGCGCAAGAACTATCCTATCTGGTGTCATTGACGACGCGTTTGATTGAGGTAGACGGAAAAATCGAATTATTCGAATTTTGCTTCAATCGCATCATGATGAGCAGTCTCGGTCGAGCCATCGATCCAACCGGCAGGCGCGAGGCAAGGCGCTCCAGGCGCCGTGATCTCAGACAGGCCGCAGCGAATTTACTGCGTATTCTCGCCGACTATGGCCACGAAACCGAAGCTAAACGTGTCGCCGCATTCAAGGCCGGCATAGCGACAATGGGGTCTTGGGCCAAAGGTGAGAAGTACAGCTCCGATCGAGAAGCGTCGGTGGGGGTCTTAAATCACAGTCTTGACGTACTATTGGGACTGAATAGCAAAGGACAGGAAGCTCTATTGCACGCCATAAGCGCGACCGCGGCTCATGACGGTAAGCTGTCCGTCGCAGAGGCAGAATTGATACGCGCAGTCTGTGCGACTCTAAATTATCCATTGCCACCTATCCTTGTACACCGCTAGTCGACTGAGCTTTGCTGGCGTATTATTGAACTCCTGATTGAGCGAGACATCCAAAACATCATGAAATCAAAAATCATTTTTGCGGTTGTGGCCGCACTGGCCATAGTATTTACATCCCCTGCCGACGCTGCATCGCGTGAAGAAAAGCGAGTTTCTGATGCGGCTGATACCCTGGAACAACTATCCCGCATACCGGAAAAGAGTGTTCCTCCCGCACTATTAAGTCGCGCATATGCGGTCGCAGTGATCCCGAATGTATTCAAAGCCGCGTTCGGCTTCGGTGCCAGACGAGGTAAAGGAATTCTTGTTATCCGTCAGGATGACGAGACCTGGAGCAATCCAGCATTCGTTACCATCACCGGCGGCAGTTTCGGTTGGCAAATAGGGGCGCAGTCGACCGACATAATTCTCGTCTTTAAAACGCGTAAGGGTGTCGATGGAATTGAGAACGGCCAGTTGACACTTGGCGCCGACGCATCCGTTGCAGCGGGACCTTTAGGACGACAGGCCGGTATCTCCACAGATATTGAATTTCAAGCGGAGGTTTACTCCTATTCTCGCAACCGCGGACTATTTGCGGGCGTAGCGCTTGAAGGGGCAGGCGTAACGATGGATCGCAAGGCAAATGCAGCGTTCTATGGTTCGAATAGCATGACGCCCGAGAAAATTTTTGCGAGCTCGCCAAATATCGCACCTGACGTAGCAAATACATTCATACAAATCCTGACGGCACAGACCAGTCACCTGGCTAAACAACCCGGCATGTCAACAAGTGGAACCCGGCCAAGTCAGCCCGCAACGACGCCAGAAGCGGAAGTTCGCACTTTCGGCATCCCCGCAACTGACGGTTCAATGCCAGATGATTCCACAGGGGATCTATAACTAATAATCCATGGCCGACTATGTTCATGGCCAACAATCAAGGCACAAACAACGAAATGACTGAGCTCCTTCATCGGCTACAACAATTTGCCGACTTCGTCGGGCCGAATAATTACGTGCAGGCCCTAATTTATGTTTTGGCATTTGTCATCGCCGGCAAGATTGCTGACTGGATAATCTCAGGGATCATCAGTCGTTTCGTCAAGCGCTCCAGCAATGATTTCGACGATCATTTGGTTGAGTTAGTTCACCGGCCTGTGTTCATTACCTTCGTTTTGATTGGACTGGTACTAGCCACCGTCAAAATCGGGCTTCCCGAAATCCCGCAATTCATAACCGTCGGTATCCTTAAAACGATCGCGTTGTTTGTTTGGTACAACACAGTAAGCCAGCTGATCGCTTTGATCGTCAGCTCATATTCCAAATCGCGCAACCTGCAGATCGTGCGCTCAGGAATGCTGTCGCTGTTGCATAATGTCTTGAAGATTGTCGTCGTCGCGCTGGCGGTCTATTTTCTTTTCCTCGCCTGGGAAATGGACGTCACAGCTTGGCTGGCGTCTGCAGGCATTGTGGGTCTTGCCTTGAGTTTTGCAGCCAAAGACACCCTGTCCAATATTTTCTCCGGTGTTTCCATCATCATGGACGCACCCTATAAGGCAGGAGACTTCATCATTCTCGATAGCGGCGAGCGCGGTGAGGTGACTGATATTGGCCTGCGCAGCACGCGAATATTGACGCGCGATGATGTCGAGATCACAGT